>DAIQOT010000033.1:8373-23882 GCA_036787695.1 Solirubrobacterales bacterium | reverse complement strand
GGTAGCGCGCGACGCGCGTCTGGAGGCCAAAGTCCTCTCTGAAGTGCCTGCACATCCGCTCGGAGAAGAGCTTCTCCCAGCCGTAGCCGTCCTCTGGCATGGCGGGATAGGCATCGGACTCCCTCAGGGCACGTACCTCCGGACTGTCTTGCCTTTCGGCCGCGTAGACGCACGCCGAGGAGGAGTAGAAGAACCTCTCGACCATCTCCTCGCGAGCGGCGATCAGCATCTGGGTGGAGGGCAGCACCGAGAGCATGCAGAGGGCCTTGTTCCCCTCGATGAAACCCATGCCGCCCATGTCGGCGGCGAGGTTGTAGACCTGCTCGACGTCGCTCACCACGTCCCGGCAGACCTCGATCTGGGAGACGTCGGCGACCAGGCTCTCGGCCTCTGGGTGAATCTGGTACCAGGAATCGAGAGGCTTGCAGTCGACGACTCGGACCGAGCGGCCTTCCTCGATGAAGGAGGCGGCGAGGTGGCCACCGATGAAACCTCCGCCGCCGGTGATCAAGATTCGTCCGCTCGGCATCGGCGCGAATGCTAGACGACGCTTACGGCGGTGGAACGACACCCCCGTCAGGATCTTCGGAGCCGAACCCGGCCATCTTCGGCTTTTGTCGCAGCACGGCAAGCACGAAAGCGGGGTTGTTGACGAGATAGCGCCGCCACAGGCGCCGCGGCTCTTGGAAGAGCCGATGCAGCCATTGCAGACCGAGTCGCTTCACCCATCGCGGGGCATCGGCCCGGATCCCGGCATTGACATCGAACGCCGCGCCGACCCCGAAGAGGACACACGGGCCCTTCAGGCGTTCGACGTGTGCCGCCATCCAGCGCTCCTGCTTCGGGGTCGAGAGCCCGACCCAGATCAGCTGGGGGCCGGCAGAGTTGATCTTCTCGACAACCTCAGCGTCCTCGTTCTCGGTGAGCGGTCGGAACGGTGGCATGTGCGTGCCAGCGCTTTTCATCCCGGGAAAGCGACGGAGCATCTCGGCCTCGAGCTTGTCCGCGACGCCGGGACCTCCGCCATAGAAGAAGGAGCTCCAACCCGCCGCGACGGAACGCTCACAGATCGCCAGCATCATCTCCGGCCCGTAGACGCGATCCATGCCCTCCGCCCTGGCGAAGCGGCCCGCCCATACCGTCGGCATGCCGTCCGGGACCGTCAGCCCTGACTCGTTGTGGATCTGTCGGAGAGATTGGTCACGCCGGCTTTCCATGATTCCGTGGACACCGGTGACACACACGTAACGGCGCGCCCCGCGTGCGATCCAATCGGCGACGATCTCACAGACACCGGGGATGTCGACCGCACTGACGCCGACGCCGAGGATGTCGACCCGCGGCCGATCATCCTCGTTCGTGGTCAAGAGCCGAAAGGACCCGCCCCGGCCAGTCCGACCGCGGCGACGGCGAGCAGGAGCATCCCCAGGCACGAGTAGGTGGCCGCGAGCGGGCGCCACCGGCTACCGGAGCTCCACGTCTCCCCCGCCCAGACGCTGCGTCGCCGCGACAACCGGGTTCGTAGCGTGCCTCGGAAAGCGGCGTCGGGGACGGGGCGCTCGTGAACGAGACGCTCGCCCATCTCGCTCAGCCGCGCGCGCTCGGCTTCATCGATGCCAACTTCGAGATCACGGTCGTCGATCATTGGAAGAGCGGGGATCGCGGGTTGAGTTGCTTGGCTCGCCGATAGGAAGCAATCGCCGGATGCACCTTGCCGAGCTTAGCCTGAATGCGCGATAGCACCACCCAGGCTCGCCATTCCTCGGGTTCGGCGCGAACGGCTTCTCGGGCTGCCGCCTCAGCCCGCACGAGCTGCTGCTGTTCTTCGAGGACCAGTGCTTTCTGCAGATGGGTGGCGGCGACGAATGGCTCGACATTGGTCGCGTCTTCGGCCTTCGACAGCGCGCCGGTGAGGTCGCCCGATCGAGCCGCTGCCTGGCTTTCTTGGAGGGACGCGGCGGCAGCTAGCGGGATCGCGATCGCGACCATCGCCGCCACGGACGTGCCGACCAGACCGATCCTGAGCTTCAAGGAGCCGGCCCGCTGGCCGCTGCGTGAACCTGCCGTGATCACGACCGAGACGAGCAGAAGGAAGACGACCGGCAGCACCGGGATTTCCCAGAGCCAGTCGTAGCCCGCGGCGATCGTGAAGGCGAGAATTCCCGCCAGTCCCGCAGCGATCCGGTCGCGACCGGATCGGGTCGCCTTCATGTAGTTCCGGAACCCGGTCCAGAGCACCCAGCCAAAGAAGAACAGGAGCAAGACCAGCCCGACGATCCCCAACTCGGCCAAGGTCTGCAGGTAGAGCGAATGCGCGTCCTGCACGAACCCTCCCTTGTCTCCCCGATGCTGAGCCCACCAGACCTCGTAGCTGCCCGATCCGCCACCGACCAGAGGGTGCGCGTCGAACTCCTGCACCGCGGCATGCCAGTACGGAAGCCTGCCGTCGCTGCTGAAACTATGCAGCCGTGAGGCCGAGTTCCCCGTGTCACCGGACTCCCTGAATTCGTTCCAGGCGTGCGAGACCTTGCCGGTGGCAAAGGCGGCGACAACCGCGGCGAGGATCAGCACACTCACGGAGATCGCGGCGACCTGCGTCGTCTTCCGCGACGGGTACAGGAGACGGGGACGAGGAGCGTTCTGGAGATAGAGCGCCAGGCCGGCTTGGAGCATCCCGACGCCGACGCAGACGACCAAGGTCATCGCCAGGATCTGATTCCCCTGATGCTGGGCGGCGCCGTTCGACAAGCCTTCTTCGAGCGCAGGGCGTTGGTGCACGGCGACGATCAGGATCGCCGCCCCGGCCGCCGCGATCAGGGCGGTGCTGCCGCGCCTCATGCGATCTCCGATCAACACGAAGAAGGCGACGAGGCCGATCGCCGCCGCCAGCAGGCCCCCGCGCGAGAAGGTGAGGTAGAGGGTGACGGCGAGCGCCGGCAGGGCCGCGGCCGACAGGGCCTGGACGACGAGATGCCTGGCGGACGTGGCCATGTAGAGGACGAGCGGCAGGCCGATCGCCACCAGTGCCGCTAGCCCGTTCCAATATCCGACGGGGTAACTGAGTCGGCCGCGGACCGCGGGCAGCAGGTTGACCGTTTCGTGGGCATTGGGGAACCAGGCGGGGTGTAGCCGCGAGAGCAGGCCGGCAGCGGCGATCACGACGATGCCGGAGCCGACCGCGACGACCATTCGCCGCACGCCTTTCGAGCCCCTCAGCCCCAAGGCCAGGGCGAAAATCCCCAGATAAGTGGCGAGGCGGGCGAGGTCATCGAGGCTGCGGTCGGCAGAACTCGACCAGGTGGCGCTGAGGCCGACCCAGATGACGTAGGCGGCCAAGGCCCCGAGGGCCACCCAGGCGGACCGCGGCAATCCCCGTAGGGGAAGCGCCCCCACCGCGAGCCCGAGGATGACGCTCCACCAGACGGCGATGCCGATCTGGTCGTGCAGGAGCGGGTCGTAGCCACCGCCGTTGAGGCCGAAATAGACGATCAGCAGAAAGCCGAGAATCCCGGCCGAGAGCCCGGACAGGTCGATGTTCGCGAGCGTCGCCTGCAGTTGCGCGCCCAACGGGAGTCGCCTGATCGATTCCATCATCGGTTAATACGGTGGAGGCCCCGCGAAGCTGACCTGCACCGTGCGGCTGTCAGCCGACCGATCTCTTGTCCGTATCTAGTGACATGAGCTTCCTCCGATCTCTGCAGGTCGCCCTGGCCACGGCGCTCGTCGTGTTCGCGTGCGTGGCTGGCTCCGCCGCCGCCGCCCAGGGCGTGGTCGCGCCGGGCCATTCGGGGAACAGCCAGTACACCGAAACCCTGCCGACCGCGGGCGGTGAAACGCCGACCGAAGGGGTCGGCCACAACGCCGCCGGCGCCCCCGCTGGTGGCGGTGGCGGAGATTCCTCGGGCGGCGGCGAAGAAGCCGCCGCGGTCACCGGTGGGTCGCCGAGTCCTGCCGAGGCGTTGGGCTCCGAAAACGCGAAGCGGCTCGAAAAGGCGGGTCCCGCAGGAAAAGCGGCGGCACAGCTCGCCGCCACGACGTCAGGATCGCCGGCTGGAAAGGGCGCGACGTCTGACGGTCCCGAAGGCGACGGATCATCTCCGGTAGGGCAGATCGTCGGCCAGGTGACCGGAACTTCCAGCTCGCAAGGAATCGGACTGCTCCTGCCGATCCTGATCGCGATGGCGGCCATATTCGCAGTGGGCTTCGTCATCGTTCGGCGGCGCCCCGTCCATCCCGGGGACTGACCCGAGCTTCGTGTCGAAGTCGCAGCGGCTACAGGCGTTTTGCGCGATGTGCTGCGCCGCGGTTCTGTTCTTCACGAGCACAGCGCAAGCCCACGGACTCAAGGTCGGGTTCGCCGATTCGCTCTTCGCTTCCGAAGAAGCGGCGACGCGGCAGCTCTGGCTGGGCCATGCGAAGGAATTGGGTGCCGGCGTCGAGCGGATCGACGTCCACTGGGCGAGCATCGCGCCGAAGCAGCCAGGGCCAGACTTCGACGCCGCCGATCCTGCCGACCCCGGCTACAACTGGACGACCCTCGACGACGCCGTGCGGGAAGCGGCCGCCGCAGGCTTTGAGGTTCTTCTCACCATCTATGACGCGCCCACGTGGGCAGAAGGCGCAGATCGTCCGAAGCGGGCGGAACCGGGAAGTTGGAAGCCGTCGCCCGGAGCTCTCGGCGAATTCGCCCACGCCCTCGCGCGGCGCTACGACGGTTCGTTTCCCGACCCTGCGGCACTGGGGAACGCCCTCCCCACCGTTTCGCATTTCGAAGCTTGGAACGAGCCTAATCTCGACTTCTATCTGGCCCCTCAGTGGGAAGGAGAAAGCAATCCTGGACCCGGCCTCTACCGGTCCCTCCTGAACCACTTCTTCGCCGCCGTCAAGTCGGTCCAGCCGAGAGCGACCGTGGTGGGCGGATCGCTAGCCCCGTTCGGCGACGAACCAGGGGGGGAACGGACTCGCCCGGTTCTTTTTCTTCGCACCCTGCTCTGCCTGAAGGGAGGGAAGCTGGCCCCGGTCGCCTGCCCGGAACCCGCGCATTTCGATGTGCTCTCGGACCATCCGATTGCCGTCGGGCCGCCCACCCAATCGGCGACCAGTCCGCTCGACGTAACGACGCCCGACATCGGCCGGCTCACCAAGGTGCTGGAAAAGGCAGAAGCAAGCAAGCGCGCTCTTCCACCTGGGAAAAAGCCGCTCTGGGTAACCGAGTTCTGGTACGACACCAATCCCCCCGACCCGAACGGGATTTCCCTTGCCGTACAGGCGCGCTGGTACGAGCAAGATCTCTATCTGTTCTGGAAACAAGGAGCGCGGGTCGCGATCGCGCTGCAGATACGTGACGCGCCGGAGGGCAAGAGCTACGCATCGACCTACCAATCGGGCGTCTACTTCCTCGATGGATCGCCGAAGCCCTCGGCCAAGGCGTTCCGCTTCCCCTTCGTCGCCCACCGGACCGGGCCGTTCAAGGCGGCCGTCTGGGGGATCGCTCCCCGCGCCGGGAAGGTCAAGGTCCAGGCGTTCCGAAGCGGGGGCTGGAAGACGCTCGGCTCGATATCGGCGAAGGGGCCCGGGCAGCCTTTCACCGGGGAAATCCAGCTCTACCGCTTCGCCAAACTTCGGGGCCTGATCGGCACCGAAGCGAGCCTTCCCTGGTCCCAGCGGTAGGAGAATTCTCACCCGCTTGTCAGCAATTACGGAACGGCGGCGTATTCCTTTTCTGAAGCTTTAGAAAGGAGCCTCCAAGCATGAAGAAGTGGTCGATCATCTCCAGTCTCGTCGTCGTCGCTGCCCTCATGGCCGCGGCATTCGCGACGACCGCTGCAGCCTCTGCTGCAGGTCCCTACCAGCCCTACTGCCCGAGCGGCGAAGAAGGCACCCCTCCGAACTGCCATAAACCCACCGGTGGCGGTGGCGGTGGCGGTGGCGGAAACACCGGCGGTGGTGGCGGTAACACCGGCGGCGGTGGCGGCGGCACCAGCACCTGCGCCTCCGGTCAGGTCGGGACGCCCCCGAACTGCGTCACCCCGACGATCGGCGTCAACGAAATCGCGACGTCGCCGAACGGCTCGACGGTCACGTTCAAGGTCAACGCGCCGGGCAAGGTCAAAGTCAGCGGCAAGGGCATCGCGACGACCACGGTCTCGGTCCAGGCCGGCAAGGTCAAGGTCAAGGTCAAGCTGACCAAAGCCGCGAAAGAAGAACTCAAGGCCAAGGGCAAGCTGACCGTCAAGGTCAAAGTCACCTACACGCCCAAGGGCGGCGGCACCCCGGTGACCAAGACCGTGAAGGTCACCTTCAAGTCCCAGGCGAAAAAAGGGCACGGCGGGCACAAATAGCGCTCGTTAGATCGACCACTTGAAAGCGGCCCGCCACGTGCGGGCCGCTTTTTTGTCCGGATGCCTCAATGACGGCCGTTTGGACAAATAGCCTGCGCCTATGACGAGACCGGACTTCGCCAGCGTCTACGACGACGACGTCTGGAGCATCTACGGGTTCTTCGCGTACCGGCTGCGCTCGGTCGCCGACGCCGAGGACTTGACCCAGCGCACCTTCGAACGGGCACTCCGCGCCTGGGGTCGATTCGACCCGGAGCGTGCGCCGGCGCGCGTCTGGCTGTTGACGATCGCCCGCAACCTGCTGATCGACCACTACCGGGCCGACGTCTGGGGCAAGCAACAAGCGATCGAGGAGGTTCCCGAGGGCGAGCTCGGCAGCGAGTTGCCCGAACCCGACCTGGGGATCGAGCCGGAGCTGGCGACCGCCCTCGCCGAACTGGTCCCGC
This sequence comes from Solirubrobacterales bacterium, assembly GCA_036787695.1. Classification (GTDB taxonomy): domain Bacteria; phylum Actinomycetota; class Thermoleophilia; order Solirubrobacterales; family 70-9; genus VAYN01. Next base: position 17,095 of record DAIQOT010000033.1, on the reverse strand, counting down.
GTGACCGCGAAGTGCTGGCGCTGCGCTTCGGCGGCGACCTCAACGGTCCCGAGATCGCGACGATGACCGGCCTCTCGCTCGCCAACGTCCAGCAGATCCTCTCCCGCTCCCTGCGACGGCTGCGGGAACGACTCGAGGGCGGGGAGCTGGACCGCAGCGCCGGGGGCCGCGCCGGGCGCGCGATCGGACCTCCTTAGCCGGGCGCGGGAACGGCAAACGGGCGGCCCCACGTCAGCAGGGTCTCGGCCTCCTCGTCGCGGAGGCCGTGCCGCGGATCGACCGGCACCAGCAGCGTCGGCTCCTCGCGCGCCGCGGCCCACTCGAAGCAGATGTCGTCGAAGTTGTCGTCGACCCACGCGAGGGGGCGGCCCTTCGCGTACGCGTCCAACGGCTCGAGCTTCCAATGCGCGCTGCCGAACTTGGCGGCGCCGCCGAAGTCGACATACGGAAGGCGCGGCAGCCCCAGCAGCGCAGGGAAATGATCGTTGGCGCGCGCCTGCCACCCCGTCGCCCAGACCAGCTCGAAATGCCCCGAGAGCCGACGCAGACAGTCGCCGGCACCGATGGAGACGCGATGGACGATCCCATCGATGAGCTCGAACTGGACGGCGGCCCCCGGCGCACTCTCGTCGCCGCCGCCGAGCAGTAGGACGACACCGTCGACGTCGACGGCAAGCAGCGGCTTCCCTTCTTCCGCCTTCCCTGGCGATGAACGGTTACGTCGACGCGAGAGCATCCGTCGATTCTGTCGCAAAGGATGTCGCGGACGAGATCCGAAATTCGACATCGCGCCGCGCCAGGCGTTTTCAGGATCGCCCGAGATCCGGCAGCGTCCCGACCGTGGTGCCGATCCGCGCGGCCCTAGAGTCCACACATGCTCAAGAGCCTTTGCGGCGCGGCGCTCATCGCGGTCCTCTCGCTGATGGTCCTCGCCGGCTGCGGCTCCGGAGCCGGGGGGAGCGGCGCGACGGAAGCGGGCACGATCCCGGGGACGCCGCCGGAAGAACCGGCGCCGCCGCCCGCGCCGCGGAAGCCCGCGCACCACCGCGGGCCGATCCTCGCGGGACAAGTGCGGACGCTGCCCGGCAGCTCCGGCGAAGGCGCCTGGGCGGCGGGCCGGTCGATCTACCTCACCGCCAACGGCGGCCGGACCTGGCGGGCGGCCGCGCCCGTCGACGTCCACAGCTTCGTCGGCTCGGACTTCGTCGACCCCGAGCACGGCTGGGTCGTCGCCTCCACCTCGGAGCGCCACGCCCACCTCGCGATCTACTCGACCACCGACGGTGGCTTCACCTGGACCCAGGGCGTGGTGCGGAAAGCGCGTCAGCCGCCGCTCTTCACCGCCCCCCTCTCCTTCCCGAACCTACGCACGGGCTACGTGGTGGTCGACCCCCAGCACGGATCCGGCGTCGAAGCCGAGGGCAGCCTCTACCGCACCGACGACGGGGGCGCGCACTGGAGCCCGGTCGGCTCGACGCCGGTCGACGGCCGGATCGAATTCACGAGTCCCCGGAGCGGTTGGCTTGTGGGCGGACTGCACAGCACGCTCTGGCACACGGCCGACGGCGGCCGCCACTGGACGCAGGTCCGGGTGCCTGCTCCGCGAGGCGACGACCATCCCCTCCGCTACGGACTACCGACGCGGCTCATCGGCGGCCTCGAGGTGGTGCCGGTGTTGCTCGAAGGCAGCCAGACCCGGATCGGGTTCTACGAGCGCTCGCCGGAGGGCTGGAGGCCCGCCTACGTCGACACCCTGGTCGGCACCATAGGCGGCGGGTTCGCCGGTGTCACCGACCGGCCGCCGGACGGGTTCGTCGTCAGCGATCCCGGAGTCCACGCGCTGAAGCTGATCCGTTTCGAAGCCGACGGCAAGGCCTCGGCCCGCGTCCTCCCCGCCCGCGGCATGCCCGCCGGCGCCACGGTCCACTTCGCCGACGCCCGCCACGGATTCGCAACCCCCTGCGATAGCTGCGAACACCCGGGGACCCAGCCCTACTTCACCGCCGACGGCGGCCGGACCTGGGTGCGACGGCCGATCCGGCTGCGCCGCAGCGCGGCCCTCGAAGCCCTCCCCGGCTGCCCGCCGGGGAAGCTCCTCGTCTACAACCGCGGAGAAGGCGGGCCCGCGCTGGGCAGCGTCTACACCTCGCTGACGATCGAGAACCTCTCCGGCCATACCTGCAAGTACTCCGGCACGCCACGCGCGATCGCGGTCGGCGTCGGCGGGCGGACGATCGGGCACGAGGCCGAGCACGCCCCCAATCTCACTCCGACCAAAGGCCATCCATACCGCACGATCATCCTCACCCCCGACGACACCGCGACCGCCCGGCTGAGCTACGGCGAGGCGTACAACTTTCCAGCGAAGTCCTGTCGCCCGGTGACGGCGGCGGGGCTGCTCGTCACCCTTCCCGGCGCCCGTCGGCCACAACGAGTCGCGATGCCCTTCGAGCGCTGTTCCAGCCCTCGCCGTGGTCCCGGCATGATCGTCGGGCGGTTCGAATGAGGGCTGCTTCTAGCCGGATCTCCTCGACCTCACGACGCCCGATAACGCTTCCTTACGTAGACCTCGCCTTCGTGCCGGAGACCTCGGGAACCGGGACTCGCGACGGGGAGCCGGCGGTCCGCGGAGGCCCGCTGACCATCACTAGATCCCTCGATCCTCCTCGGCAACTCCGGGCGGCCGGGAAGTCTCCTCGGACCTCTCGGTCCGGCGGATCAAGGTCAGGTGGCAGGCGGCCTGGATCAGCAGCGCTGCTCCGACCCCGCCCACGCGTTGTCGGATGCCATGGGCGATGTCATTTCTGAGATTGATCGCGAGCGGGTCGCTCAGCAGCGCTTCGAGATAGTCGAACCAGGGCGTCTCATAGAGCTCACGGAGCTTGATGAGCAGCACATTGAGCGAGACGACGCCGGTGAACCTGCCCTCCTCCGCGGGCCTGACGATCGGTAGTCCGCTGACCCGAGCGACGTCTCGCAGGATGCTCTCCAGGCGCGGCACGATCAGGTGGGCTGCCTCGTCGTATTCCTCGTCCCAGAAGAATTCGAGTGCACGGGCGATTCGCTCGCCGCGGACCTCGCCGATTAGCTCGGTGGCGAAGTGCCGAGCGAGCTCCTCGTGAGAAGGGCGTCCGTGACGATCGACCGCCTCGTCGAGCATCGGCGCATAGAGGGCCCGCCCGTAGAGGTCGGCGTGTAGCTGACGCTGCCGCCCCCGACTCGCAAGCCTCTTGTTCTCCTCGGTCCCGGCCAGGAAGGTCGGTGCTGAGGTCTCGGTCCCGAACATCGAGTGGGGAAAAAGATTGATGAACGGGCTCTCCCTCTCCTGCTCTTCCACCTCGCGGTCGATGTCGGGGTGGGAGCCTCCGGGTGGCCCGAAGTCACCGAGACGCCGGAGCGCCTCGAAGATGTCGGCCGCGTGAGAGCCGACGATCAGGTCGACCTGTTCGCGGATTTCCTGGGTCGGGAGGTCGATGCTGACCTCCATCGACTCGAAGCCAAGGTCCTCCTCGGGCAGATCCTGCTGCTCTTTGAGCAACGCCTCCGTCTCCCCTGCGAAACCGAAGCGGCTGGCCAGGTCGATCGCGCGCTGCAGCATCGTCACCTTGGCCAAGCCCTCCGCCGCGGCGGCCTCGTCGATGCGTAGCTGCAATTGGCGGCGGCGAAGGTTCTTCTGGCGTTCGGGGTCGCTGCTCGCCTCGGCAGCAAGTTCCAGAGCGCTCTCGCCGGCGTGGCCGCCCGGGAACCGCTCGATCGTCCGCGCGAGCAACGCTTCCAGTCCGCCGGGACGGCGATCCTTCTTCAGTCCGACCAGTGCCCGCAGAACGATGAGTGGCGGCCCTGGATGCTCCTGCCCGAGCAGATCGAGCACAACGCGGTCGGCCGCCCCGAGGACCTCGCCCAGCGTCTCGCGATCGTTCAGCTCGACCAAGATCTCGATCGAGCGCGCCATGCACCCCGCCCGGCTGAGCGGTTCACGCCCCACTTCCTGGGTGAGCTCGGCAAATTCCCGGGCGGCCCGTCGCCCGTCGGCGTGAGCTGACCTGCCATCGGCGACGTAAAGGAGGTCGGAGACCCTGGCGCCGACGATCGGATCCTCGACCCGCTCGCGGGCGGATCGCCAGACGGAGCGGACCTCGTCGAGCACGTCGGCGGGGCGAGGCGGATACATGCCGTCCTCGGTCTCCATCATCGAGGCATAGGGTCCGCCGGCGGCCGCCCGCCGGGAGTCGTGTTGCGGGCTGACGAGGTCGTAGACGAAGGCCAAGCTCAGCATTCGCAGCGCCTCACTGCCACCCGCGTTCGCCGCGTCCTCAAGCGCACGGGCCAGATCGAGCCACCCCGGACGCCCGGTGAGAGCCTCGCGGAGGAGGGCCTCCTCGTTCTCGTCGAGTTGTCTCGGTAGTGGCATCAGTTTCGAATGACCGCTGTCGACGCGTTGCCCGATGCCGCGATGGGTCTCGGCGGCACTACGACCCGAGCCAGCAACCCGGCCGCGACTCCTCATTCATCGTGGGAGCCCTCGAGAACCCGCCAGATGGAGCGGTAGAGCCCACCCTCGGGGCCGATCGCGTCTTTCCAATCGTCCTCGCCGAGACCTACCAAGTCTCGGCGCACACTCGCAAGGGAGTCACCTCGGCGCAGTCCCTCGACCTGTCCGGAGAGCGGAGGAGCGGCCTGCCTCGGCACCCCGAGCAGCCGCAGCGCGATGGCCGGATCGCTGTTTACACCGTAGAAGACCCGCGAGGGGAGATTCCTGATTTCGGCGGCCTCGGTCTCCGACATGCCGTCGATCTCGTCTCTCAAGGTGAGGCTCTGCAAGGCCGAGAGCCCCCAGGACACCGTCGGCGCGAGCCTGCCGTAGATCACTTTGCAGCAGTCGGTCATTGCGCTCTCGGGGGTGCCTTTCGGTTTGGTGAAGTACTCCTCCGCGATCTCGGTCAGCTTTCGTCCTTGAACCCAATCGCTCGTCACTTCGGCGAGCAGGGTCCCGTTGACCTGGATGCCGCCAAGGGCGAAATCAAGATTTTCCCGGAGCTCCGGTACCTGGAGGATCAGACCCATCAGTTTCCGCAGATCCGTGTTGCCGGGGTTAAACAGGGTGCCTCCATCCCAAGCCTCGGCCCCCACCCCGGCCTCGCCCAGTCGTGCGAGGGTTGCATTGACACTCTCCCAGGAGAACCCGGTCGCATCCACAAGGCCGAGCGGTTTCCCGGACAACCCCTCCGCGTAGACACCGACCGCACCCAGCAGATCCTCGGCCAGCTCGGGTCGGTCGGTGCGTAGCTGCTGGTAGCCGAGGGCACCACGCAGGACCTGCTCGACCTCGGCGGCGAACAGGTTCGGGTCACCGATCTGACGGTAGCTGTGGGCCAGATACTGGAGGAAGCTCGACCAGCCCGGGGTCCACGAGAGTCGCGCGAGATCGCCTTCCGAGATCGCCTCCCGCGCGGCCAGTGCCATCTTTACGAGCGTCGAGTCGAAACCCGCCACCTGCCTGTTGACGAAACCCCTGAGCACCTCCGCACGCTCCGGATCCTTCGCCGCAAGGGCGACGATGCCGAGGTCGGCCTGGCCGATACGTCCCGTCCGGCCCGCGACGTTCCAGAAGTCCTCGGGCGGCATGTCCTGTCCGTAGGGGTATTGGTGACTGGCCAGGATGACGGTCGCGACCGGGAAGTTGACGCCTTGGGCGATCGTCGTGGTCGCCGCCAGAAAGCGCAGCTCTTCTCGTTCCAGCAGCCACTCCTGGAGGATCCGGGCATCCTCGGATATGCCGGCGTGGTGGACCCCGATCCCGCGCTCGAGAAAGGAGACCAACGGGAAGTCCTCACCGAGTTCCTCGGCGAGGAAATCCCTGACGAGCGCCACGTCCGGGGGGACGCTCGCGGGCTCGGGCTGCCCGTCGAAGAGGGTCCTCGCGATCGTCCAGGCGTGATCGGGGCGTTGGGCGAGGATGATCGATGGCCCCCGATCCTTGAGCAGCTCGGCGGTCGCGGCGGCGATGCGCGAGGGGGCCCCGTTCACCTCGGACCAGCTCAGGCCCAGCGGCCGATCGGTGTCGAGATCGAATCGCTCCTCGGAGGAAAGCGTGGGGCGGGTCGTGTGCAGCGACTCGAGCTCGACGGAGAAGGTACCTCGAGTCTGCCCCCGGTGGGCGAAGCTCAACATGATCGCCCGATCGTTCGGGACCCACTCGACCTCGAGTTTCACCTCGGCGTGGCTTTCGGGAGCGAGCCAGCGGCCCAGAACCTCGGCGTCCTCCATGAAGGGCGTCAACAGCATGAACTGGGCGAAACGGCACTCGCGGTTCACCGTCGCCAACAGAAGCTCGAGACGGAGGCCCCTGGCGTCTTGGCGCAGGTTGTGGGCCTCGTCGACCACGACCAACGTCAACGGTCGCCCGATGCCCTCTTCCCAGCCGCCGCGGATGAGGAGGTCGAGCTTCTCGGGAGTGGTGACCAGCACCCTGAACTGCGAGCCCTCCTCAGGGTCGGTCAGCAGGCTGCTCTCGAGGCTGTCCACCTCCAGGGCCGGGCTCACCCGCTCGACCGAGATGCCGAGCGGCGAGAAGTCCTCACGCAATCTGCGGGTGATCTGGTTCACCAGGGTCCGGGTCGGCGCCAGGTAGGCGACCCAGCCCCGCTCCCGGTCGAACTGGTTGAGCGCCTGCAACATCCTGAACTGGGCGATCAGGGTCTTGCCGCTGGAGGTGGGAAGGCTGACGACCACCGATCGGGTCGCGCTCCCGAGCAGGCCACGCTCTCGCAAAGCGTGGCGCTGGGGTGGCAGGACTTCGAAGAGGGGGCGCTCGCGACCTCTTTTGACCACCGATTGGACGAAGTCGGTGACTCTGCTGTTGACGGCCCTGGTGACGGTCCAGATGCTGTTTTCCACGAGCCGTGACGCGGCCGCCTGGACCATCCGGAGCAGGACCTCGAGCTCGACCAGCTCACCTCGCCTGCAGGCCGTAAGTGCTCGATCGAATTGGCTGTCCAGTTGCTCGCGGACGTCGAAGCGACCCTCGGCGCCTCCCGTCGTGGAGAACTCGGCGAGGATCTCCGCCGCGCGGGCCGCGTGGTAGAGACCGACCAGCTCCCACGCGCGGACCCGTGCCGTGGGGTCCTCCCCCGCGAGGTATCCCCGCTCGAACTCCTCCTGGGCGGCGCGAAGCTCATCGATCGAGGCCACCACGGCGTCGAAGTCCTCCCAACCCGACTTCCGGATGAGGCGAAGCCAGGCATTCCAGATCGTCGTCTCCGTGCGTGCCCCCCAGTCCTCCTCGTCGGCCTGGCCCGTCGGCACCGCATGGGCCGACAGGACCCTCCCGGCGTCTGCCTGCCGGTCGGCGAGGAGGCCGAGACAGCCCAGCCGGACCATGAACCTCGATGCCTCCGGAGCGCGGCGAGGCGGGGAGAGGACCCTCAGGAGCTGGAAGGCGCGCTCTGCCAGTTGCCGCGTCGAGTCGCCGGCGTCGCGGTCACCAAGGGCATCGAAGAGCGCCAACTCCCAGGCCTGCTGGGCAAAGCTCACCGATCTTTCGTCGAAGGGATCGGCGGGAACCTCGAGCGCGTCGGAGATCCGGGTCCGGACCGCATCGGCGCTCGCCTGCTCGGCCATCGCCTCGGGGATCGCCTCCTCTATCCAGCCCGGCGTCATCCCTCTTCCTCGTTCTCGATCTCGATCAACCCCGGCCACTCCGCGACCGGGAACGGCAGGTGCCAGGCGCTCAACTCGTAGGTCGTCGGAGCGGTGGCACCATCGCCCAGGGTCTTCCCCCGGGCCTCGAGGTCGAGAGCGTGGGGTTCGGTGTCACGCATGAGGAGCCCGAACAGGACGAACTCTCGCCCTCCCGATTGCAGGTAACGGGACGCCGCCGCCTGGTAGCGCGACCAGAAGGGCGTCTCTTTACAGCGCACATGTAGCCAGCGAAGGACGGTGCCCTGCAGGCCGGGATCGTCCTCGAGGCGCTGGAGCTGATGGGCCATGCCGCTGCGTCCAGACATGACCCCGGGCGGCGTGTCGACGTCCTCGGACGTCTTTACCTCACCGATGGCAAGGACTGCGTCGTTCGGTCCCAGGGAGATGAGTCCGACGAGGTCGGCGCCGGGGAGGGAGGCCTTCGGCGCCAACTTGTCGCGCTCTTTGTTCCAGGGCCAGACAAGCCCCCGATGCTCCTCGAGCAGGGCCTCTGCGGCCGCCTCGCCCACCTCCCACGGACGGCGGGCGTGCCCCGGCCCCGAGATCACGGCCTCGACGGTCTCGGAGGCCACGCCTGCGCTGGCCAGACCGGCGAGGTCGGCCGCGAATTCGTCGACTCCTTCCACATCGAGGAGACGCTCCCGGACCGGGCCTTGAAGAAACGCCCGAAGGTCAGGGTCGTCGGAGATCGAGCGACCCTTCCAGGTCGCCTGACCTGAACTCCCCTCGTAGTGATCTGTGATCGTGCATGGCGTCATCGGAAGGCGGATCGGGCGAACGTCGGGCAGTTCACCACGGACAACGAAGATAGGCGCGGCCTCGGACCTGACCCGAAGAAGAAGGGGGCGGAATTTACGGACAAGTGGCCGACGAACCATCTTCGGCCGGCGCCCGAGGCGTCGGCCGATCTCAGGAGCCCGCGGATGTCGGAGACAAGCTGGGGGACCCGGCGCTGCAGGCGGGGTCCCGAGACTCCGGAAGGTAGGCGTACATCTTTCGTCGACGCACCCTTCGCTTAGCG
>DAIQOT010000033.1:0-8363 GCA_036787695.1 Solirubrobacterales bacterium | reverse complement strand
CCCCGCCATGTTCCTCATGGCATCGCGGATCACCGTATTGCCGGACCAGAAGGAACCGCTGGGCAATGATCTCGAGCCGTTGACTTTCGCCGTGCTAATCGAGTAGGCGGTCCGTGGGTTTCCGCGACCGGTCCGCCGACGGCAGTTAGGCCTCCATCGCACGAAAGATTGCACCGAATTGCCGTTAGAGGCGGACCGTTCAGGCACTCGTGCCAGAAAGTGAAGCCGAAATCCGGCCCGGTTAACTCGACGACCGTCCCGAAACCGGCATGCCGATTTGCAGGGACTTCGAAGGACGGGAGCGACGGGACTCGAACCCGCGACCTCCGGCGTGACAGGCCGGCGCTCTAACCAGCTGAGCTACGCCCCCGAGAGATGACTCGGACGGGCCGGCGGGGGCCCGGACAGGAAAAGCTAGCGGATCAGGCGACGGGAGCGGGTTCGGGGTGGATGAGCTCGGGGACGGCGTCCGGGGATTTGGCCAGGGCGATGTCTTCGAGGGTGGCTCGGAGGGCGGCGATCCGGTCGGCGCCGAAGGCCTCCGCCCATTCTTTTTCGAGCTGGTCGAAGAGGGCGAAACCGATGCGCTGGGCGTCGAGGCCCTTGGCGGTGAGGCGGATCAGCTTGGCCCGTTTGTCGGTCGGGTCGGGCAAGCGCTCGATGTAGCCGAGGCCGGTCAGCTCGTCGACGATCTCCCCCACCGACTGCTTGGTCAGCCCCGCCTTGGTCGCGAGCTCGGTGAGCCGCATGCCCTCGCCGTGGACGAAGCGGAAGACGCAGCCGTGGGTCGGGCGCACGTCCGTGTAGGGCGTTTCCTCAAGCAGCTTGCGGAAGTCGACGTACATCGCGTCGACCGCGAGGTCCATCAACGCGGGCAGCGTGACCTGCGACGGGTCCCCGTGGACGAGGGCGAGTTCCTGGGCGGCGGCGATCTTCTTATCCATGGCGGTCACATCTTCCGGTTCTGGCGAGTCAGCTTCTTGAGACGACTTCCCCGCAAGCGCCCGACGCATAGTCAGGTTGCCTGATAAGGTCGCCGAATTACTTAGTCAGGGAGCCTTACAAGGCTTCCTTACGAATTGTAAACGACTCGAAGGAGGTCCCGGATGGCCGGGGTCCAGACCAACAGGAAGTGGTGGACGCTGGGCGCGGTCTGCGTCGCCACCTTCATGCTCTTGCTCGACATCACCGTGGTGAACACGGCGCTGCCGAAGATCCAGCAGGACCTCGGCGGCAGCTTCTCCGACCTGCAGTGGGTCATCGACGCCTACGCCCTGTCGCTCGCCGCGCTCGTCCTCACCGCGGGCTCGCTCGCCGACCGGCTCGGCCGCCGCCGCGTCTTCGTCGCGGGCCTGGCGATCTTCTCGATCGCCTCGCTGCTCTGCGCGCTCGCCCCCGACCCGACCTTCCTCAACCTCGCCCGCGGCCTGCAAGGGGTCGGCGGCGCGATCATGTTCGCGGTCAGCCTCGCGCTGGTCGCCCAGGAGTTCCCCGGCGGCCCCGAGCGGGGCATGGCGATGGGCATCTACGGCGCCTCGATCGGCGTCGCCGTCGCCGTCGGCCCGCTGATCGGCGGCGTCCTCACCGACGGCCTCGGCTGGCAGTCGGTCTTCCTCGTCAACGTCCCGGTCGGGATCGCGACGATCGCCGTCACCTACTGGAAGCTGCACGAGTCGAGGGACCCGAACGCGTCGCGGATCGACTGGGGCGGCGTCGTCACCTTCTCCACCGCGCTGTTCCTGCTCGTCTTCGCCCTGGTGCGCGGCAACGACAAGGGCTGGGGCAGCACCGAGATCGTCTCGCTGCTCGCCGCCGCCGCGGTGCTGATGGCGGCCTTCGTGACGATCGAGCGGCGCGTCGCCGAGCCGATGCTCCCGCTCGGCCTCTTCCGCCGCGGCGCCTTCACCGGCGTCCAGCTCGCGGCCTTCGCGATCTCGGCGTCGATGTTCTCGCTGTTCCTCTACCTGACGCTCTACCTGCAGGACTTCCTCGGCTACTCGGCGATCGGCGCCGGCCTGCGCTACCTGCCGATCACGGTCGGGGCGTTCATCCTCGCGCCGATCTCGGGGGCGGCGCTGGCCAAAGTGCAGGCGCGCTACCTGATGGCGGCGGGCCTCGGGCTCGCGGGCGTCGGCCTGCTGCTGATGGGCGGGCTCGAACTCGCCTCCGGCTGGACCGCCCTGCTGCTCGGCTTCATCGTCGCCGGGATCGGCGTCGGGCTGGTCAACCCGGTGATCGCCGACGTCGCCCTCAGCGTCGTGCCGAAAGAGCGCAGTGGCATGGCGGCGGGGATCAACGACACCTTCCGCCAGGTCGGCGTCGCCGTCGGCACCGCGGCCTGGGGAGCGATCTTCCTCGGCGTCGGCGCCTCGAAGACGGAGTCGCTGGCCGGCGGCGCGGTCGACCACGACCAGGCCCGCGGGCTGGTCGAAGCGGCCTCGTCCGGCGCGCTGCCGCAGGCGCTCCGCGCGCTCCCGGCGGGAGCCCGCGACACGGCCCGCCACGCGACCGAAGAAGGGTTCCTCCACGGCCTCAACGAGATCCTCATGCTCGGCGGGATCCTCTGCCTGGCCGGCACCGGCCTGGCCCTCTGGCTGGTGCGGGAGAAGGAGATCGACCGCGGCGAGGTCGGCGCCGGCACCGACGCCCCCCTCGAGGCGGCCGCCGTCCCCGCCCAAGGCTGACCCAACGCCCGGTCCCCGGGTGAGTTCGCAGTTGGCCACAACAGTTGTGGTCAACTGCGAACTCGCCGGTCGGGCCCTCGGGGCGTTCGCACTTTCCCGCGCATACCGCGGGTTTCTGCGAACGCACTCGGGGGTGACTAGGCTCCCGCCCCATGAGACTGGTCACTTATGACGCCGGGGACGGTGGGCGCGCGGGGATGGTTGTCGACGGACGGGTCGTGGACGCCTGGGCGACGCTCGGCGAACCGCACCGGGGGAGCCTGAAAGAGCTGATCGAGCACGGGCGGATCGACGACCTGCACGCGCGGATCGGCGACACCGGGGCACCCTCGCATCCGCTCTCGTCGGTGAAGCTGCTGCCGCCGATCCCGGACCCGGAGAAGATCATCTGCATCGGCCTGAACTACGCCAAACACGCCGAAGAGGGTCGGCAGGAGCTGCCGACGACGCCGATCATGTTCGGCAAGTGGCGCAACGCCCTGGTCGCCGACGGTGCCACCGTCACCCTCCCCGAGGCGTCGAGGAAAGTCGACTACGAGGCCGAGGTCGCCTTCGTCATCGGCCGCCGCGCCAGCAACGTCAGCGAGGACGACGCGCTCGACCACGTCGCCGGCTACACGCTCTTCAACGACCTCTCCGCCCGCGACCTCCAGTTCGCGACCCCGCAGTGGACGGCGGGCAAGGTCTTCGACGGCTCCGCGCCGTGCGGCCCGGCGCTGGTCACCCCCGAGGAGGCCGGCGGGCCCGACGGGATCGAGATCGAACTGACGCTGAACGGCGAGCGGATGCAGAGCGACACGACGGCGAACTTCATCTTCGGAGTGCCGCGGCTGGTCTCCTACCTCTCGGGCCTGATGACGCTCGAGCCCGGCGACATCGTCGCCACCGGCACCCCCGACGGAGTCGGCGGCGCCCGCGAACCGCGCGTCTGGCTCGGCGACGGCGACGAGATCGTCGTCAGCTCCCCCACCCTCGGCCGCCTGACGACGAAGATCGCCCGCTGAGCTCATCGCGTTTCGGCGGGAGCGACGCCGAGCGGGGCTTACGCGGTGCGAACACCCGGGCCGTCGTCGCTGACGCGCCGGCCGACCATTCGACCCGCGCGGGGGTGTAGTCGACCAGCTGGGCCCAGGTGTCGGAGCCGAGCTGGCCGTCGGCGGGGAGGCCGTGGGCTTCCTGGAAGGCTTTGACCGCGCGGCGGGTCGCGCCTTCGAAGATTCCGTCGACTTCGATTTCGGCGCCCGCGGTGATGAGGCGCTCCTGGGCCCAGACGACGAGGTCGCCTTTCGCGCCGAGACGCAGGAGCGGGTACTCCACTTCCGGATGGAACCCAGGAATCTTCAACGCCCCGGCGCGAGAGCCGAGCGCGCCCCACTCGGGCGGCGCGGTCTCCTGCCAGTCCCACCAGCTCGGCGCCGCGCCGTAGCTCGCCGAGTAGCGGCGGAAGAGGCGCAGGGCGAAGCGGCTCGGCGCGCCATAGGTCTGGCCGATCGGGAAGATCGGTCGGCCCCAGAGGCGGTTGTAGAGGTAGGTGTGGGCGAAGACCTCGCGCACCGAGGTGCCGATGTCCTTCCAGTACATCTGCGGCTGGTTGACCGTCGCCCCGCCCGGCCCGAGGAAGACCGAGTAGGGGAAGGCCGGGTGGTAGTCCACATAAGGGAAGCCCGCGAGGGAGAGCGGGAAGCCGGCGCCGATCGCCGCGCGCAGGCGGGCGATGTAGAGGTCGGCGGCGGCGTACTTGCCTTCGTACTGGGCCTCGGCGTCGATCACCAGGCAGTCGGCGCCGGCTTCGACCGCGCGCGCCCCGATCCGCGCCTCGGCCGCCGGTTTGTTCCCGTAGACGAACTGCCAGGCGCAGACCTTCAGCCCGGCCCGGTGCAGTTCGGCGACGAGCGCGCCGCTGAACTGTTCCCAGTAGGTGGTGCCGTCGCCGGACTTGATGTAGACGGTGCCGATGTGGTGGCGGTGGGCGGTGGCGACGATCGCCGGCACGTAGCCGCCCTGGGACTGGTCGACGTACCAGATCCACATCCCCTGGCGGACGAACGGCGAGTGCCGTCCGACCCCGGAGTTTTCGAACATCCCCGCGCCGCCGGTGTCGGCCGCGGCGCGGGAGGCGGGGAGCCCGAGGGCAAGCGCCAGGACCAGGGCAAGTGCGAGACGTCTGGAGATCACCGGGCCACCCACTGTCCCTACCCAGTAATCAGCATGGCCGGTTGGCGGCGTGGCGCAAGATCTTGGTCACCCTCGACAATGGGTAGAGATATACCCATGCGTCCAATCCAGCTTCCAGTTCGTAGTGCTTGACCGATGAAGATCGCGATAGTCGGCACCGGAGTCTCCGGACTCGTCGCCGCCCACCACCTGCACCGTCAACACGAGATCACCGTCTACGAGGCGGCGGCGCGGATCGGCGGCCACACCCACACCGTCACCGTCCCCGACCCGGGCGGCGATCCCGTCGCGATCGACACCGGCTTCATCGTCTTCAACGACCGCAACTACCCGAACTTCGAAGCGCTGCTCGCTGAGCTCGGCGTCGCCTCGAAGCCCTCCCACATGAGCTTCTCGGTCTCAGACGGCCGCGGCGGCTTCGAGTTCTCCGGCACCCCCTGGGGCCTCTTCGCCCGGCCGTCGCACCTCCTCTCCCCCAGCTTCCTGCGGATGCTCGGTGAATGGCGCCGCTTCAACCGGCTCGCGCCGGGGTTGATCGGGATGAACGGGACGGCGCCGTCGCTCGGCCACTGGCTCGAGCGCGAAGGGTTCTCCCGCCACTTCATCGACCGCCTGATCGTCCCCCAGGCCTCCGCCGTCTGGTCCGCCGACCCGGAGCAGATGTGGAGCTTCCCGGCGAGCTTCATGGCCGAGTTCTTCGACAACCACGGCATGTACAGCCTGAGGGACCGGCCGAGCTGGAAGACCGTCGCCGGCGGCTCGCGCTCCTACGTCGAGGCGATCACCGCGCCGTGGCGCGATCGGGTGCGGGCCGCGGCGGCGGTGCGGCGGATCGAGCGCCTGCCCGACGAGGTGCGGATCGAGGCGGTCGGCTGCGAGACCGAGAGCTTCGACCGGGTCGTGATCGCGACCCACTCCGACCAGGCCCTGACAATGCTGGGCGACCCGAGCGAGGCCGAGTGGGAGGTGCTCGGGGCGATCCCCTACCAGCCGAACGAGGCCGTGCTCCACACCGACGCGAGCCTGATGCCGCGCCGCCGCGCCGCCTGGTCGAGCTGGAACTTCCACCTCGCCGAGCCGGCGCCCTCGCGCACCACCGTCACCTACTGGATGAACCACCTGCAGCGACTGCGCTCGCGGCAGCAGTACTTCCTCACCCTGAACCGGGGCGAGGAGATCGACCCGAGCAAGGTCCTGCGGAGCTTCGCCTACGACCACCCCGTCTTCACCGCCGCCGGGGTCGCCGCGCAGCACCGCCGCGCCGAGGTCAGCGGGGTGAACCGCACCCACTACTGCGGCGCCTACTGGGGATGGGGCTTCCACGAGGATGGTGTGGTGAGCGGGCTGCGGGTGTGCGAGGAGCTGGGCGCGGCGGACGCGATCCGCGGCGCCAAGCGGACGGAGATGCCAGGCGACATCGCGGCGGGCGCGGGCGCGGCGTCGGGCGCGGGCGCGACGAGGACGACGGCGGCGGCCCCGGTGACAGACGCCGACGAGGAGGCGCTGGCGGCGTGAGCGAGTCGGCGATCTACGAGGGCTGGGTCCGGCACCGGCGCTTCGAGCCGGTCGATCACTCCTTCCGCTACCGCTTCTTCCTCGCCTACCTCGACCTCGCCGAGCTCCCCGGGGTGCTCGACCCGTTCCCGCTCTACTCGGCCCGCCGGCGCGCGCCCGCCCGCTTCCGCCGCGGCGACTACCTCGGTGACCCGGCGCGCCCTCTCGACGAGTGCGTCCGTGACGTCGTCGCCGACTCCGGCGCGCCGCGCCCGACCGGCCCGGTCCGCCTCCTCACCGGCCTGCGTTACCTCGGCCACTCCTTCAACCCGGTCAGCTTCTACTACTGCTTCGACCCCACCGGTCGGCGGGTCGAGACTGTCGTCGCCGAGGTCGAGAACATACCCTGGGGGGAGCGACACGCCTACGTACTCGAACGGGGCGGTCGCGAGGGAACAGTGCTCGTCGACGAACTCGAGAAGACCCACCACGTCTCGCCCCTGATGGGGATGGACCAGACGTACTCCTTCCGCGCGAGCGAACCCGGCGAGCGGCTGCAGGTCCACATCGAGTCGCGGCCGCGCGAAACGGGTACGGGCGCCGCGTGTCCCAGTCCCAAGACCTTCGACGCGACCCTGTCGCTGCGCCGCCGCGAGCTCAGTCGTCCCCTGATGCTGGGACTGCTGGCCCGCTACCCGGCGAACTCGCTGGCGACGGTGGCGAAGATCTACGGCCAGGCGGCGCGCCTCAAGCTGAAGGGCGCCGACTACCACCCGCACCCCGGCGCCGAGGTGGCCAGTTGAGGGACGGGGCGGCGCGCGCCATCGTCGGCGCGGTGCTCGGAAGGGCCAAGGGGGGTGAGATCGAGGTCATCGAGAACGGGCGCAGCCGCGTCTACGGCGAGCCTTCGGACCTCCGCGCCACCGTCCGCATCAACGACCCGGCCGCCTGGCGCGGCCCGCTGAACGGCTCGATCGGCCTCGGCGAGAGCTACGTCGACGGACTCTGGGAGACCGACGACCTGGTGTCCCTGATCCGGATCGCCGCCCGCAGCCTCTCCCGCCAGCACCGCGGGCTGAGCGCCGCGATCAGCCGCACCCGCCACGGCTTCCACCGCGTCCGCGGCCTCGTCCCCGAGAACACCAAGGGCGGCGCGCGGGCCAACATCAGCGCCCACTACGACCTCGGCAACGACCTCTTCTCGAGCTTCCTCGACCCGACGATGATGTACTCCTGCGCGTACTTCCCGCGCGAGGACGCGAGCCTCGAGGAGGCGCAGCTGGCGAAGCTCGACCGTATCTGCGAGCGCCTCCAGCTCGGTCCCGACACCCACCTGCTGGAGATCGGCACCGGCTGGGGCGGCATGGCGATCCACGCGGCGCGCACGACCGGCTGCCGGGTGACGACGACGACGATCTCCAAGGCCCAGCACGAGCTGGCGACCGAGCGGGTGCGCGCAGCGGGCCTCGAGGACCGGATCACGATCCTGCTCGAGGACTACCGCGACCTCACCGGCACCTACGACCGGCTGGTCTCGATCGAGATGATCGAGGCGGTCGGCTGGCAGTACTTCGACACCTACTTCAAGGCCTGCGACCGACTGCTCGCCGACGACGGCCTCTTCCTGCTGCAGGCGATCACCGTCGACGATCGGCTGTACGAGATGGAGAAGGCGTCGAAGAGCTTCGCCAACACGCACGTCTTCCCCGGCGGCTGCCTGCCGTCGCTGAAGCGGATCGCCGACAGCGTCGGCACGGTGACCGAGATGCGTGAGATCTGGCTCGACGACATCACCGCGCACTACCCGCCGACGCTGGCGATGTGGCGCGAGCGCTTCTTCGCCGCCTGGGACGAGCTGAAGACGCACGGCTATGACGAGCGGTTCAAGCGGCTCTGGGACTTCTACCTGAGCGGCTCCGAGGCGGGCTTCCGCGAGCGGCGGATCGGCGACGTCCAGGTGCTCTTCGCGAAACCAGAGTTCCGGTGAGCGCGGCGGGCGCGGCGGCGGGG
>DAIQOT010000165.1:0-8616 GCA_036787695.1 Solirubrobacterales bacterium | reverse complement strand
CTCGAGCTGCTGCTCGGCGTGATCGCCGGCGCCGACGGGATCGACCCGCTGTCGCCCCCGGTGCCGGTCCCGAGCTTCGGCCCGAGCGACGCACCGCTCCGCGTCGGCTTCTACGTCGACGACCCCCACACCGTGCCGACCGCGGCGACGTTCGAGGCCGTCAAGCGAGCGGCGGCGGCCATCGGCGAGGGATCGAGCGGCGCGGTCTCCGGTCCGCGGGCCGGCGACGCGAGCGGGTCGGCATCCGGCGCACGCGACGACGACTCAACCTCCGTGGCCCTCGGCTGGGCCGCCGGCAGCGTCGAGGAGATCGCCGCGCCCCCCGCGACCGACGCGAACGACGTCGTCTTCGGGGCGATCGGGGCCGACGGTGGTGCCCACATCAAGACGGTCGCCGGCGACGGACCGCACACTCCCCGCTTCCAGGACTTCCTCGACAACGCGCTGCCGAGCGAGGTCCCGAGCGCGGTCGAGTTCGAGGCCCAGATGCGCCGCCTCTTCGACCTCCGCGCCGCGATCCGCGCCCACCTGTCCCTCTACGACATCGTCGTCTGCCCCGTGGCGCCCGGTCCCGCCCCGCTCCACAACCAGGCCCCCGCCGAAGGCGAGGGAGCCAAGGCCGACGGCTACAGCTGGCTCAACTACGCCTCGACCTACAGCGTCGCCGGCCTCCCGGTCGCCGTCGTCCCCGCCGGCGAGGAAGCGGGCCTCCCGATCGGCGTCCAGATCGTCGCGAACCCCTTCCGCGACGACCTGGCCCTCGCCGCCGCCCGTCGCGTCGAGCAGTCCCTCGGCGGCTTCCGCCCCGCCAACCCGTAGTCGTTAGTCACCCTCTGGGTGACAAAGGGCAACGGGTTGCTCGAGCTCGTCCCAACCCTTCACCTTTTGTAGCCCTGTGGGCGACAAAAGGACGACGGTCGGGCTAGGCGGGGCGGCGCAGGCGGGGGGCGACCCGGTAGCGGGGGTCGTGCTCGGTGTCCCAGAGGTGGTCGAGGATCTCGACGATGCGCTCGCGTCCCCACTCGCGCTCCCAGGCTTCGGGGCCCTTGGGGTGGTTCAGGCCGATGACCATCGCCCGCTCCAGGTCGGCGGGGGTGGCGATGCCGGCGGCGAGGGCGAAGGCGGCCTCGTTGACGAGGTTGGCGACGACGCGGTCGAGGATCGTCGTCGCGAGGTCGGGGGACGCGCCGGGGCGGGAGCGCCAGGAGTCGCCGTCGTCGTAGAAGCCACCGCCGGTCTTGCGGCCGAGGCGGCCGGCGGCGACCTGGGCGACCTGGATCGGGCTCGGGCGCCAGCGCGGCTCGCCGTAGGACTGCTCCCACATCGACTTGGTGACGGCGAGGGAGATGTCGACGCCGACGGTGTCCATCAGCTCGAACGGGCCGAGCGGGAAGCCGCCGAGCTCGACGCAGGCGCGGTCGATCTCCCAGGGCTCGGCGAAGCCGTCCTCGACCATCCGCAGCGACTCCATGTAGAAGGGACGGGCGCAGCGGTTGACGAGGAAGCCGGGCCCGTCGGTGACGTCGACGACCTGCTTGCCGAGGCGCTCGCCGAGCATCCGCGCGCGGCCGAGGGCGCCGCGGTCGGTGCGCGGGGTCGCGACCAGCTCGATCAGCGGCATCGCGGTCGGCGGGTTGAAGAAGTGCAGGCCGAGGACGCGCTCCGGCGCGCCGCTGCGCTCGGCGAGGGTCGCGATCGAGATCGAGGAGGTGTTCGAGGCGAGGATCGGCTCGCCGGGGAGCGCCGCGAGGTCGGCGAGCAGCCGCGCCTTCAGGTCGACGATCTCCGGCACGACCTCGATCGCCAGCTCGACCCCCGCCAGCTCCTCGATCGACGCCGCCGGGCGCACCCGCGCCCGGGTCGCCGCCGCCTCGGCCTCGGTGCTGCGGCCACGCTCGACCGCGCGCGCCAGCGAGGACTCGATCCGCGCCAGGCCGGCCGCGAGCGCGTCGGGGTTCGCGTCGCAGAGCAGCGTCTCGACCCCGGCGCGGGCGCAGAGCTGGGCGATGCCGGCCCCCATCGTCCCGGCGCCGAGGACGCCGACGCGGCCGACCTCGCCGGGCGCCGGCGGCTCCTCGGCGACCTCGATCTCGCGGATCGGCGGCGGGACCTCGCTCACGCCTGCGCCCGTCCCGACCTCGCTCACGGCTTCACCGGGACGGCGTCGATGTCGTGCTCGAGCCGGCCCTTGATCAGGTGCATCTCGGTCTTGTAGACGTGGGCGCCGCGTTCCCAGGCCGCGTCGGTCGCCTTCGCCGTGCGCCAGCTGGTCAGGGTGACGATGCAGGTGCCCGGGTCGCGCCCGAGCTCCTCGCCGCCGCGCACCCGCGCCGAGTTGACCTTCAGCATCGCGTCCGGGTCGGGGCCGACCCAGTAGTCGACGATCAGCAGCTCCGGGTGCGGCTCGGGCCTCACGTAGAGGGTCGAGCCGTCCCAGAGCGAGGTGCCGCTGAAGAGGCCGTCGCCGAGGTCGACGCGGTCCCAGCTGCCGAGCGTCCAGTAGGTCTGCATCTTCCCCGAGGCCATGAAGTCGAAGGCGGTCTTCGCGTCGACGGCGATCTCGACCGAGGCGGTGTGGGCGTGCGGATCGACGTACATCAGGACCCCTCCTCCTCGCCGGCGCCGAGCACCTCGCGCAGCAGCTCCATCCCGGTCGAGGCCCGCGGGTAGCCGACGTAGACCGCCAGCAGCGCGATCATCTCGTCGAGCTCCTCGCGGGTGACGCCGTTGTCGGGCGCCCAGCGCAGGTGGCCGCGCAGCCGCGCGTCGACGCCGCCCTGGGTGATCAGGCTGGCGATCACGATCAGGCTGCGGTCGCGGCGCGAGAGCGCGTTGTCGCGCCAGGTGGTCGCGGCGGAGTGCTGCGCCTCCTCGGCCATGTGCTCGCCGAGCATCCCGGCCATGAACGGGATCACCTCCTCCTCGGCGATGCCGAATTGGCTCGCGTAGGCGGCGATCCCCTCGGCGCGGCGGCGCGAGTCGACGTCGGCCGCGGGCTCGGCGGGGATGGCGGACGACTCGGCGTTCGCGGGCTGATCTGGCTCTGACATCTGGCTCCTTGGTCGGTTCGCGGCGCTGCGCTCAGCGCATATGGAGGCCGCCGTTGACGTCGATCGTCGTACCGGTGATGAAGGCGGCGCGCTCGGAGGCGAGGAAGGCGATGGTGGCGGCGACCTCGTCGGGACGGCCGGCGCGGCCGACCGGGATCGATGCGGCGATCGCCTCCTGGCGCTCGGCCGGCATCGCGTCGAAGATGGGGCCCTCGATCGCCGCCGGGGCGACCGCGTTGACGGTGACCCCGGAGCCCGCCAGCTCGGCGGCGACGATCTTGGTGAGGACGATGATCCCCGCCTTCGAGGCCGCGTAGTGGGCGCCGCCGTTGATCCCGCCCTGCTGACCGGCGAGCGAGGTGAGGTTGATGATCCGGCCGCTCCCGGCCTGGCGCATCAGCGCGCCGGCGGCGCGGCAGCCGGCGAAGACGCCGCGCAGGTTGACCGCGAGGACGTCGTCCCACTCGGCCGGCTCGATCTCCCAGAAGGAGCGGGCGACGGAGCGCGCGGCGTTGTTGACGAGGACGTCGAGGCGCCCGGCGCGGCGGGCGAAGTCGCCGACCAGCTCATGGAAGGTGGACCAGTCGGCGACGTCGAGCGCGGCGGCCTCGGCGGCGCCGCCGGAGGCCTCGATAGTCGCCGCGGTGCGGGCGGCGGTGCCGGCGTCGATGTCCGTGACGAGGACGCGGGCGCCGCGGGTGCCGAGCTCGATCGCGATCGCCTCGCCGATCCCCTGGCCGGCGCCGGTGACGATCGCGGTGCGCCCGTCGAGGCGGTCGGAGGACGCGGCGCCGCTCATCGAGGTCCCAACATCGCGAAGCCGCACACACCAGCGACGTCCGGCGCCCGCATGCCGGACGCGGCCACGGTCGCGCTCGTCGTCGCCGGAATCAACTCGCGCGGCCGGGAAGGCGGGCGGCCAGCCGCTTGCCGACGCTCTCCTTCAGCAGCCCGTTGGCGACGATCCGGCCGGAGGCGGCGTTCAGGCCGGGGCCGGGGAAGGTCGCGGCGCCGACGACGTGGAGGCCGTCGACCGGGGTCGCGTGCGAGCCATAGCCCGGGAGCGGGCGCCAGAAGTAGGTCTGGCCGAGCTCGCAGTCGCCCGCGTAGATGTCGCCGCCGACCAGGTTCGGGTTGCGCCGCTCGATCTCGACCGGGTTCAGCGCGACGACTTTGCCGCGCGCTGCGGCGAGGTTCTCGACCTGCGGCTCCAGCTTCCCGAGCACGCGCTCAACATAAGCGGCGGTCAGCTCGTCGGTCCACTCGCCGTCGCCGACCTCGATCTCCCCGGCGGAATCGCCGCGCACGTGCCGCGGCACCTCCTGCAGCTGGATCCAGATCATCCCCTTGCCGTCGGGGACGCGGGACGGGTCGACCCGGGCGGGCTGGCCGATCACCACGGTCGGCGAGGCGGGCAGGTAGCCGGCGGCGGCCTGGGCGCAGGCGAGGGTGACGTCGGTGGGACGGTCGGCGAGGTGGACGATCGGCGTGTCGTCGAGGCGCGAGTCGCGCCAGCGCAGCGGCTCGTTCAGCGCGACGTGGATCTGCATCCCGCTGCGGCGGCCGTAGCGGTAGGCCACGCCGGCGGCGACCGCCTCGGCCGGGGCGGCGGCGGGGTCGAGCAGCCGGCCGTAGAGCTGGGTCGGGGTGACGTTGGCGATCACCGCGCGGCGGGCCGTGATCTCCTCGCCGCCCGCGACCACGCCGACCGCGCGGTCGCCGCGGACCGTGATCCGCTCGACCTCGACCCCGGTCCGCACGCTGCCGCCGTGGGCGCCGATCAGCCCCTCGAAGGCCTTGACGAAGTTGGCCGAGCCGCCCTTCACCACCGGCAGGCCGAAGCCGTGCAGGGTGGCGGCGATCGCCAGCGTCTGGAAGCCGCCGCCCGCGGCGTCGGGGGCGAGGCCGGTGTGGAGGGACCACGGCGCGTAGAGGCGGCCGACCTCTTCGCCCTCGAAGCGGTCGAACCAGGTCTGGGCGGAGGAGACGAGGCCGCTGCCGAGCTCCATCGTCGGCCGGTGGCCGAGCGTGCGGCGCAGCTTCAGCGCCAGTTTCCCGGCGGCGAGCGAGTGGAGCTCGGTGCCGAGCAGCTCGCCGAGGATCGGGATCGACTCGCCGAAGCTCGCCAGCTCGCCGTCGTAGACGGCGCGGTCGGCGGCGGAGAGGCCTTCGAGCGTGGCGCCGGGGTCGCGGCGGGCGAGCAGCACCTCGCCGGCCGAGTCGACCGCGCCGGTGGTGACGTCAGGAGTGTCGACGTACTCGAGGCCGTGCGCGGCCAGCTCATCGCCGAGCTCGGCGAAGGCGCCGGAGATGTGGAAGAGCGGGTGCCAGCAGGAGAAGGTGTCGTGGCGGAAGCCGGGCTCGGTGAGTTCCTCGGTGGCGACGGCGCCGCCGGCGACGTCGTTTCGCTCCAGGACCTCGACCTCCCAGCCGGCCCGGGCCAGGTACGCCGCGGCGACCAACCCGTTGTGCCCGCTGCCGACAACGATTGCGTCGACGCTCCGGCTCATCCCGACGAAAGTCTACATAGATGCTTGCTGGGATGTCTACTAATATCCCAACATGGAAGCCCCAGCGAAGGACACCGTGACCGGGTTCGGCGATGTCGTCGCCGAGCTGAAGGCGAGCCTCGACGGCGAGGTCATCGCGGCGAGCGACCCCGGCTACGAGGCGGCCGCCAAGGTCTGGAACGGGATGTACGACGAGCGTCGCCCGGCGGCGGTCCTGCGTCCGACGGGTGAGGAGGACGTGCGGCGCGCGGTCGCCACGCTCGCCGACGTCGACGCCCCGCTCGCGATCCGCGGCGGCGGCCACCACATCGCCGGCTTCGGCGGCTGCGACGGCGGCTTCGTCATCGACCTCTCGGCGATGCGCGGCGCGAGCGTCGACCCCGAGGCACGTCGCATCCGGGTCGAGGGTGGGGCGCTCCTCCACGACCTCGACACCGCGGGCGCCGAGCACGGCCTGTCGGTCCCGGTCGGCGTCGTCTCCCCCACCGGCGTCGCCGGGCTGACCCTGACCGGGGGCGTCGGCTGGCAGACCCGCAAGCGCGGCTACGCCTGCGACAACCTGCGTCGCGCCCGCGTGGTCACAGCGGCGGCAGAGATCGTCGAGGCGAGCGAGGACGAGAACCCGGACCTGCTCTGGGCCCTGCGCGGCGGCGGCGGCAACTTCGGCGTCTGCACCGAGCTCGAGTTCGAGGCCTACCCGCAGGACGACGTGCTGGTGACGATGGCCTACTACGCGGTCGAGGACGCCGAGGAGATCGCGGCGCTGGTCCGGGCCTACCGCGACTGGTCGCTCGAATCGTCGAACGACCAGACCGCGTGGATCTTCCTCGGCACCGCGAGCGAGACGTTCCGCGCGTTGGCGCCGGGCCTGGTCGGCCGCAAGTACGTCGGCCTGACCGGCTGTTCGCTCGACGTCTCCGACGCGGCGCGCGCCCACCTCGAGCGGATCGAGAGCTTCGGACCCTCCCCGGTCGTCGCCCAGACCGCGCCGATGCGGATGGTCGAGCTGCAGCACCTCGGCGACAAAGGCGACGCGGCGCTCGCCGGCATGCCCCGCTACATGAAGGGCGAGATGATGCGGGTGCTGACCGACGAGATGATCGCCGGCATCGCCTCGCGCGCGGTCGAGATGCCGACCGGGCGGACGATCTACGAGATGGGGATGCAGGGCGGCGCGATGGCCGAGGTCGGCGAGATGGAGATGGCGGTCGGGATGCGCGACGCCGCCCACCTCGGCGGCTGGTCGGTGATGGGCGAGCCCGGCGAAGACATCGGCGACGCGATCCAGTGGGCGCGCGAATCATGGGACGTCCTCGCGCCCGGCTCCTGCGGCGGCACCTACCTGAACTTCGACGGCGAGGCCGACGAAGGCCGCGTCCTCGGGTCGCTGAGCGCCGACCGCGGCGACGCCAAGCGCGAGCGCCTGGCAGGGATCAAGAAGACCTGGGACCCGGGCAACCGGTTCCACGTGAACCACAACATCCGCCCCGCGTGATGGCGCGTTCCCAACACGAGCGCAGTGGCTCGGACGGCGCGGTGACCGGCGCAGCCTGCGCGATGACCCGCACGCGGATGCCCGGCTCGCCCGCGATCGCGACGACCCGAAGCGCCCGATGAGCCTCCCCGACACCGAGCGCGAACGGCGCTGGGCGGCGCTGCAGCAGCTGATCGCCACCGAGGGCCTCGACGCGCTCGTCCTCGCCGCCAACGATTACCGCGGCCACAAGGGGACGCTGCGATGGGTCGGCGACTTCAACCTCGCCCACCGCTACGGCTACGCGCTCGCCGCGCCCGGCCGCGACCCCTCGCTGCTCCTGCCCGAGAACCTGGCGCTGCAGCCACTCGGCGAGTGGCCGATCGAGGTCGCCTACGCGCGCCAGCTCGGGACCGGCCTGGCGGCGGCGCTGGCCGAGTTGTCCCCGCGACGGGTCGGCGTGGTCGGGCTCGGCCAGGTGATGAAGGTCGAGGACTACCTCGCGGTCCGCTCCGCGCTTCCCGACGCCGAGATCGTCGACGCGACGATCTCCTTCGAGCGGGTCCGGGCGGCGAAGGACCCGCTCGAGCTGGAGGGGGCGAGGGAGGCGACGCGGATCGCCGAGGCGGCGTTCACCCGACTGCTCGAAGTGGCGAGCGCTGGCGTGAGCGAGCGCCAGATCGGCGCCGAGGTCACCCGCGTCGCGCTCGCCCAAGGCGGCGAGGACCCGCTCTTCCTCACCATGTACGGGCGCGAGCGCGACGGCAAGATCGGCGGCCACTTCGGCATCCCCGCCGACCGCATCCTCCGCCCCGGCGACATCCACACCTTCTCCTTCGAGCTGATCGGCCCGCTCGGCTACTGGATGGAGCTGGCGCGGATGGTCGTGATCGGCGAGCCCGATGAGCTCGCGACCCGCCTAAACGCATCGGTCGCCGCGGGCCTCCAGGCGGGCGGCGACGCCCTCGCCGCCGGCGCCGATCCCGGCACCGCCCAATCCGCGATCGAGGCCGCGGCGGCCGAGCACGGCACCCACTGCGCCTACTGGTCAGGCCACGGAATCGGCCAGGACGTGATCGAGGAGCCCTGGGTCGGCCTCGATGTAGTCCAAGACCGCGACGCCCCACCGGCAGACCCCCTGGCAAAGGACATGGTCCTCTCCCTCCATCCCTTCGTCATCGACAACGACGACCAAGGCATCGGCTACATGGCCGACACCTTCATCGTCGACACCGAGGCCGCCGCCCCGATCTCATCCCTCCCCCGCACCCTCTACGTCATCGACTGACCCACGCCCCCCGGTGAGTTCGCACTTAACGACAACTGTCGTGGCTAACTGCGAACTCATCCGGGGAGCTGACGCCCGAGGTCAAGGACGCGGCCGTCACGATTCGCCCTGACTCCCCGGACGCCTCGGTGTTGATGGGCCGAAAACCTCCCTATATGTCCGGTTTTCGGCCCATCAACATTTCGGGCGCACCGAGGTGTGACGAACGTGCCGAGCCCTTGACCTTCCCGGCGAAACCTTCACGTCCCGGGCGTCTCGTGGCGGTCACAGCCTGCCCGGGCCGCCACGAGACGC
>DAIQOT010000349.1:0-2447 GCA_036787695.1 Solirubrobacterales bacterium | reverse complement strand
ACCTCCAGCCTTGGTCGGTACGCGGGTTGCTCGGAGAAATTAGGCGGCGGGACGGACGGAACGGCCGCGCCGCGCTAGGCGCTCGGCGTCGAAGAGTCGCTGATCCGGACCGCCTCGATCCGGTTGTCGCGCACCGCCTCGACCCGCAGCGTGTAGCCGTCCACCGTCACCGAGTCGCCGCGTTTGGGCAGCCGCCCGAGCTCGCCGAAGACGTAGCCACCGACCGAGTTGTAGGTGTCGGAGTCGGCGCCGGGGAGGTCGATGCCGGCGTCCTCGAGGTCGCCGAGGCTGACGTGGCCACGGACGAACCAGTCACCGTTGGTGAGCCGCCTGACCTCGGTCGCGCGCGGGTCGGTCTCGTCCTCGATCTCCCCCACCACCTCCTCGAGGATGTCCTCGACGGTGACGATGCCGACCGTCCGCCCGTACTCGTCGACGACCACCGAGAGCGAGGTCCGCTGGACCTGCAGGTCGTGGAGGAGGTCGTCGATCGGTCGCGTCTCCGGCACGATCAGCGCGTCGCGGATGACCGACTCGATCGCCGCCTCCGGGCCGTCCGACATGTAGACGCGGATCAGGCTGTTGTTGTGGACGACGCCGCGGACGCGGTCGGCGTTGTCGTCTTCGATCACGACCAGGCGGGTGTGGCCGGAGGTGACGCAGCGACGCAGCGCCGCCTCGACCGTGTCGTTGGCGTCGACCGTGACGACCGCCGGGATCGGCGTCATCACCTCACGCGCCTCCTGTTCGTGCAGGTGGAAGACGCCGGCCAGGTGGCCCGCCGCGTCGGGGTCGATGCCGCCCTGCCGGGCGCCGCGGGCGATGATCAGGCGGAGCTCCTCGGGCGAGGTTTCCTCGGAGTCTTCGGTGTCGACCCGCAGCACCCGTCTGACCAGGAAGATCGCCGGGGCGTTGGTGGCGACGACCAGCGGGCGGAGCACGCGACCGAGGAAGACGAGCGGGCCGGCGACTTTGATCAGCGTGTTCTCGGGCCGCCCGATCGCGATCATCTTCGGCGCCTGCTCGCCGAGGATGATCTCGAGGAAGGTGACGATGATGAAGCTGAGGGCGATCGCCAAGGCGAGCGCCAGCGCGTGGGCGGCGAAGCCGCTGAACAGCGGTTCGAGCAGATCGGCGAGTGCCGGCTCGCCGAGGAAGCCGATCCCGAGCGAGGCGATCGTGATGCCGACCTGGCTGGTGGCGACGAACTCGTCGACCCGGTCGAGCTGTTCGAGCGCGCGGGTCGATCCGCGCACTTTCTCGGCACGCATCTGCTCGAGGCGAGCGCGGCGCGAGCGTACGACCGAGAACTCCGCCGCGACGAAGAAGCTGTTGACCGCGACCAACAGCAGCAGGAGGACGAGCAGCAGGACGCTCATCGGCTATGGGGCCCGGTACTTCGGGCTGGGGCGTCTTCAGCGGCCATTCGGCTTACCGAATATAGCTGGCCCGCCTGCGGATTCTCGTGAAGCCGGCATATTGGCGGTCAGGACGATGAAAGTTGCGACGCTCAACGAGATGCTGGAAGAGGTCGTCCGCCTGGGCGAGACGACAGGCACCGGGGACCAGGCACACGAGCTGCGCGGGGAACTGGAGGGCCGCCTCGCGACCGTCCGCGCGGCCGTCGCCGGCGCCACCGTGCCGCGCGTCATCGCGCTCGAGCGGCTCTTCGAACCGGCCCGCGTGGCGGGCTTCTGGGTGCCGGAGATGATCTCGATCGCGGGCGGCGAAGACGTCGCCGGCGACCCCGGCCTGGCGCCCGCGGAGGTCAGATGGGGCGAGCTCGCCGGCCTCCGCCCCGACGTCGTCATCGTCATGGTCGAGGGCTACCTCGAGGATGTCCAGGCGCAGGCGATGGAGGTCTGGGAGAACATCGAGAGCCTCGGCGCCGACCGCGTCTTCGCCGTCGCCGCCCAGGCCGGCTTCAGCGATCCGGGGCCGCGCCTGATCGACGGCGTCGAGCTGGTCGGTCACCTCCTCCACCCCGACCTGATGGACCCGCCGGGGAACACCCCCTTCACTCGGCTGCGCTCACCGGCTCCCCGCAAGGCCGAGGCCTAGCCGCGTCGGGCGACCCCTTCGCTCACGAACTGCGGGGAGGTTCGCTCAGGGGCCGCCCGACGCGGCTTGCCGAGGGTTCGGTCGCCGCTGCCGCGATCAGTCCCAGAATCCCCAGCGTCAGGTTCAGTGCTTCGTTCGCGCCCGCGGCAGGGAAGACGCCGAGGATCGCGTTGCCGGGGTCGAGGACGAGGCCCCAGACGCCGAGCACAGTGAGGAGCAGGCCGGCGGCGAGGGCGTAGGCGCGCGAGAAGGCGCCGGCGAGCAGCAGGCCGAGCGCGCCGATGGCGATCCAGAGCAGGTTCTCCCAGCCGTTGGTGCGGAAGGCGCCGAGGGTGTGGTCGAGGGTTCCGGGCGAGCCGAACGAGGAGCCGTAGAAGAAGCCGACG
>DAIQOT010000032.1:0-23966 GCA_036787695.1 Solirubrobacterales bacterium | reverse complement strand
GGTCACCGTCGTGTTGGCGCCGGCGCCGGTCTGCCAGTGCCAGAGTTTTTCGCCGTTTTCGACGTTGAACGCCTGCAGTTCGCCGTTGTTCTGGCCGACGAACACGAGGCCACCGGCCGTCGTCACCGCGCCCGAGTAACACGATTCCGGGAACTTGTCCTGCCAGGCGATTTTGCCGGTGCTCATGTCGTAGGCGGTCAGGTAGCCCGTCGTGTTCGACCCGGAGGACGTGATCTCGTCGGACCCGATGTACGTTTCGCCTTCTTTGTACTTCTGTTCGTTCGGCGGCACGATCAGCCCGAGCACACCGGACTGCGAGCAGACGAAGTACATGTCTTCTTCTGGGTCGTAGCTGGACGGCGGCCAGTTGTCGCCCCCGACCGCGGCGTTGGCGACCACGTTCATCACGTTCGGGTCGCTGCTCATCGGGGTGAAGTCAGGGACACCGACGACTTTCGGTTCCGGCTTCTGCCCGGCGACGCCTTCGGCCGCTTTCTTCACCGCCGCCGGTTCGGTCTTGGTGACCGGGCTGAACGGTTCCATCGTCGGCTCCGGCTGCGTCGGGAAGGTCTTCTGCGACGGGTCCTGCGGGACCTTCACCTCGGGGATCGGGTAGACCGGCTTGCAGTTTTCCTGATCGACGACGTAGGCCCAGC
This sequence comes from Solirubrobacterales bacterium, assembly GCA_036787695.1. Classification (GTDB taxonomy): domain Bacteria; phylum Actinomycetota; class Thermoleophilia; order Solirubrobacterales; family 70-9; genus VAYN01. Next base: position 23,310 of record DAIQOT010000032.1, on the reverse strand, counting down.
CGGTCTTCTCCGGCTCCCCCACCGCTTCGACTTCTTTCCCGTTCATCATCCCTTTCATCAGGACGGTCGGGCTCGGCGCGTCGTAATCCCAGAGGTCGTGGTGCACCTCCTGGAAGTGACAGTGGTATTTGCCGGTTTCGGCGTCGAGGCCGACGATCGAAGCGGTGAAGAGGTTTTCCCCTTCGCGCTTCGCGCCGACCCACGGGGCCGCGTTGGAGGTCGAGAAGAACAGCATCCCGGTTTTCGGGTTCACGGTCGGCGTGTTCCAGATCGAGGCGCCGCCGTGTTTGTAGGAGCCGTTGTTCGGCCAGGTGTCGCCACCGGTTTCCTTCGGCGACGGGGTGGTCCAGAAGTGCCAGAGGAATTTGCCGGTTTTGGCGTCCAGCGCGGTGAGGCGCCCGCGGACGCCGTACTCGCCGCCGGAGCCGCCGACGTAGACCTTGCCGTTGTAATAGAGCGGCGCGCTGGTGATCGAGAAGCCGGAACCCGGTTTGACGACTTCGGTGTTCCATTTGACCTTGCCGGTTTCCTGATCGAGCGCGACCTCATCGCCGTTCAGCTGCGAGACGTAGACCATCCCGTCGCCGATCGCGAGGCCACGGTTGTCCCAGCCACAACAGACGATTTCGCCGAGCGGGTCGGGCGGGAGGTGCGGTTCGTAGGTCCAGAGGACTTCGCCGGTCCCGGCGTCCATCGCGTACGCGTCGTCGGCGCCGTCGGAGATATAGATCGTGCCGTTGTACTCGAGGGCCTGGCCCTCGGCGGAGAACTTCGCCGAGGTGGCGTTGGAGCCGATTTTGGTCTCCCAGTCGCCTTTGAGTTCTTTGACGTTTTCGGTGTTGATTTCGCTCAGCGACGAGAAGCGGTCGTTGGTCGTGCCGCCGCCGTTGGTCACCCAGTTGGCGCCGGCCGGTTCGTACAGTTCTTCGGAGGTGAATTCCGGCGCCGCGGCTATGCCTTCGCTTTCCGCGGTTTCGGGTTCGGCTTCGGTTTCAGCCGGTTCTTTCGTTTCTTCGGTCGTTTCCGTCGTCGAAGACGAGGAACTGCTGCTCCCGCCGCCGCAGCCGGCGATCACCAGCGCGGCGATCAGCCCGACCAGCAGGCAAAGGAGAAAGGACCCGCGAAACCGCTTGCTTCCCATGGAAAACCCTCCTGCGCCCTTTTTCCCAAGAGCGCGATCTATATCCACCCAAGTCCAACCAGATGCTGGACAGCCGCCACCATATTCAACGAGGCGGATTGGTTCAAGGGCTTTCTGCCGCGCGCAATAAAAATCGCTGATGGGTGGGCCGGTGGGCCGGAATTCGGCAAGCCGTCTTGCTCTTTGCCGGTAGGGAGCAACTTCGGCGCCTCGGACCCGTTTAATCACCTAAGACCGTGATCGCTCGACCCGGCCAACTTCTCCATGCCCGCTTCCTGCTCGGCGCCCTGCTGCTCCTCCTCGCCTTCCTGGCGGCGGCCGGAGCGGCGCGCGCCGAGGGCAGCGGGCGCACCGTCCACTTCGCCGGGCGCACCGTCGACGTGCCCGCGGGCTTCCGCGTCGTGCGGGTCGCGCCGGGCTCGAAGACCTGCGTGCGGCTCGACCGCCGGGTCGTCTACCTCGGCGCGCCGTCGAAGGAACAGAGCTGCCCGGCCGGGCCGATCCTCGGCAAGCACCGCGCGATCGTCGTCGTCCCGCACCGCGAGCGCCACGCCGCGCCCTCGTCCCGGGTCCGCCCGGGCGCCGCCCACGCGAGCTCCATCGCCCCGCGCGCCGCGACCGGTGGCGCCTCGAACCCAGCCGCCGCCGCCTCGGTCGGTGGCTCAGTCTTCACCGGTCTCGGCTTTGACACCTGCAGCGCCCCGTCCTCGAAGGCGATGGCGGCCTGGACCGAATCGCCCTTCCGCGGCGTCGGCATCTACATCGGCGGCGAAAACAGCGCCTGCTCGCAGCCCAACCTCAGCGCCAGCTGGGTCAGCGCCCAGACCACCGCGGGCTGGCACCTGATCCCCACCTACGTCGGCCTCCAGGCGACGACGTCGAGCTGCTCGAGCTGCGCCAAGATGACCACCGTCGCGGCGGGCACGCAGGGGACGGCGGCGGCCGAAGACGCGGTGACCGAGGCGACCGCGATCGGGATCGGCACCGGCAGCCCGATCTACTTCGACATGGAGGCCTACACGCCGTCGACGAGCGCGACGAAAACCGTCCTCACCTTCCTCGAAGCGTGGACCTCGAAGCTGCACGAACTCGGCTTCCAGTCGGGCGTCTACTCATCCAGCGGCTCCGGGATCGCCGACCTCGCCGACCAGCTCACCACCGGCTACCTCCTCCCCGACGACATCTGGACCGCCAACTGGAACAACCAGGAAAACACGCTCGACTCGGTGCTGCCGTCGACCGCCTGGGCCAACCACCAGCGCATCCACCAGTTCCGCGGCGGCCACGACGACACCTACGGCGGGACGACGATCAACGTCGACTCCGACTTTGTGGACGGCGCCACGGTCGGGGTGGGGACGCCGCCGGTCGGCGAATCGGACCCGATCGGCAAGCTCGAAGTGACCGGCTCGCCCGCCCACGGGCAGCTGAAGGTCAAGGGCTGGGCCCTCGACCCCGACGCGCCGACCGAAGCGCTCTCGATCAACGTCGTGGTCGGCGGCCGCGAAGGCGACAAGGGCGTCGAAACCTACGAACTCGGCCAGGTCGCCAACCTCGAACGCACCGACGTCGCCGCCGCGCACGTCCTGGCCGGGCCGTTCCACGGCTTCGAAAACCAGATCGTCACGACCAAGTCAGGGCCGGAGCCGGTCTGCGTCTACGCGGTCAACACGGCCCTCGGCGGCAACCGCCTGCTCGGCTGCCGGACGACGACGATCCCGGTCGCGGTCACCCTCTCCGGCCTGCGCCTGACCCGTCGCGGCGTCTCCGTCAACGTCACCTGCGACTTCCCCGCCGGCACCGAATGCCCCGGCCACCTCGGCCTCCGCACGACCTACAAAGTCGCGACCCCGCGCCGCCACAAAGCGCCGCGCATCCACGCCGTGACCCGCTCGATCGCCCAGCGCACCTTCCACCTGAACGGCTCGAGCTGGCACCACTTCGTCCTGCCGCTGACCCCCGGCGGCCGCCGACTGCTGGCGGAACGGGGCAAGCTCCCAGGCCTCGTGGTGGCGGCGATACCAGGCGGCCAGCGAAGCGCCGGCCTTCCGCTGCTGGCCCCCGCCCCGCGGCGCTAGTTACTCGCCGAGGGCCTCGCGCAGCTTCGTGATCTCGCCTTTGAGGTCGAGGAGGTCGGCTTCGAGCCGGTCGAGGCGCGCCGTCTCGTCGGCGACGGAGGGTGGCGCCGGCCCGGTGGGGCGGTCGTCGTTTGGCCCGGTCCCCGCATCGTGGTCGTCGTTTGGCCCCTCCTCCGGGCCTAGGGTCGACCGCGCCTGTGCGGGCTCGGCCGGAGGCGCCGGGACCAGCTCCACCGCGTCGTCGCCGCCGAGGACCTGCTCGTAGCGCTCCTCCTTCTGGCCGGGTCGGCGCGGATGGCGGATCACGAAGCCGCGGGCGATCAGGCGCTCGAGCACCTCGTTCACCGCGGCGAGGTCGGCGAAGCCGCCCGAGTAGCGCTCGGTCCGCTGTTTCAGCTCACCCGGCGTCTGGGCGCCGCGCAGCATCAGCACCGCGAGCACGTTCACCTCGGCGTCGTCGACCGAGAGCGCCTCGGGCAGCAGGTGGCGGTATTTGCGGGCCCGTGAGCCGGCGCCGCTGGTCAGCCGGGTCCAGCCGCGCAGGGCGGTCCGCCGCAGCGCGTCGGACACCGTGTGCTCGTCGTACTCGACCACCGGGTCGCGGTTCGTCGACTGGTTGCAGGCGAGCCGCAGCGCGTTCAGCGAGAGCGGGTAGACGTCCGGCGTCGTCCTCTGCTTCTCGACCAGGCAGCCGACGACGCGGATCTCGACGGCATCGGCCTCGGCGGGCACGGTGGCCTCAGCCCCGGTCGGGGCGCTCGGGGTAGAGATCGTCGATCGTGACCAGGGCGCGGTAGGGCGCCTCGGCGGCGGCTTCGATCTTCTCCGCTCCGCCCGCCAGGCGGTCGACGACGGCGATGACGCCGACGATCTCGAGGCCCTCCTCGCGGCAGCGTTCGACCGCCTTCGCGGTCGAGCCACCGGTGGTCACGGTGTCCTCGACGATCAGCGCCTTGACGCCCGCCTCGACCGGGCCCTCGACCCAGCGCTGCAGGCCGTGCTGCTTTTTCTCGCCGCGGACGAAGAAGGCGACCAGGTCGTCGCCGGCGGGCCCGGCGAGCGCCGCGCAGGCGGGCGGGATCGCCGCCGTCGCCGGCCCGCCGACCGCGGTCGCGCCGAGCTCGTGCGCCGCGTCGGCGATCAGCTCACCGGCGGCGCGGAAGCCGCCCGGCCGCATCAGCGTGCGCCGCGCGTCGACGTAGTACTGGGCGATCGCCCCGCTCGCCAGCGTCACTTCGCCGATCACCAGCGAGTGCTCGCGCAGTTCGGCGACCAGGGTCTTCTTGGCGGTGTCGAGGTCAGTCACGCGGGGTGGCCGAAGCTACCAAACGTAAATGGACTCGCCGAAGTGGAACGATTCGTAGATCCGCGGCTGGTCGGCGATGAAGGTCCGCACACAGCCGTGGCTGGCGGCGTAGTTCGGGACTTCGGCGTAGCCGTGGACCGCGTAGCCGTTGTGCCAGTAGAAGGAATCGACCATTCCCTCCGAGTTGGTGCCCGGTTCCTGGCGGTAAAATTCGTAGTGGCCGGTGATCGTCGGCGTCGACGGCTTGCCGGTCGACACCGGGTAGATCGCGAACGGCTTGCCGTCTTTGACCAGCACCAGGACCTGCTTGTCGAGCGGCACCTCGGCGTGTTCGCCGGCGTCCGGGTACTTCACGTGGTAGCCGCCCTTGCCGGCGAAGACCGCCCCGACCAGGCCCGCGCCGGCCTTTTTGGTGCGGTCCATGTCGTTGACCTTGCGGTAGGCGAGAACCTCGCGGCCGAGCCGCGCGGTGAAGCAGTCGCCGCTGCCGGAGACGTAGCCCATCTTCGCCAGGTCGGTCTTGAAGGCCCCGACGACGGCGGTGCATTCGCCCGGGTTCAGCTTCGGGAAGGTCACGGTCCAGCTCTTGCGCACGGTCGAGTCGCCGCCGAGCGCGGCGGTCGCCACGTGCTTGGCGCTGACCGCGTACTTGCCGGCGGCCCTGACGATGACGTCGGATTCGAAGGTGCCGGTTTCGTTCGGGCCCTGCTGCACCGCGACCCGGTGGTGGCTGGTGACCTTCTTGCCGTTCAAGTAGAAGGTGACTTCGACGAACTGGCCGGGGACGTAGGGCGAGACGGTGCCCTTCGCCGTGACCGTGTCGAGGATCGTCGCCTTGCCGCCGGAGAGGCCGGTCGGTTCGACCTTGACCGTCGCGTTCGGCACTTCCGCCTTCGGCGGCGCGGGCGTCGGCTTCGGCGCGGCAGCCGCGGTGGCGGGCACCGCCAGGAGCGCGGCGGCTCCGACGGCGAGGGCAAGGCGGCGGATCACGGCGGGAATCGTACTGGCTCCGGCACAAAGTGCGGGTAAATCGTCACTTATCCGGGGACCTGCGCCCGCGGACGCGACGCCCGGGTCACTGCCCGAGTAACGCGATCGTGTTGTTGAGCATGTGCAGGAGGATCCCGGGGATGATCGAGCCGGTCCGCTCGTAGAGCAGCGCCAGGAGGAAGCCGAAGACGATCAGCGGCGGCACCGCGGTGATCCCGGTCAGCGCGTGGAGGGCGCCGAAGACCAACCCGCAGATCAGCGCCGCCGCGAGCCGCGGCAGCTTCTCCCGCAGCCCGCCGAAGAGCATGCCGCGGAAGCAGGTCTCCTCGGCGATCGGCGCCGCGATCACGATCAGCAGGATCTGCAGGAAGGTCGGGCCGAAGCTTTCGGCGATGTCCTTCTGCTTCGGTTCGGTGATCACCACCGAGTAGAAGATCGTGAACGCCAGGTAGATCGCGAAGGCGAGCGCCATCCAGCCGAAGGCCGAGGGCTTGAAGGCGCGGAAGCCGAGCCGTTCGAGGATCGTCCGCAGCCCTTTGGCGCCTTTCATCGAGGCGAGCGCCATCGGCACCAGGAGGAAGCCGAGCTCGGTCGCGATCTGCGAGATGACGTTGCCGAGCGTGGTCAGCGTGCCGTCGAGCTCACGCGCGACGAAGAGGTGGCCGGAGCCGGCGAAAGCGAGCGCCCCGACTTCGTTCCCGGCCGAGATCTTCTTGCTGCCGCGTTCCGGCGCGGCGTTGGCGCCGGGCGCCCCCGCGTATTCGTAGGTGTCGCCATTCGGTTCGGCGATCCAGAGGTTGCCCTTGCCGTCGAGCGCGAGCGAGGCGAATTCGTCGCCCGATTCCGGCTTCAGTTCCCAGAGGAACTTGCCGGTCGGCGAGAAGGCCCAGACCTTGCCATCGCCCTTGCCGGAGAGGACGAAGACGTCGCCGAACCCAGGGCCGCGGGTTTCGTCGACGGCGATGTCGTTGTCGTTCTTGCCGAAATCGAAGGAGCCGGCCGGGGATCCGGCGGCTTCGATCACCCCGACGTATTCGCCCTTGGCGTTCAGCCTCACGACCTCGTCGTTGGCGGCGTCGACCGCGTAGAGCGCTCCGGTGGCGGGGGCGACGGCGATCGCTTCGGGTTCGATCGGCACCGGCGTCGACAGTTCCCGGCCTTCGATCGTCGCCAGCTGCTTCGTCGGTCCCTTCCCCGCCGCCTCGTATTTCAGGATCCGCCCCTGGCTCCTCTCCGAGATCCACAGCGTGCCGCGCCGCGAGTCGAACGCCACCCCCTGCGAGTCTTCGAGCCCGCTGACCGCCTGCGCGGGGATTTCCTGGCCGAGCGCGCCGAAGACGCGGATTTCGTCTTCGTGGTCGGCGAAGAGGCGGTGCGCCTTGGGATCGACCGCGAGCGCCGAGCTGTTGCCACTGTCGAAGCTCGCGCCGCTCGAGTAGCTCGGCGGGAAGAGCGCTTCGATCTTGCCGTTCTGGCTGCCGACGATCAGCGCCGGGACGGAGAGGAAGAGGCCGACGCACAGCGCGATCAGGACGGCGAAGACCGCCGGCCACGGTCCCCAGTTCGCGTAGGGGAATTCGCGCTTATCTTTGGCGACTTCGCCGCCGACTAGGTTGGCCTCCATGGCGCGTGCAGTCTCACAGGTCTCCCGCTCGACCCGGACCCGGCTGACGATCCTGCGGCGCCTCCTGCTGCTGGCCGCCTTCCTCGTCGTCGCCGCGATCGTGCTCGCCCAGTTCACCTCGCTGGAGAAGATCGCCGCCGGGATCTTCGCCTCGACCGCGGTGCTCGGCCTGATCATCGGCTTCGCCGCCCAGAACACGATCTCCAACATCATCGCCGGGGTGCTGATCGCGATCACCCAGCCGATCCGGATCGGCGACCGGGTCGGCTTCGAAGACCGCGAGGGCCGGGTCACCGACATCACGCTGAGCTACACGTTCATCGACCCCGGCGACGGCAGCCAGGTCGTCGTCCCCAACCAACTGCTCGTCCAGGGCATCGTCCACAACCACTCGGCGGCCGACAGCCGGGCCTAGCCCGTTCGCATTTTGCCGTAGCCGGTACGGGAAAGTGCGAACGCCCCGGCTAGGCTGCGGGGCATGACGCAGCGGGGACGGCGTCGGCAACGGCGCCGTGGCAGCGTGGCCGGCAAGTTGGCGATCGTCGCCGGGACGGTGCTCGCGCTGGTCGCGATCGTCGTGATCGCGGTCACCTCCTGGGTCCTCAACGTCGCCGCCGACGCGCCCTCGCTGGCGAGCTGCAAGCAGGCCGAGCGGCACGGCAACTCGGTCGTCTACGCGGCGAACGGGGAGCGGCTCGGGGCGATCGCCTCGCCGGAGGCCAGCGCGCCGGTCCCGGTGACCAAGCTGCCGCGGCGGCTCGAGCTGGCGACGGTCGCGATCGAGGACCAGCGCTTCTTCCAGCACGGCGGCCTCGACACCCTCGGCATCCTGCGCGCCGCGGTCACCGACCTCGAAGCGGGCGAAGCGGCGCAGGGCGGCTCGACCATCACCCAGCAGCTGGTGCGCAACCTCTGCATCGAGCATCCGGAAAAGAACATCGAACGGAAGATCGTCGAAGCGAAGCTGGCGCTCGAGTACTCCGAACACCACTCGAAGCGGCAGATCCTCGGCCAGTATCTGAACACGGCGACCTACGGGACGATCGAAGGGACGACCGCGGTGGGGGTCGGGGCGGCGTCGAAGATCTACTTCTCGCGGCCGGTGTGGAAGCTCGGCACGGTGCAGCTGGCGCTGCTCGCCGGGCTGCCGCAGGCGCCCTCGGAGTACAACCCGCTGCTCTATCCCAAGGCGGCGGTGGCGCGGCGCAACGAGGTGCTGCGGAAGATGGCGAAGCTCGGCTACCTGGCGCCGCGGCGGGCGCGGGCGCTCGAAAAGCACGGCCTGGGGCTGAGCCCTTCCCACGATTACTTCGACCACCAGGAGCCCTACTTCTTCGACTACGTCGAACACCTGCTGATCGCCCACTACGGGGCGCGCGAGGTGCGGCGCGGCGGGCTCCAGGTGCACACGACGCTGAGCCCGGAGCTGCAGCGGGTCGGGCGCGCGGCGATCTCCGAAGCGCTCTACGAACCGACCGACCCGTCGTCCGCCCTGGTCTCGATCGATCCCCGCAACGGCGACATCCGGGCGATGGTCAACAGCACCGACTACGCCGACGACCAGTTCAACCTCGCCGCCCAGGGACACCGGCAGCCCGGCTCGACCTTCAAGGCGTTCGTCCTCACCACGGCGATCAAGCAGGGCGTCGACCCCTACTCGACCTATTACGAATCGAAGCCGCTCGACCTGAACCTGCCCGAATATGGACACTGGGAAGTCCACACCGCCGACGAGGGCTACCAGGGGACGATCAACCTGAAGCAGGCGACGGTCACCTCCGACAACACCGTGTTCGCGCAGCTCGACCTCGACGTCGGGCCGCAGAACGTCGCCGCGACGGCGAAGTCGATGGGGATCACGACGCACCTGCAGGGGCTGCCGGCGGAAGGGATCGGCGGGCTCAAGTACGGGGTCAGCCCGCTGGAACTGAGCGACGCCTACGCGACGCTCGCCTCCGGCGGGATCCGCCATCGACCCGTCGCGATCGCCAAGGTCGTGCGGCCGGGCGGGAAGGTCGAACACCCGCAGGGGCCGGAACCGAAGCGGATCCTGAGCCCGGCGGTCGCCTGGCAGGTGACGCGCCTGCTGCGCGACAACATCACCGAAGGGACCGGCACCGCGGCCTACACCGGCTGCGTCGGGCAGGCGGGCAAGACCGGGACGACCGACGACGAGACCGACGCCTGGTTCTCCGGCTACCAGCCGAACCTGGCGACCGCGGTCTGGGTCGGCTACCCGCGGTCGAACGCGATCTCGATGACCGACGTCCACGGGATCACCGTGTTCGGTGGCACGTTCCCGGCCGAAATCTGGCACTCCCTCTACGCGAACGCCGGGGTTCCGTGCGACGAATTCCACGAACCGGAAGAGCAGATCGAATGGGCCCCGGGATACGGCGAGTACGTCGCCGCGGCGCCGGGGACCGAGGCGGCGAAAAAGGCCAAAGGCGGCAAAGGCAAAGGCGAGGCGGGCGAAGAACTGCCGGGCCAGAGCTCGGTCGGCGGCTACGACCCGAACGCCTACGCCCCCGGCGCCGGCCAAGAACCGGCCCCCCTCCCCCCGCCGCTGCCACCCAAGTACGGGGGCCCCGAACCGGGCGTCGCCGGCGGCCAGGCAGCCGGTAGGTAGACCAGCATCGACGCGGGGCTCGCCTATGGGTTGATGTGGGTCGGGTTCGTCGCCTACCTCGGCGTGCTCTGGACGGCGCCGCGGCTCGGGGTGCGGGTCGTCGGCGGGCTGATCGTCGTCGCGGTGGTGGCCTTCGCCTGCGCCCCGGTCCTGCTCTCCCACGACGCCTTCAGCTACGTCGACTACGCCCGGCTCGGGGTGAAGCACGGGCTCGACCCCTACGTCAACGCGCCGGAAGCGGCGCCGACCGACCCGGCCTTCGCCCACGTCACCTGGACCGAAACGCCGAGCGCCTACGGCCCCCTCTTCACGATCGCGACCTACCCCCTGGCCTGGCTGCCGGTCTGGGCGGCGATCGCGATGCTGAAGGCGGTCGCCGCGATCTCGGTCCTCGGCCTCGCCTGGATCGTCTCCCGCCTCGCCGCCTGGCGCGGCGTCGACGAGGCCCGAGCCGCCGCCTTCGTCGCCCTCAACCCCCTGGTCCTGGTCCACGTCGTCGGCGGCGCCCACAACGACGGCCTCGCGATGCTGCTGGCGATGCTCGGCGTCGCCGCCCTCGTCGCCCGGCGCGAGGCGGCCTCCGGCGCCCTCCTCGTCGCGAGCGCCGCGATCAAGTCCTCATCCCTCTTCGTCGCCCCCTTCGCCTTCGTCGCGACCCTGCGCGAGTCCCGTCACCCTTCCTCGACGCCCCCGGTGTTGACGGGCCGAAAACTCAAGCATGAGTGGAGTTTTCGGCCCACCAACGGGGAGGTGTGTCCGGTCTGTCGCCTGGCTGGGGGCGCGGTGGGGGCGGCGCTGGTGTTCGCGGTCGCGGGCTACGCGGCGTTCGGGTGGCACTGGCTGCACGCGTTCGGGCTCGCCGGGGAAAACCAGGGACGGACCAGTCACCTTTCGATCCCGGTCACCTTCGCCCGGCTGACGGGAATCGACGAGGGGGCGGTGCGGGTGGCGGCGCTCGTGCTGTTCGGCGCCGCCGTCGCCTGGCTGCTCTGGAAGACCTGGCGCGGCTTCGACTGGATCCGCGCCGCCGCCTGGGCCGGGTTCGGCCTGCTGCTCGCCACCTCGTGGCTCCTGCCCTGGTACCTGGTCTGGCCGCTGCCGCTCGTCGCCGTCGCCCGCGACCGCCGGCTCGCCGTCCTCCTCCTCGCCCTCACCGCCTACCAGCTGGGCGCCCGCATCCCCCTCTGACAGCGAGTTCGCACTTTCCCGCGCTATCCGCGGGTTTCTGCGAACGCCGAGCTAGAGGATTTCGGGGGTGTGGATGGTGGTGGCGTTCTCGTCCCCCGCCGCTTCCTCCTCGGGGGAGGCGTGGAGGATGCCGGTGTGGATCGTCCAGCCCATGCGCCGGCCGAGGAGGGTGACGCCGCCGACGTAGATCAATTCGCCGATCGTCATCACGCCACGGACGGCGATCGCGATCAGCGATCCGAAGCTGAAGCTTCCGCTCGGCAGCGCCGCCTCGATCGCCCAGGCGAAGGCCGCGTCGCGGACGCCGAGGCCGGCCGGCGCGACCAGCGTCACCAGCGCGGCGAAGTAGCCGATCGCCTGCGCCGAGCCGACCAGGACGAGGTCGCTGTAGGGGATGAAGGTGATCGAGCGGGCGACGGAGTAGACGCCGAAGGCGACCACCAGCCAGACCAGCGAGTAGTAGATCGTCACCCCGATCACGTCGCGCAGCGGCATCACGGCGGGCAGCGGATCGCGGCCGAATCCACGCAGCACCCGGTCAGACAGCGGGCGGAAGACGGCCGGGCTGAGGATGACGATCGCCGCCGGGATCAGCAGCAGCACCAGCCAGCGCTCCGGCACCCCCTGGAGCTTCGGGTGCCTGATGATGAAGTAGGCGGCGACGACGATCGCCGAGGTTGCCGAGATCGCCTGTTCGTAGACGATCGAGGCGACCGAGATCCGGCGCGGCACCCCCGCCCGCTCGCTCAGCAGCACCCTCCCGAGCACGTAGAGGATGCTCCCCGGCACGTACCGCGCCAAGAGCGGCTGGCCCCACGCCACCTGGGCGCGGCCGAAGCCGATCCGGTAGCCGAGGCTGCGCAGCGTCAACTCCCAGCCGTAGGCGGTGAGGACGAAGTAGATCGGGAAGATGATGAAAGCCGGGATCAGCCAGAGGACGTGGAAGTGGATCCCTTCGCTCTGGATCTGCGACCAGTCGTTGATGACCGTGAGGACGAGGAAGCCGAAGATCAGCACGGCGAGGCCGAGCTGGATCGCCAGACGCACCCCTTTGCTGCGAGGCGGCTTGGTCCCGAATTTCGCCCCTGCGTCACCGAGCCGGTGCAGGAGTGGTTGCTTTCGCTCCACTACTCGGCACGATAGAGATCGCTCCAGAGCCAGGCGCGCGGCCCACGTTCTGGGATAGTCGGCTCATGGGCGAGTTCGAGCTGCTGGCGCTGCTTCGCGAGCGGTTGCCGACGGCGGGGCCGCGCCTCGTCCTCGGCAGCGGCGACGACGCGGCGATCACCGCGCCGGGCGGCGCGGTCGCGACCTCGGTCGACGCGCTGGTCGAGGGCGTCCACTTCCGCCGCGAGACCGCCTCGCTGCGCCAGATCGGCTGCAAGGCGCTCTCCACGGCGCTGTCTGACCTGGCGGCGATGGGTGCCGAGGCAGGTGAGGCCTACATCGTGCTCGGCGCGCCCGCGGGGATGAGCGAGGCGGAGCTGCTCGAGCTGGGCGAGGGGATGGCGGCGGTCGCGGGCGAGACCGGGACGGCGATCGCCGGTGGCGACCTGACCCGCGCGCCGGTGCTGACCCTGGCGGTGACCGTGACCGGCTACGCGACCCGCGCCGAGGACTTCGTCACCCGCGGCGGCGCTCGCGAAGGCGACGTCCTGGTTGTGACGGGAGAGCTGGGAGGCGCGGCGGCGGGACTGCTGCTGATCGAAGACCAGACCCTGGCGGCCGCCGCGTTCGGGGCCGTCGAGCCACTCGCAGGGATCTCGCCGGTCGGAGATCCCACTGGTACGGATCCCCCGCGCCCTCTCGAGCGGACCTCCGGCGAGCGCCTCGACCTTGTCAGCGCCGAGGCCCTCCGTCGCCGCCAACTCGACCCCACCCCGCTCCTCGCGGCCGGCCAAGCCCTCGCCGCGGCCGGCGCCACGGCGATGATCGACGTCTCCGACGGGCTCGCCGGGGACGCGAACCACGTCGCCGTCGCCAGCGACGCGCTGCTCACGATCGACGCCGACGCCCTGCCGATCGCCAAGGGCGTCGCCGCGATCGCCGTCGCCGCCGACCGCGATCCACTCGAGCTCGCCACCTCGGGCGGCGAGGACTACGAGCTCTTCGCCGCGCTACCGCCCGATGCCGTTGCCGTCGCCCGAGAGGCGCTCGCCGCGCTGGGCACGCCGCTCACCGTCATCGGTCAAGTCGAATCCGCGGGTACCGCGGGACCGCGCGCCGAGCTCAGGCGGCGCGGTGGCGAAGCCCTGCCGAGCCGTGGCTTCGATCAGCTTGACCCGCGTAGGCCCCGGTGAGCAGCTCACGCACGCCCCGGCGCCTCAGCATCGCGTTCGCGACGCGTGACGGATCCGGCTTGTAGCTACCGGCTTCGACGAGGTTCTTCAGTTCCGTTGCCTTCATCGAGTTCATTATCGGCTCGCCCAATCTTATCCTTAGTTTCGGGTAGTCGCACATGTGTCCAAGGATTGATCCGGACGTGCGTCCGTTGGCTCAAGGCGACTCCCGGTACGTTCGCGGTAGCGCGGTCACTACCCTTCTTTCTGTGGCAAATGGGTCTGCCCGCATTCTCCTCGTCGACGACGAGCAGTCGATTCAGACGCTGCTCAGTTATCCCCTGCGCAAGGAGGGCTACCACGTGACGTCCGCGTTGGACGGCACCGAAGCCCTGCAGCGCTTCGACGAAGGGCGCTTCGATCTGGTCGTCCTCGACCTGATGCTGCCGCGCCGCGACGGCGTCGAAGTCTGCCGCGAGCTGCGCCAGCGCAGCCAGGTGCCGATCATCATGCTGACCGCGAAAGGCTCGGAGTCCGACAAGGTCGCCGGGCTCGAGGTCGGTGCCGACGACTACATAACGAAGCCCTTCTCGATGAGGGAGTTCCGCAGCCGGGTCAAAGCGGCGCTGCGCCGCTCGCGGATGGTGACCCCGCTCGTCGACCAGGGCGAAGAGGGCCCGATCGTCCAGGGCGAACTGACGATCGACTTCGAGCGCCGCCAGGTCACCCTCGGCCACGAGGAGATCCGCGTCACCTACGTCGAGTTCGAGATCCTCGGCGCGCTGGCCCGCTCGCCCGGGCGCGTGCTCACCCGCGAGACGCTGCTCGAGCACGTCTGGGGCGACTCCGAGTACCGCGACCCGCGCACCGTCGATGTCCACATCCGCCACCTGCGCGAGAAGATCGAGCGCGACCCGAAGGAGCCGGAGTTCCTCTTCACCGTGCGCGGCGTCGGCTACCGCTTCGTCGAGTAGATGCGCCGCCGCCTGCGACCGACCCGGTTCGGCGGGCGCATCGCGCTCACCACGGTCGGGATCTGCCTCGGCACCGTCGCCGTCGTCTACATATATGTGGTCTGGATCAGCGGGGCGGGCGCGGGCAACGGCCCGGTCAAGCGGGAGATCATCGTCGGTGGGCTGATCGCCGCCGGGCTGGCGCTGCTGATCGGGATCTACTACGCGAGCCTCGCGGCGGGCAACGTGCGGCGGCTGCAGGCGGCGGCGCGCAAGGTGGCCGACGGGAACTTCGAGACGACGATCCCGGTCGCCTCGGTCGGCCAGCTCGCGCCGCTGGCGCGCACCTTCAACGAGATGCAGCGGCGCCTCGCCGAGCTCGACTCGGCCCGCAAACAGTTCATCGCCAACGCCTCGCACGAGCTGCGCACGCCGATCTTCAGCCTCGGCGGCTTCGTCGAACTGCTCGAGGAAGAGGACGACCTGAGCCCGGCCGAGCGCGAAGAGTTCGTCCGCACGATGCGCGGGCAGATCGAGCGGCTGACGAAGCTGACCCACGATCTGCTCGACCTCTCCCAGCTCGACGCGGGGGCGATGGTGATGACGCCCGACGGCGTCGACCTCGGCGAGCTGGCGCGCGAGGCGGCGCGCGAGTTCGGTCCCCGCGCCGAGGCCCACGGCTCGCCGCTGCGGCTGCGCACGGCCGACCGGCCGGTGATCGCGACCGCCGACCGTGAACGGGTCCGGCAGATCATTCGTATCCTCCTTGACAATGCCCTCACGCACACTCCCGAGGGCACCGAGGTAGCCGTGACCGTCAACCGATCCCCCAGCCGCCGCGCCGAGCTGATCGTCTCCGATCAGGGTCAAGGCATCCCGCAGCGGGTACAGGGCCGCATCTTCGAGCGCTTCTACACCGGCGATTCCTCGGGCGGATCGGGCCTCGGGCTGGCGATCGCGACCGAGCTCGCCCAGCGGATGGACGGCAGCATCGCGATCAGCTCGAGCCGTCGCTTCACCGCCTTCACCCTCGAGCTGCCCCCCGGCCGCGCCGCCGAGCCGACGCCGGGACGGCCGCTCGCCAAGGTCACGCCTTGAGGTCGCGCCGACTCCCCGCCGCGACGCTCCTGGCGCTGGCGGCCGTGCTCCTCGTCGCCCTGCTCGCCGGCTGCGGCGCCGGCACCTCGACCGTGATCTTCAAGGACAAGACGAGCGACTCCAGCGAAGCCGAACCGTCGGGCGAAGGCGACGCGACGACGGCCGAAGTCGAAGCGGCAGCCGAAGGCGAACTGCCGCCGCAGGTGCCGAAAGAACTGGCGGTCGAGGCGGCATCGCCCGGCTTCAACGCGGCCCAGGTCTACCGCGAGGCGGCGCCCGGCGTGGTCACGATCCGCTCGGTCTTCGGCGGCGCCGCGGGTGGGGCCGAGGGCTCCGGCTTCGTCCTCGCCGACAACGGCGAAATCGTCACCAACGCCCACGTCGTCACCGAGGAATCGGGCGGCGAGGGGTCGGGCGGCGCCCGCGAGCCCGCCAAGGAAGTCTTCGTCGAATTCGAGAACCGCAACGTGCTGGAAGCCGAAATCGTCGGCTTCGACCCGTTCGCCGACGTCGCCCTGCTGAAGGTCGAACCGGAAGGCTTCCCGCTCCACCCGCTCGAACTCGGCAACGACTCCGAACTCGAAGTCGGCGAGCCGGTGGCGGCGATCGGCAGCCCCTTCGGCGAGCAGCGGTCGCTCTCGGTCGGCGTCGTCTCGGCCACCGATCGGGCGGTCCAGTCGCTGACCCAGTTCAAAATCGAGGGCGCGATCCAGACCGACGCCTCGATCAACCCCGGCAACTCCGGCGGCCCGCTGCTCGAAGAAGAAGCGAAAGTCGTCGGGATCAACCAGCAGATCGAGACCAACTCGGGAGCCAACGACGGGGTCGGCTTCGCCGTGCCGATGACCGCGATCGAGCACTCGGTGCAGCAGCTCCGCGAACACGGCCACGCCGAATACGCCTACATCGGCGTCTCCAGCCAGCCGATCTACCCGCAGCTGGCCCAGAAGCTGGGAATCGACACCGAATTCGGGGCGCTCGTCGCCAACGTCGTCCCCGGCGGCCCGGCGGCGAAAGCGGGGCTGAAGGGCGCGACCGGCGAAATCATCTTCCAGGCGGCCGAATACGAAACCGGCGGCGACGTGATCATCGACGTCGAAGGCCAGAAGGTGGTCGAACCCGAAGACCTCGCGCAGCTGGTCTCGGAAAAGCTGCCGGGCGAAAAGATCGAATTGACGATCCTGCGCGACAACAAGCGCATGCAGGTCACGGTGACGCTCGGCAAGCGTCCCGACAAGGTCGAATAGGCCTCTCCGCGTCACATAGGCGTCCACCGCGCCCAACGCTTCCGCCGCGAGGTGTAGAACTCGCCCCTTGCTTCAGGAAGTCGCCATCGGACAGAAGTCACTCGCCGACTACGCGAGCATCGTCGGTCGCGAGACGACCGAGCGCATCCTCGAGCTCGCCGCGCCGCTGAAGGGCAAACGGGTCCTGCACGTCTCGGCGACCGCGTTCGGCGGCGGCGTGTCGGAGATCCTCTACACGATCGTGCCGCTGATGCGCGACGTCGGCATCGACGCGCACTGGCACGTGATCTTCGGCAAAGACGAGTTCTTCGAAGCGACCAAGCTCCTCCACAACTCGCTGCAGGGGGCGCCGGAGACGCTCTCCGACGAGCAGTGGGCGATCTTCGACGAGATCAACGCGACCAACGCCGACGAGATGGAAGGCCAGTGGGACGCGGTGATCGTCCACGACCCGCAGCCGATCGGCCTGCGGCGCGGCGCGGCGGCCAAGGGCGGCAAGTGGATCTGGCGCTGCCACATCGACCTGTCGACGCCGAACCCGGCGCCGATCGCGCGCCTGCTGCCGCTGATCGAAGAGTACGACGCGTCGGTCTGGCACATGGACCAGTACGTGCCCAAGGAAATGGGCGCGCACCGCGACGCGGTCAACATCATCCCGCCGGCGATCGACCCGCTGTCGCCGAAGAACATGGCGTTCTCGCGCGAGGACGCCGCCTACATCTGCCAGCAGTTCGGGATCGACCCGGCGCGCCCGCTGCTCACCCAGGTCAGCCGCTTCGACCCGTGGAAGGACCCGATCGGCGTGATCGACGCCTACCGCCAGGTCACCGAGCAGGTCCCCGACGCGCAGCTGGCGATGGTCGGCTCGATGGCCACCGACGACCCCGAGGGCCGCGAGTTCTTCCAGAAAACGTATGAATACGCCGACAACGACCCGGACATCAAGATCCTCTCGAACCTCAACAACGTCGGCGCGATCGAGGTCAACGCCTTCCAGTCGCAGTCCGACGTCTGCCTGCAGAAGTCGATCCGCGAGGGCTTCGGGCTGACCGTCACCGAGGCGCTCTGGAAGGGACGGCCGACGATCGGCGGCAACGTCGGCGGCATCCCGCTGCAGATCGAGGACGGCGTCTCCGGCTTCCTCGTCAATTCGCCGGAGGAGTGCGCCGAACGCAGCCTCCAGATCCTCCAGGACCCGGGGCTCGGCAAGACGCTCGGCCGCGAAGGCAAGGAACACGCGCGCCGCGAGTTCCTCTCGCCGCGACTGCTGCGCGACTGGCTCGACCTGCTGAACCGGCTCGACACCTGACGTAACCTTCGCGACGTGCCCGACGCGCCGCTGATCATCGTCTCCAACCGCGGCCCGGCGCAGTTCGTCCGCGACGAGGAGGGCAACCGCACGGTGCGCCGCGGCGGCGGCGGGCTGGTCACCGCGCTCTCCGGGCTGGTCTCCCACCGCGACGCGCTCTGGATCGCCTCGGCGATGAGCGAGGAGGACATCCTCGCCTCCGAAGAAGAGGGCGGCCCGGTCTCGCTGGAGATCGACGGGATCGACTACCGCGTGCTGATGGTCGGCTCCGACCTGCGCGCCTACGACCGCTTCTACAACGTGATCGCCAACCCGATCCTCTGGTTCATCCAGCACTACCTCTGGGATCTCTCCAACGCGCCGGACATCCGCCAGGAGGAGCTCGACGCCTGGGATTACGGCTACCAGCAGGTGAATCGCGACATCGCCGAAGCGGTCCTCGGGCAGATCGAGGGGCAGGACTCCCCGCTGGTGATGCTCCACGACTACCACCTCTACACCGCTCCCGGGTTCATCCGCGAGAAGCGTCCCGACGCCTTCCTGCACTTCTTCGTCCACATCCCCTGGTCGCAGCCCGACAGCTGGCGCGTGCTGCCGCGGCGGATCCGCGAAGCGATCTACGAGGGGATGCTCGCCAACGACATCATCGGCTTCCACACGCACTCCTACTGCATCAACTTCCTGCGCTGCTGCGACGAACTACTGGACGGCGCCGACGTCGACTACGTCGAGGCGGAAGTCACCTACAAGGGCCATACGACGCGCGCCCGGGCCTACCCGCTGGGGATCGATGCGGAGCGGCTGCGGCGGGCGGCGGAGTCGGCGGAGGTCGCCGAGGCCGAGCGCGAGGTGCTCGAGCGGCGGCGGCGCTACCTGATCATCCGCGTCGACCGCGCCGACCTGTCGAAGAACGTGCTCCGCGGCTTCACGGCTTTCGACACCTTCCTCACGCAACACCCCGAGTTCCGTGAACAGGTCACCTTCATCGCCCACCTGCAGCCCTCGCGGCAGGACGTGCCGGAGTACGCCGAGTACCGCGAGCGGATCGAAGCGCTGGTCGCCGTCGTCAACCACCGCCACGGGACGACCGACTGGATGCCGATCGACCTGCGGATCTACGAGAACTTCAGCGACGCGGTGGCGCGCTACAAGCACTACGACCTGCTGATGGTCAACGCGATCTTCGACGGGATGAACCTGGTCGCCAAGGAGGCGCCCGCGGTGAATACCCGCGACGGCGTGCTGATGCTCTCCGAGAACACCGGCTCGCACGAGGAGCTCTGGGACTTCGTCATCTCGGTCAACCCGTTCGACATCCAGGAGCAGGCCGACGCGATCTACCGCGCGCTGACGATGGACCCCGAGCAGAAGGCCGAGTGGTCGAGCGGGCTGAAGAACATCGTCTTCGGCCGCAACCCCGGCGACTGGGTCGACGACCAGCTCGCCGACATCGAAAAAGTCCGCGCCGAGCAGGGCTGAGCGCGCCCCGAGGGGGTGAGTTCGCGGCTCCCGATCCCTTGTAGGAGGGATGAAAGGCGTGAGGATCAGGTGGCGCGGGGTCGCGCGGGTAGCGGCGATCGTCCTCGTCGCCCTACTCGGCTTGCGGCTGCTGCCGGGACTGCTGCGAACGCCCGAGCCGCCGCCGCTCGGCGCCGACGTCGGGCTGCCGAAGGCGGCGAAACCGGTGCGCGTCGTTCGCACGACGAAGAGGGTCCGTCGAGCTCGAGCTCGGCCCCGAGTCCGTCCTCGTCCCCTGCCTCGCGAGCGCCCGCGGAAATCGGTCCCCGACGCACCCGCCGCGACGGCAAAGATCGGCACCCGGACCCGGCGTCCCGAACGCCGTCGCCGGCATGCCCGGCGATCGCCCGAACCGAAGAAGCCGACGTCGTCGGCGACCCCGCGCCCGGCTCCTGAACCGGTCGAATCGACGCCTCCGGCGACCCCGGAATACGTCCCTCCCCCGGCTCCACAGGCCGTTCCCGAGCCGCTTCCGGAACCCCCGCCCGAACCCCCGTCCACGCCTGGCGACGGTAGTCAGGAGTTCGCGCCGCGCTGACACCGCTATAGTGCGCCGTCGCCTATGGCCTCCCCACGCGAATATGAGCTCGTACTGATGCTGGATCCCCAGCTTGACGCCCCCGCCCGGGACTCCCTGGCGGAGACCGCGAAGGGGCAGATCGAGGCCGGCGGCTCGCTCAAACAGGAGAACACCTGGGGCCTTCGCAAGATGGCCTACGAAATCAACAAGCGCACCGAGGCCGACTACCGCTGGTACCGCTTCGAGGCGTCGAACGAGCTGCTCGAGACCCTCGACCACAACCTGAAGATCGCCGACGGCGTCCTGCGCTTCCGGGTCTTCAAAGTGGAAGAGAACACGCCGACGCTCGTCCCGCCCGCCGTCGCCGCTCCCGGCCCGCGTGAGCGCAGCGATCGTGGTGACCGCGGAGATCGCGGTGACCGTGGCGGCGATCGCGAAGAGCGCTTCGACCGCGAGCCCGCCGCCGACGCGGCCGGCGAGTAGTTCCCCCGCCTCTCCGCGCTAGCTTCGCTCAGCGCCCTTTGCGTCTCGCTCTTTCCGCGTTTCGCTCTCCCGTGGGGGGGCGAGTCGAGCCGGTCCCCGGCCTAGACTGGGAGTCAGACAACAAATTCAGAGGAGTGAACTCTCTTGGCAGCTTCGAACGTGAACGTGGTGGTCATCACCGGGAACCTCACGAAGGATCCTGAACTGCGCAGCACCGGCGGCGGCACCTCCGTTTGCGAGATGCGGGTCGCGGTCAATAGCCGTCGCAAAGACCAGAGCGGCCAGTGGGTCGACAAGCCCAACTTCTTCGACGTGGTCGTCTTCGGCGCGCAGGCCGAGAACTGCGCGAGCTACCTCTCCCGCGGCCGGCCGGTGGCGGTCGAAGGCCGGCTCGACTGGCGTGAGTGGGAAGCGAAAGAAGGCGGCGGCAAACGGCAGGCGGTGCAGATCATCGCCAACAGCGTCCAGTTCCTCGGCTCCCGCGACGGTGGCGGCGGGCCCAACGGCGGCGGTGGCGGTGGCGGCCAGGGTCAGGGCAACCAGGGCTACGGCAATCAGGGGAACCAGGGCAACAACCAGGGCTACGGCGCCGGCGACGTCCCGGCGGACGAATCGGACTTCGGTCCGGTCTCGACCGGTGGCGGTGGGCAGGAAGACGACATTCCCTTTTGAGGACCGCCCGGGAGCGCGTTCCGGCGCGCTCCCGACGCCTCTGTCGGTCCGTTAGCAACCAGGTCGGTCGGCGCCAAGCGCCGGTTCGCGCCGATCTGTAACCTCCCCGGTCGCCTATGCCTAGAACTCGTGAGACCTCATCGACCGGTAACAGCGCCCGCCGCGGCGGCCGTCGTGGCGCCGAGCGCGCCCGGCCCCGCAAATACACGCGGGTCAATGCCGAAGTCGTCGACTACAAGGACCTTAATCTTCTGCGCCGCTTCCTCTCCGACAAGGGGAAGACCCGCGGCCGTCGCGTCACCGGCCTTTCGCGTGCCCACCAGCGTCAGCTCTCGGTGGCCGTGAAACGGGCGCGTGAGATCGCGCTGCTGCCGTACGTCGGAGAGCGTTGATGGCGCAGGCGATCCTGCTCCAGGACGTTGCCGACCTCGGCGAGCGCGGCACCGCCGTCGACGTCTCCCCCGGTTACCTCCGCAACTTCCTCATCCCCCGCAAGCTGGCGCAGCCGGCGACCCCGGGGGCGCTCGAGGAAGCGCAGCGCCGCATGGAGGCCGCCGAGCGCGCCGCCAAAGCCCGCGCCGCGCGCGAAGCCGAAGCCGCCGGCCTGTTGTCCAAAACCGTGCTCACGATCCACGAGCGCGCCGGCGAGGACGGGCACCTGTTCGGCTCGGTCGGCCCGCAGCAGATCGTCGACGCCCTGCGTGACGCCCGCGACCTGCGGATCGACAAACGCAAAGTCATGCTCGACCAGCCGCTGCGTCAGATCGGCACCTTCATGGTCGAGATCGATCTCGGCGACGGCAACGTCGCCGCGGTCAAGACGATCATCTCCGAGGAGAAATAGTCCGCGCGCCGCGTGAGCGGCGCGCCCTTCTCGCTTCTCTCGCCGGCGCGGATTTCTTTTCACGCGCTTTGCACCGTCGATTGCCCGGCCGACATCCCGGCTCTGGTTTGATCGGTGCTTCGTTCCGCGTCCTCCCTTTGACGCCGGACGACCGTCTATTCCTGAACTGATGTCTCGCACTCCGGCCACCCACGTACCCCCGCAGAACATCGAGGCCGAGGAATCGGTCCTCGGCGCGATGCTGGTCGCCGAGCCTGCACTGACCCGCGTCATCGACGAGGTCAAGCTCAACTCCGCCGACTTCTACCTCGACCGCCACCGGGCGATCTTCGAAGCGGCCCACAACCTCTACGCCGCCTCGAAGCCGGTCGACGAGCTCTCCGTCGCCGAGGCGCTGACGCAGACGAACAAGATCGACGAAGCGGGCGGCAAACACTACGTCTCGGAGTTGGCGGCCAAGGTCCCCGCCGCCGGCAACGCGAAACACTACGCCGAGATCGTCCAGCAGAACTCGCTGCTGCGGCGGCTGCTCGGCGCCGGCCAGGAAATCCAGGGCTGGGTCAACGAGCGCGACGGCGAACCGCGCGAGCTCTCCGAGCGGGCGGAGAAACTGCTCTTCGAAGTCGCCCACAAAGAGCAGGCCTCCGACTTCCGCATCATCGGCGACATCCTCCACGACGAGATCGACCGGCTGGAGAAGCTCTCCACCGGCGAGACCGAGCTGACCGGCACGCCGTCGGGCTTCCGCGACATCGACGCGGTGACCGGTGGCTTCCAGCCGGGCAACCTGATCATCGTCGCCGCCCGCCCGGCGATGGGCAAGAGCGCGCTGGTCGCCAACATCGCCGAAAACGTCGCGGTCAAGCGCGACAAGCCGGTCGCCTTCTTCTCGCTCGAGATGTCGGAGGTCGAGCTCGCCCAGCGCTTCATCGCCTGCCGCGCGCGAATCCCCGGCGACAAGCTGCGCAAAGGCCAGGTGTCCCCGCGCGACTGGCCGAAGGTTCTGCGCGCCGCCAACGAACTCGAGAGCGCGCCGCTCTGGTTCGACGACTCCTCCGACCTCAGCATCCTCGACCTGCGCGCGAAGGCGCGCCGCCTCCACGCCCAGGAACAGGACCGCGGCGGGCTCGGCCTGATCATCCTCGACTACATGCAGCTGATGCGCTCCGACGACTCGCGCGCCAACCGGGTCGAGCAGGTAGGCCAGATCAGCCGTGGCCTGAAGATCCTCGCCCGTGAGCTCGAGGTGCCGGTGATGGCGATCTCGCAGCTCTCGCGCGCGCCCGAGCAGCGCTCGCCGCCGAAGCCGCAGCTCTCGGACCTTCGCGAGTCGGGCCAGATCGAGCAGGACGCCGACCTGGTCGCCTTCCTCTACCGCGCCGACTACTACCGCGATCCCGACGAGGAGCCCGACGGCCTCGCCCAGCTGAT
>DAIQOT010000164.1:0-8710 GCA_036787695.1 Solirubrobacterales bacterium | reverse complement strand
TAGGCCCACCCTGGTGTGGCCAAGTGCACGAACGTCGCGACACTCGATGTAGACCTGTGACGTTCTCGGCGAAACCCTCACGTCCCGGGCGTCTCGATGGCGGCCACAGCCTGCCCGGGCCGCCATCGAGACGCCTGGGACGCAACTCGGACGGGCGGAGCGACTGCGACTCCTAGCCCGCGGCTCCCGAGAGCACCAGCTTCATCACCGCTTTGAACTCGGCCGACGCCGGGCCGAGGTCCTCGCCTCGCACCAGCGACCGCACCAGGGTCTGGTGGAGGCCGCTGACCAGCATGTAGGCGCGCTCGACCGAGATCGGCGCCACGCGGGGGTCGCGGGCCGAGTCGCTCTCGACCACGGCGACGATCAGCTCGGCGTAGCGCTCGAACCCGTCGCGCATCGCGACCACGGTGCGCTCGCCGAGCGCCGGGCTGGCGAACGTCGCCATCAGGTCGGCGTCGCCGGTGACGAGGCCGAGGTAGGTGTCGATCGCCTGGTCGATCTGCGTGTCGAGCGGCGCCTCACGGTCGATCGCCCGGTCGACCTCCTCGAGGAAGGCGTCGGCGAGCGAGGTCATCAGCTCGACGAAGCACGCTTCCTTGTCCTCGAAGTGTTTGTAGAAGGTGCGCCGCGAGGCGTGCGCGTGGCCGACGATGTCGGCGACCTGAGTCTGCGCCAGCCCTTTCTCGCGGATCGAGGCGGCGAGCCCCTCCATCAGCCGCGCGTGCTGGGCGGCGAAGGCGTCGTCGCCCGCGGGCGCTTCAGCGTCGGTCCGTTGCTCGGCCTCGGTCGTCATCCCCCCACGCTACCCGCCGGGGCGCGACCTCAGCGGCGCAGCATCTCGCTCGGCAGGCGGCCGAACTCGGCTCGGTAGCGCTCGGCGAAGCGGCTCGGCGAGGAGAAGCCCCAGCGGTAGGCGACTTCGGTGACGGTGAGCTCGCTGTCGGGCGACGCGGCGAGGAGTTCGGCGTGGGCGAGGTCGAGGCGAACTTTGCGCAGGTAGGCGGTCGGGGTCGTGTCGAGATGTCGGCGGAAGGCGATCTGGATCGTGCGGCCGGAAACGCCGGAGGCCGCGGCGATCTCGGTGAGGCCGATGTCTCGGTCCGCGTGCGACTCGATGTAGGCGATGGCGCGGCGGACCGCACTCGGCGCCCGAGCGTCACGGTCGTCGGTTGGCGACGGCGACGCGATCGAGTCGTTGGGGAAGGTCGTGAGGAGGAGGCTGGCGAGCATCCGATCGGCGCTGCCGACGACCAGCGGCGCGGTCGCGACGTCGGGGTCTCCGGCGAAGAGGCTGTTGATGAAGTCACGGGCGCGCCCCCAGGTTCGGATCCGGCTCGGCGAGATCGCCCGTGCGGACGTGAATACCGGCACCGGTGCGTCGGGGCCGCGCCCGGCTGCCTCGCGCACCGTCGACGCCCGCAACGTGGTGACGAGCTGGCGGTAGTCACGGATGACGGTCGTCGCCGGGACGCCGGGCCGGACGATCAGCGCCACCTCCCCGGGGTCGAAGTCCTCGTCGCGGTCGGGGAGCTGGAGCCGGAGGGCGCCGCGGGTCACCCGGCCGACGACGACCTCCTCATCCTCACCCTCGGGCTCGAAGCCGACGGAGGCATGGCCGCCGATCTCCATTTCGTCCAATTGGAACGGGCCCGCGTCGAAGCGCTCGATCCGAAGCTGGAAGTCGCGGGCTTCTTCCTGATTGAGGCGGAGGTGCACCTCGAGGTACGCGTCCGAGATGATTTCCTCGGCGACTTCGGGCACGTCGGTGGTGAATCGCATCCTCCCTGGCATCTGTTTCCAGTAACCCGATATCGCTCGCGGTACTCAGGAATTCCTTTTATTTCAGTATGGATCCCTATACGCGCACTTCTTACTTGACTATGTGGGTCAACTTTGTATTGTTCTGCTTGCGCGGCACTTTGCCGGGTGGCCGCGCCACCCGAGGGTTGGGCTGTCTCCAACATGACTCATCCCTCTCACCCGCCGCCCGCTTTCGCGGGCGGCGGGTCCCTTAGGTGTCCTGCTGTTGGATGTGGCGATGAGCGAGCGGACGCGCGAGGCGGCGGCGAGGCTGGCGGCCACCGATCCGGCGATGGCAGGCCTGGTCGAGCGCTTCGGCACGGTCGACTTCATCGCCCGGTTCCGCCGGCGCGTCCCGGCGATTGCGGGTGACCCGTTCGTCGCGCTACTCCGTTCGATCGTCGGGCAGCAACTGTCGACCACCTCGGCGGAAGCGATCTTCGGCCGCTTCGTCGCGCTGGCGGGCGACGGCAAGCTGACGCCGCCTGTCGTGCTCGCGGCGAGCGACGCCGACCTGCGCAAGGTCGGGCTCTCGGGCCGCAAGGTCGAATACGTGCGCGACCTGGCGGCGCGGGTCGAAGACGGCCGGCTCGACCTCCGCGCCCTGCGGCGCCTCGACGAC
Source organism: Solirubrobacterales bacterium (assembly GCA_036787695.1). Lineage (GTDB taxonomy): Bacteria > Actinomycetota > Thermoleophilia > Solirubrobacterales > 70-9 > VAYN01. The sequence goes on along the minus strand of DAIQOT010000164.1, from coordinate 6,285 downwards.
GATGAGGTGGTCGAGGCGATTTCGGCCGTCCGCGGCCTCGGCCGCTGGAGCGCCGAGCTCTTCCTCCTCTTCCACCTCCGCCGCCCCGACGTCTTCCCCGCCGGCGACCTCGTCCTCCGCCGCGGCGTCCGCGACCTCTACGGCCTCGAGTTGATCCCGGTCGAGGCCGAGGCCCGCGAACGCGCCGAGCGCTGGCATCCCGAGCGCAGCCTCGCCGCGATGTACCTGTGGGAGCTCGTCGCTCAGTCCCGCCCCGGCCGGTGAGTTCGCACTTTCGGCCGCATAGCGGAACTAAGTGCGAACTCGATCGGGCTAGAGGCCCCAGTCGAGCGGGGCCGGGGCGAGGGCGGCGTCGATCGGGCCGGTCAGGTTGGGGTCGCGGGGGTCGAGGGCCAGGGTCGGGGCGCCCTGGGTGAAGTCGAGTTGGTCCAGCTCGAGCCAGACGACGTTGGGGGCGCGGGTCGACTGGAAGTAGTAGACGCGTTCGGTCAGGTCGGTGACCGAGGCCCACCAGGTGGGATAGGTGTCGAAGCGGTTGTCAGGGGCGCCGTAGGGGACCTGGCAGTTGCGGATCACGCCCATCACTCCGGCGACCGCCTCGGCGTCGTCGGCCGGCTTCGGCAGGTGCGAGAGGTAGTAGGTGGCGCGCACGAATCGCTCCTCGGAGACGATGTCGCCGGGGATCCCGAGGTCGCCGCCCCAGGGCCGGTAGCGCGCCAGGCCCGCGACCTGCTCGTCATAGGGCGGGTCGTTGGTGGCGACGTCGAACTCGCGGCCGTGGTGGACGGTGGGGACGCCGCCGACCATCTCGATCAGCGCGCTGTCGCCGGTGGCGTCCTCGATCATCAGGTGCGCGCCGAGGTGGGCGCCGTGCATCGGCACCGAGACGACGCGGACGTCGGCGAGCCCCGTCAGCGCCTCCTCGACCGTGGCGAAGTTGTCGACCGCGTACTGGGTCCAGACCAGGTTGGAGACGCCGGGACGGGAGTCGGGCGGCTCCCACTCGGTCGCCTCGAGGTAGAGGGCGCGGGCCGAGAGCCCCGCCTCGTTGATGCCCTCGCTGGTCACGCATCCCCAGCCCTGCATCGTCACGCTGCCGTAGCGCGAGGCCCACTCGACCGACCCCTCCCCCACCCCACCGTTGCGCGCCGTCCCCCGCGGCAGCACCCAGAGGCGCGGCTCGTCGGAGGTCTCCCAGTCGAGCGTGCGGGCGACCACCATCGCCACCCCGTTGTCGTTCCAGAAGACGCGCGTGCACATGCCGGCGATTATCGCGACGGGAAACGGGCGAGGCGCGCGGCCGGCCGACGATGGGCGCTCCCTAGCATTCGGGGCATGAACGTAGATATCTGGTCTGACGTCGCCTGCCCCTGGTGCTACCTCGGCAAGCGGCACATCGAGGAGGCGCTGGAGAAATGGGACGGCGACGACGTCGCGGTCACCTGGCGCTCATTCCAACTGCAGCCCGACGCGCCCCGCTTCGGTGAGCCCGGCGCGGGCGAGTCGACCCAGGAGTACCTGACCCGGGAGCGCGGCTACCCGCCCGAGCAGCTCGCCGAGTCGCAGGCGCGGCTGACCGGGATGGCCGCGGCGGCGGGCCTTGATTACCACCTCGACCAGGGCAAGGTCGCCAACACCCTCGAGGCGCACGCGCTGATCAAGGCGGCGGAGCGCCAGGGGCTCGGCGACGCGATGGTCGAGCGCCTCTTCAAGGCCCAGCACGAGGAAGGCCTGCGACTCGACGACCCCGAGGTGCTGACGGCGCTCGCCGCCGACGTCGGCCTCGAGGGCGACGCCGCGGTCCCCACCGACGTCGACCGCGAAGCGGTCGCCACCGAGATCGAGACCGCCCGCGGGATCGGCGTCAACGGCGTCCCCTTCTTCGTCATCGACCGTCGCCTCGCGCTCTCCGGGGCGCAGCCGGCCGAGGTCATCGTCCAGGCGCTGGAGCAGGCGGCACAAGAACCGGCCTGACCTGGGAGGATCCCGGGCCATGGACGTCACGATCAGACAGAACCCGGCCTTCGCGGTCGCCCGCTGCCAGCTCGCCCCCGGCGAGGCAATGAAGGCCGGCGCCGGGGCGATGATGGCCCACTCGATCGGCGTCGAGCTCGAAGCCAAGGTGCAGGGCGGCCTGATGAAGGGGCTGAAACGCAGCATCCTCGGCGGCGAGTCGCTCTTCCAGACGACCTGGACCGCGCCCGACGGCGGCGGCTGGGTCGACTGCACCGCCAACCTGCCCGGCGACCTCGCGGTGCTCGACGTCGACGGCGTGATGAACGTGACCCAGGGCGCCTGGCTCTGCTCCTCCTCGGAGGTCGAGCTGGACACCAAGTGGGACGGCTTCAAGAACATCGGCGGCGGCGAGGGCGGCTTCCTCATCCGCGCCAGCGGTCAGGGCAAGATCGTCGTCGCCTGTTACGGCGCGATCGAGACGATCGAGCTCGCCGAGGGCGAGGGGGTCGTGCTCGACTCCGGCCACCTCGTCGCCTTCGACCCGACGGTCCAGTACAAGACCCGCAAAGTCACCAAGGGGATCATGCAGACGCTGAAAAGCGGCGAGGGCTTCGTGATGGAGTTCACCGGCCCCGGCAAGATCCTCAGCCAGACGCGGAACCCCGGCGAGCTGATCGACTGGCTGACGGTCGAGCTCCCCTTCACCCGCGAGAGCTGACGCCTCCCGGCCGGCGAGTTCGCAGAAACCCGCGCTATCCGCGGAAAACTGCGAACGCACCTGGGTGGGCTACCGGGCTAGGCGCCAGTGTCGCCCCAGTGGTTCCAGTGGGTGATCTCGGTGACCGGCGGGCGCTTGGCCGGGCGGAAGTTCGTGCCCTTGGTGTAGGCGACCGGGATCAACGCGACCTGGGTGACGCCGGCGGGGATGCCGAGCAGCTCGGCGACGGCCTTGGCGTCCCCTAGGTGGAGCGTCGTCCAGGTCGAGCCGAGGCCGCGGGCGCGAAGCGCGAGCTGGAAGCTCCAGCCCGCCTGGATGATCGAGCCGAGGGTCCCGATCGACGCGGTCCCACTCTTCCCCGCCAGGTCCTCTTCGATGCAGGGGATGACGTAGGCGGGCGCGCGCTCGAAGTTCTCCGCCAGGTAGAGCGCGCTGTCTTTGACCCGCAGCTGGGATGAGTCCCCGCCCGCCTCGGACTCGGCCAGCCCGTCGCGCAGGTAGTCCATGCCCTGCTCGCGGTAGATGTCGGCGATCTTCGTCTTCAGATCGGGATCGGTGACGATCATCCAGCGCCACAGCTGGCGGTTCGACGCGGTCGGCGCCTGGACCGCCAGTTCGAGGCATTCGAGCAGCGTCTCGCGCTCGACCGGCCGGTCGAAGTCGAGCCGCTTTCGCACCGACCGCGTGGTCGAGAGCAGCAGGTCGGCGTTGGCGACGTCGATCGTCGGCTGGTCGTCGGAGCTGGGGTTCTGGTCCATGCCGCCGATCCTAGACGGACTTATCTCACAGTCTGGGACCGCCGCCTCGGGGGTACCCCGATGGGGTGATGACCTTCCGCGTTCCCCTCCCCATCCTGCCCTCATGAGTGACCTGAAACGGCTGTTCGAGCCGCTCCGGGTCGGCGAGCTCGACCTCCCGAACCGCATCGCGATGGCGCCCCTCACCCGCAGCCGCTCCGACGAGGAGGGCCGCGTGCCGACCTACGCCGCCGACTACTACTCGCAGCGCGCCGACGCCGGCCTGGTGATCACCGAGGCGACCAACATCTCCCCCGGCGCCGTCGGCTACGCGCTGACCCCCGGCATCTGGTCGGACGCCCAGGTCGAGGCCTGGAAGCCGGTCGTCGAGGCGGTCCACGAGCGCGAGGGCCGCTTCGTCCTGCAGCTCTGGCACACCGGGCGGATCTCCCATCCCGACCTCCACGGCGGCGAGCTCCCCGGCGCGCCGTCGGCGGTGAAGCCGGAGGGACAGGCGTTCACGCTGGACGGGATGAAGGACATGGTGACGCCGCGCGCCTTCGAGACGGCGGAGATCCCGGCGCTCCTCGAGGAGTACCGGCACGCCGCCCGCAACGCCAAGGAGGCGGGCTTCGACGCGGTCGAGGTCCACTCCGCTAACAACTACCTGCTCGAGCAGTTCGTCCGCGACTCGACCAACCAGCGCGAGGACGAGTACGGCGGCTCGATCGAGAACCGGCTGCGGTTCCCGCTCGAGGTGGTCGCGGCCGTGGTCGAGATCTGGGGCGCCGGCCGGGTCGGCATCCGCGTCTCCCCGGGGACGAAGATGCCCGGCGAGACGCCTCTCGACAGCGAAGTCGACGCGACCTTCGGCACCTACCTCGATCGCCTCAGCGAGATCGGTCTCGCCTACACCCACGTGGTCGAGGGCCTGATGGGCCAGTCGCGCGAGGACCAGCAGGAGGTCGATCGCGAGGCGCTCCGCCGCCACGCCCCCGGCGCCTACATGGCCAACAACGAGCTCGACCCCGAGCACGCCGCGGAGATGATCGAGAGCGGCGCCGCCGACCTCGTCTCCTTCGGCCGCCTCTACATCGCCAACCCGGACCTGGTCAGCCGGATCGCCACCGGCGCCCCGCTCGCCGAGGCGCCGGAAGAGTACTGGTACGGCGGCGACGCGACCGGCTACTCGGACTGGCCGCGCGCCTCCGAGGCAACCGCCGCGCGCTAGCCGCCGGCAGCCCCCTCCGCTGGACACTTTTCGTTGCCATGGGACGAAAAGTGTCCAGCCGTGCCGCGCTTCAGGCCTTAGGCCAGCAACGAGCCTTTGTCGTGGGACGCCCAGAGCATCGCCCAGCGTCGGTTCCGTAGGCCGTCGTGCTCGAGCCGCGGTAGGCGCCGGCCGCGCGATCGGACCGGGTGCGAGAGCAACTGCGAGGCCTTCGTCTCGTGGACGAACATGCCGCCGGGGGCGAGGACCCGGGCGATCTCGGCCGTCGCCGCCTGCGGCTTGGCGATGTGGAAAAGCGTGCCGAAGTCGATGATCACGTCGAAGGCTCCGTCCTCGAACGGCATCCGGCGGACGTCGGCGGCGCAGAGCTCCGCCGTCGTCCCGTGCTCGCGCAGGTTCGTCGCCGCCACGGCCAGAAGCTCGGAGTCGATGTCGAGGCCGACCAGCCGCCGCGGGGCGCACAGTCGCTCGAGGACCGGCAACGCGACCCCTCGCCCGCACCCGACCTCGAGGATCCGCGCGCCGCTCGGTATCCCAAGCGCGTGCACCATCGCCGGGATCTCCAGCTGCGACTGGCGGGTGTTCCGGCCCTCCTCATTCGGGAACGGCTGGTACTCGGCGCTCGCCACCTGGACGAGCCTGTCCTTGGTCTTCATCGCTGCCTCCGTAGGTTTGTTGACCATCGGTCTATAACGCTAGCGAACTTGTCGACCGGCGGTCAACAGTAAGATCGGAGGCGTGGCCGATCCCGCCTACCGACGCCTCGACGTCGACGCGCGCCGGCGCCAACTGCTCGAGCGCGGCGCCGAGCTGTTCACCAGCCACCGCTACGACGAGCTCTCGATGAGCCGGATCGCGGCCGAGGTGGGGATCTCGAAATCGCTGCTCTACCACTACTTCCCCAGCAAGCAGGCCTTCTTCGAGGCGACCCTCGGCGCCTGGGCGGAGGAGCTGCGGGCGCGGACCGAGCCGGATCCCGACCTGCCGCCGCTGGAGCAGCTGACCGCCAGCCTCGACGGCTTCCTCTCGCTGATCGAGGAGAACTCGGTCGCCTACCGCCAACTGGTCGGCAGCGCCACCGGCACCTCCGAGATCCGCGACCTGATCGACGAGGTCCGCGCCAACACCGCCGCCCGCATCCTCGACGGGATCTATCCCGACGGCGCCCCGCCGAAGGCCCGCACCGCGGTGACCGGCTGGCTCTGGTTCATGGACGGCGCCTGCCTCGACTGGATCGACCACGGCGACATCGAGCGCGAGGAACTCCGCGACCTGCTCCTCGGGGTGCTCCTCGGCGCGCTGGTCGCGACCGGCTCGCCGCCGGAGCTGGGACCGCTCGCCGGCTAGACCCGGGTCCACTCCTCGGCCAGGCGGACGATCACCGCGGTGGCCGCGGCCATGTCCTGGACCGAGATCCACTCGCGGACGCTGTGGAACTCGTGGCCACCGGCGAAGATGTTCGGCGTCGGCAGGCCCATCGCGCTGAGCATCGAGCCGTCGGTGCCGCCGCGGATCGGGTTGCGAAGCGGGGTCAGGCCCTCGGCGCGGATGGCGCGCTCGGCGATCTCGACCACCTCCGGGACGGCCTCGAGGTGGCGGCGCATGTTCGGGTACTGCGGATTCGATTCGAAGGTCAGCTTCGC
>DAIQOT010000348.1:0-2477 GCA_036787695.1 Solirubrobacterales bacterium | reverse complement strand
AGCCGCTGCGCGTCGCTATCACCGGCACTTCCGTCTCACCGGGGATCTTTGAGTCCCTGGCGACCCTCGGGCGCGAGCAAACGGTTTCACGCCTGCGGGACGCCTCCCGCCGCCTGTCAGACGCTTCCTGAACGAAATCTCTCAAGTTTTGGACGCCTGCATACCAAATACATAGGGGGTTGCGGCTAAACCATCACTGCCCAACTGCCGATGGTGTGCGGGATGGCAAGCACGACCACCCAATCGACCGGCCGCGCGGCGGCCTCCGAGGCGGCAGCGCGCAACGCACGCGGGGCGCCCGCGCCCGGCAGTCGCCTGGCAGAGGCCTTCGAGGCGGTCGAGCGCTTCCCGGTCCTGATCGAGTCCCGCGAGCGGGTGATCGCCGCGGCGACTGCCGAGACGGCCCGCGTAGGTGACCTGATCGAAACGGTCGAGGCCGACGTCGCCCTGTCGATCTCGGTGCTGCGCTTCGCCAATCGCGGCGGCATGACCGCGGGCGGTGTCGCCGGGATCCCCGACGCGGTCGACGTGCTGAAGCCCTCCGGCGTGCTGGCGATCGCCGGCACCGCGCCGAGCTTCGACTTCTTCGAGCCCAACAGCGCCTGGGAGCTGAAGCCGGAGCGCTTCCGCGTCCACGCGCTCGCCACCCAGCGCGCCGCCGACCAGATCGGCCGCGCCGTCGGCTGGCCCGAACGCGACGAGCTCGCCGCGGCGGCGCTCCTCCACGACATCGGCCGGCTCGTCATCTCCCGCCTGCACCCGGGCTACAAGGTCTACTTCGACGCCGCCTCGCGCACCCCCGAGCAGCGGCTCCGCGACGAACGCGAGCAGCTGGGGATCGACCACTCGCTGGTCGGCGGCGTGCTGGCGCGGCGCTGGAACCTGCCGCAGCGGCTCGCGGTCGCGATCGAGCGCCACCACGCCGAGGACGCCGAAGGGCTCGCCGCGATGATCGGCGTCGCCGACATGGTCGCCCACTACACCAACGGCGAGGCGATCTCGCCGGAGCGGCTGACCGCGGCCTGCGAGCGGATCGGGCTCGGCCCCGACGGGCTTCGCGATCTCCTCTACGAGCTGCCCCTGTCGAACTCCGATTCGAGCCGGATCAGCGAGCCGTGCCCGCTCTCGGCGCGTGAGCTCGACGTCCTCCGGCACCTCTCGGAGGGCATGGTCTACAAGCAGATCGCGACCGAGATGCACCTTTCGGTGTCGACGATCCGCACCCACCTGCACAACGTCTACGGCAAGATCGGCGCCGTCGATCGCGCCCAGGCCGTCCTCATCGCCCGCGACCGCGGCTGGATCTGACGGGCCTGGCCCGGCGCATCTCGGCGTCCTCGGTCGCTCGCCTTCGGGTCACGCACCGGTGTGCGCTCCCCTCGGCTCGCTCCCTGCGTCCTTGACCTGCTTGGTCCAGACGCGTCAGACAATTAGTGATTCTCTGAGGCCGATCGCCACGGCGTGCGAGCGGTTCTTCGCCTCGAGCCGCGAGAGGGTGCTCTTGATGTGGGTCTTGACGGTCTCCTCGGAGAGGCCCAGTTGGCGCGCCGCGACCGTCGTCGACTCGCCGTCGGCGAGCAGCTGCAGGATCTGGCGCTGGCGGGTCGTGATCACCCCGCGCGAGCCTTTCGGCGGCACCGCGCCGTCGACGAAGCGCTCCTGCGCCGCCGCCGCGACCGCCGCCTTGCGCAGCTCCTCCGGCCCCGCTGTTCGCGAGACGTAGGCGGCCGCGCCGGCGCCGAGCGCGGCGTTGGCGAGGTAGCGCTCCGGCCGGTCGCCGTGGGCGACGATCCCGAGCACGGGCGCGGCACGGTGCATCGCGCGGATCGTCTCCGCGCCGCTGATCGAGGCGCCGTTCCCGTTCGGTCGCCAGCCCATGTCGAGGATCGCGATATCGAAGTGGCCGATATCGCGCACGAGGTCGACCGCTTCCTCGCGACCGCTCGCTTCCTGCACCTCGAAATCCTTGGACAAGACATTCCGGACCCCCAACCGAACCAACGGGTGGGCATCAACGACAAGGCAGTAGGGGCGTTCGCTCAGGACTGGTTCCGATCACTCGTTTGCTGACTGGGCACCCGGATGGAGGCCTGCGCCCGACTGCTCCGATCCTAACCAAGGCCGGACGGTGCGGTAGAAAGTGCTTGTGATCTCGATCACCTCAAAGTCGCGCTATGCGGTCGTCGCGCTCGCCGAGCTCGCCCGATCGGGGGAGCGGCCCGTGCCGATCAAAGAACTCGCGGAACGTCGGGACATCCCCGAGCAGTTCCTCGAGCAGCTCTTCTCGACCCTGCGGCGCGCCGGTCTCCTCACCAGCCACCGTGGGATGCGCGGCGGCTACACGCTCTCGCGGCCGCCCGAAGAGATAACCGTGCTCGAGGTCGTCCAGGCCCTCGACGGCAAAATCGGCTCCGAAGCCGACGAGGCCGGCGGCATCTGGGCCGAGGGCGTCGGCGCCCTGCGCAAGGTCTTCGGCC
>DAIQOT010000163.1:0-8742 GCA_036787695.1 Solirubrobacterales bacterium | reverse complement strand
CCTCATCCTCGGCGCCGCCGCTTTCGTCGTCCGCGCCGGCCTCGAAGACTTCATCGCCTCCCGCGGCGACTCGACGGCGCCGCCCGAGCCGAAAGCCGAAGACGACCCCGGCATCACGATCTACCGCGCCCGCACCGGCCGCAACGCTCGCACCCGCTCGAAGCCTGCTGTTTAATTCACCGCCTGAGACCAAGGCTCTGGAATAGGAACGGGCTCGCCACCGCCGCGGTCCTGCTGTGCGCGCTGGTGGCGAGCCTCGCGATCTCCGCCGCACCCGCCGCGGCGGAAGAAAACGACACGGCGCCGATCCGCGAATACGACGGCGTGATGCTTGGCGCGATCCGTGGGCCCGAATCTCCCGAGAGGTTTCCGTTGCGGATCGATCTTGGCGCGCGCCAAGAACTCCGGCAGGTGAGCCCGACCGAAGTACAGGTCGTCTACGTCGACGGCGTGGAGGCCTTCGTGATCACAGCTGAAAAAGCTCACGATGCCGAGGGCGCGAGGGTCCCGACCACCCTCGAAATGACGGGCGAGGACGAAATCACGCTGACCGTCCATCACCGTGCCGGCAACCCGGCCGCCGGTGGCGCCCCCTTCGACTATCCGATCACCGCCGGTGAAGGCTGGGAAGTCAGCGGCTCGTTTCAGACCCTGATCGTCAAAGGCCCACCCGACGAAACCGAACTTCGCGAAATGAGCGAACGGGAACGGATGGAAAGGGAGCTCATCGAAGCCAGCCCGCCGGCGCAGGTCGAACCGCCTCCGGTCGTCACCTGCAGGGTGCCGACATTGCGCGGCTACTCCCTGCGTGGTGCGAAGAACCGCCTGCGGGCGGCGCACTGTGGGATCGGCGCGGTCCACCTCGCCACCGGAGCCACCGTCGGCAAGGGCAAGGTCGTGAAGCAGTTCCAGGGCGCGGGCACCGAGCTCGCCGCCGGGGCGCCGGTCGCGGTGAAGCTCGGAGGGAGCAGAGGATGAAGGTCAGGAGAAAGATGCTCGCGGCGACCGCCGTCCTCTGCGCGCTGGTCACGAGCCTCGCGATCGCCGTCGCGCCCGCGGCGGCTGAAATTCTCGGTCCCGCCCCGATCCGAAATCTGGACGAAGGCGGCATGCAATTCCCCACGATCACCGGACCGGAAGCGTCAGAGGAATACCCGTTCCACGTCACTCTCGGCGAAGAACAATTTCTACGGCAGGTCAGCGCAACCGCCGTCGGCGTTTTCTACGCCGGGCATGAGCCGGCGTTCTCGATAGCCGCCGAGGAAGCGCATGACGCGGTTGGTGCCGCTGTCCCGACCACGCTGGCGATGACGGGCCCGGCCGAAGTCACGCTGACCGTCCATCACCGCGAGGGGAACCCCGCGGCCGCCTGGGCCCCGTTCCAATATCCGATCAGCACCGGGTCCGGCTGGACCGGAGGCTTTACGACGGTGGTCGTCCCGATGGAAAACCCGTTCGCGGAATCGGAACGGAAGGTCATCGAAGCGAATCCCGCGGCGACGCTCGAACCGCTGCCGGTCCCGACCTGCAAGGTCCCGTCACTGAACGGCTACTCCCTGCGCGGCGCGAAGAACCGGCTGCGCGCGGCCCACTGCGGGATCGGCGCGGTCCATCTCGCCACCGGAGCGACCCTCGGCAAGGGCAAGGTCGTGAAGCAGTTCCACCCGGCCGGGACCGAGCTCGCGGCCGGGGCGCCGGTCGCGGTGAAGCTCGGCGCCGGCCGCTAGGGCCGGTTTCCCTCGAAGCGGGGGAGGCCGTCGTCGGGGATGTCCTCCCAGGACGCGGCGGAGCTGACCCAGGTGTGGGCTTCGGGGCGGATGCCGGGGTCGCCGTCGATCGTGCCGAGGCGGATCGCGACGAAGTCGGCGTCGAGGGAGCCGGCGAAGAGGTGGCCGCCGCACTCGCCGCAGTAGTTCTTCGCCATGCCGTCGGCCGGTTGCCAGGCGCGGATCAGGTCGCGGCCGGTGAGGATCTCGAGGTCGTCGGTGTCGATCCGGGCGCTCGCCGAGCGGGCCGTCCCCGTCCGCCGCTGACATCGGTGGCAGTAGCAATAGGCGGCGGAGGTGAACGGGGCCCGCACCTCGAAGCGGACCGCGCCGCAGAGGCAGCGCCCGAGCAGCGGGTGTCGCGGGGACGGCGCGGGGCTCACGCCGCCGCGACCACCGAGTAGCGGTTCGGCATCCACCCGCACCAGAGGGCGAAGAGGATGATCGCGATCACGTCGCCGACGTTGTGGAGGCCGATCACGACGCAGATCGCGTCGGGGATCCCGGCCAGCAGCGCACCGAGCAGGGTCGGCCAGAGCGGCAGCCGCAGCACCCGCGCGGTCAGCGCCGCGCAGGCCATCCAGGCGACCGGCCCGGCGATCCAGCCCCAGCTTTCGAAGAAGGACTTCGGCAGCAGGATCGCGAGGATCGCGAAGAGGACGCCGACCGCGATCAGCTGGACCAGCGCCGAGCGCCAGAGCAGGGATACGTCGATCCGCCCGCTCAACAGATGAAGCTTTCTTCGCTGCAGACTTCCTGGGCGAGGCCGGAGAAGGTTTCGACTTCTTCTTCCAGTTCTCCGACCCGTTCTTCGAGTTCGCCGACCTGGCCCGATTCGTTCGATTCACCGGCTTCGTTCGCGACTTCGCCGACTTCTTCGATCTCGCCGCGCAGTTCGCCGATTTCGCTTTCGAGGTCGCCGAGTTCTTCGCCGGCCGATTCGCCCGACGGCCCGGGCTTGCCCTGCTTGCCCTGATGCCCGCGCGGCCCCTGCTTGCCCGCCGGCCCTTCCGGCCCGGTCTGCGCCAGCAGCGCCAGTCCCGAGCCGATCGCCGCGCTCAGCACGCAGACGCCGATCACCAGCGCGATGAACTGGTTGCGGGGCAAGGAGATGGATGGCTTCTGGTCAGGCGGCATGCGAACCGGGAACTCTCGCAGACGGCGCGCGCCATCAGGGCTACGATTGCGCCAGGCGCGTCGCGCCACGCGGGCGGTTAGCTCAGTTGGGAGAGCACTTCGTTTACACCGAAGGGGTCACTGGTTCGAACCCAGTACCGCCCATCAACTCGAACGGCAACGAGCGAATCGACTGCGTCGGTGGCGCTCGGCGCCCATCGCCTCGCGGCTAGTTGACGATCGGCGCGGTGCCGCAGACGGACGGACCCAATTCACCTTCCGCGTAGGTTTCGCAGCCGACCCGCGTCCCGGCCGAGTCGTAGAGCCAGTATTCGGTCACGTAGGCGCCGCCGGGGTAGTACTGCATGAAGTAGCGGAACCCTCGCATCCAGACGAACTTGTGCCGGAGCCGCTGCGGCGGGAATACGGGATGGACTTCGAGCGAGCTGCCGTCGTTCATCTTCATCTTGATCGTGGTCACTTCGGGTCCCGCGTAGCCGAAGGCGGCGCTTTCCGGCGCCCCACCCGAGAGGAGTCCGGTATAGCCGCTGGCCTGCCCTTTCTCTTGCTTGTGGCTTCCGATCGGGATTTCCTGGCCCGAGCCCCATCCGAAGCCAAGGGAGAACTTGAAGCCGATGTCGAACCTCCAGAGGTGCCTCCGGCGATTGACGTCCACGCTCGCCGTGGCGCTCCAGTGTTCGCCCTGCGGGCTGGTCCCGTGGGCGAATACAACCTTCCCCGGCTTGCCGCCGGCAGCCTCCGCGCCCCCGGGCAGAACTAAAAAGGGCGATGGCCACTGCCAGGATGGTCCGGCGCATGTCCCAGGCCTACCCAGGGCATCCGTCCCTCACTCGTAGGCGTGTTCGAAGCGGCGACCATGAGTTCATTCACCGAACTGGACCTGCTAGGTTGCGAGTTCGGTGAATGAACTGAACGGAAAGAGCGCAGGTGTGGCGATGGGCGAGGAGGCTGCCAACCCGAATCGTTGGCGGATCTTGGTCGTGTTGGCGGCGGTCGCGTTCATGGCGCAGCTCGACCTCTTCATCGTCAACGTCGCGGTGCCGTCGATCGGCGATTCGTTCCCGGGGTCGGGGCTCTCCTCGATCTCCTGGGTGCTGAACGCCTACGCGGTCGTCTTCGCCGCGCTGTTGGTGCCCGCCGGCCGCCTCGCCGACCACTTCGGCCGCCGCCGCTTCCTCCTCGTCGGCGTGACGATCTTCACCGTCGCCTCGGCGATCTGCGCGGTCAGCCCGTCGCTCGCGGTGCTGGTCGCGGGGCGGGCGCTGCAGGCGGTGGGCGCGGCGCTGATCGTGCCGACCTCGCTCGGCCTCCTCTATCCCTCCTTCCCGAAAGGCGAGCACGCCAAGGTGGTCGGCATCTGGGCGGGGGTGGCCGCGGTCGCCGCGACGGCCGGCCCGCCGATCGGCGGCCTGCTGATCGGCCTCAGCTGGCGCTGGATCTTCGTCGTCAACCTGCCGATCGGGGTCGCCACCGTGATCGCCGGCCGGCGGCTGCTGCCCGAGGTCCGCGCCGCGAAGGGCGCCCGCCTCCCCGACGGCGTCTCCGCCGTCCTGCTCCTCGCCGCGGTCAGCCTCTTCGTCGTCGCGACGGTCCAGGTCCCCGAGTGGGGCTGGGACGACGGGCGCACGCTCGCGCTGTTCGCCCTCGCCGCGATCGCGACCCTCCTCACCGTGCTCCGCAGCATGCGCAACCCGAACGCGCTGATCGAAAGGTCACTCTTCCGCAGCCGCGAGTTCACGGTCTCCTCGATCGCGCTCTTCCTCGTCTTCGTCTCCTTCGCCGCGTGGCTCCTCGGCACGGTCCTCTTCTTCCAGGACGAGTGGCACTACAGCGCGCTCGGCGCGGGCCTGGCGATCGCTCCCGGGCCGGCGGTCGCGGCGATCTTCGCGATCAACGCCGGCCGGTTCCGCAAGCGGCTCGGCCCGGTGACGCCCGCCGTGATCGGGACGCTGGCGATGGGCGGCATGGGCGTCTGGTGGCTGGTCTTCGCGACCAGCGAGCCCCACTACCTCTACGTGCTCCCGGCGCTCCTGCTCGGCGGGGTCGCCTCGGGGATGACTCAGGCGCCGCTCTACGCGGCCGCCAACACGCTTCCCGCCGACCGCGCGACGACCGGCAGCGCCGTGCTCAACATGTCGCGGCAGATCGGCAGCGCCGTCGGCGTCGCCCTCCTGGTCGCCCTGCTCGCCACCAACGCCCCCGACTCGCTGAGCGAGTTCCGGCGCGGCTGGGTGCTGATCGTGGTCGGCGGCTGGGGCGCGACGGCGGTGATCTTCTTCGGCCTCCGCGGCGTCGGCCGCAGGGTCCCGGCGCCGGCCCGCGCGGCCGCGCGCTCCTGATCAGACGGGAAGCGGATCGAGCAGGCGGTGCGGGCTCTTGAGGGCCTCGCCGACCATCCCTCTCGAGGACCGCTTGCTGAGCCCCGGCCCCGGCACGACCCGGGTGTCCTCGACCTCGACGCGGCGGTGGCAGGTCTCGCAGGTCAGCTCGGAGTCGATGCGCCCGCCGTCGGCGACGTGCTCGAAGAAGCGCGGCGGCCCTTTGCTCGCGAAGTGCTCGTCCCCCCACTGGGTCAGCCCGTGGACGACCGGCCAGAGTTCGCGCCCCATCTCGGTCAGCTCGTAGTCGGCGCGGGCGCGGCCCGGGGCGGTCGCCTTGACCATGACCCCGTTGTCGACGAGATCCTTCAGCCGGTCGGAGAGGACGGCGCGGGGGATGTCGAGATGCTCGACGAAGTCGCCGAACCGGCGGACGCCGTAGAAGGCGTCGCGGATGATCAGCAGGGTCCAGCGCTCGCCGACGATCTCGAGGGCCCGCGCCAGCGAGCACCCTTGCTCCGCGTATTGCTTGGGCAACGCCATGAGTTCAGCCTAGCGCACCGAGTTCGGTGACCGAACTAGTGTCGGGACCACCGGTGACCGCGAGGGAAAGGTAGATTGCTCGGCGGAATGCGCGCTCTCGGCCGGAGGACGGTCCTCTCTCTCGCGGCCGGCCTCGTCATCGTGGCGGCGGTCTTCGCCTCGGCCGCGAGCGCGGCGAGCCCCGCGGCGTCCCCATCGGGCCGGCTCGGCTGTGACGAAGGGGCGACGATCGCGGACGGCGTCATCACGCTCCCGATCGAAGTCTTCCGGTACCGCGACTACGTCGAGCCCGTCATCCAGATGTGCTTCGACGGCAAAGGCCCCTTCCCGATGGCACTCGACACCGGTGCGGCGGACTCGGTGATCACGACGCGGCTCGCGAAGCGTCTCGGGCTGAAACCATCCGGGTCGCCGTTCAAGATCCACGGCGCCGGCTGCACGATTTCGGCCCATCCCTACGAACTGAAGGACGCGTCGGTCGGCGGGATCGAACTCGAAGGCGGCACGCTTGTCACGGTCGAAGCTCCTGGGTCAGGTGCGCAGGGCCCGATGGGCTCGCTCGGCGCCGACATCCTCAGCCGCTTCGGCGCGGTCAGGATCGACTTCCGGAAGGAAACCTTGACCCTGGGCGCCGAAGAAGAGGGGCCCTGGTTCAAGCTGGTCAAGGATCCGCCGCCGGTCCCCGTCGCCCTCGTCAAGCGCAAGCCGGAGCTGACGGTCCCGATGCGGGTGCAGACGTCGCGGGGAGGCGTGTTCCAGACGGTGAAGGTGAAGGTCGGATCGACCAAGCCGCAGCCCTGGCTGGTCGACACCGGCAGCGCCGCCTCCGCCATCGAACCCCGGGTAGTCAGGAGTGCCGGCCTGCGGGCGACCGGCATCGAACCGAAAGCGGTCACCTACTGCGCGATCGTGACGGCGCCCGAATACCAGGCGCCATCCCTGTCGCTCGGCGCGGGCAAGCTGATGCCGCAGACGATCATCTCGTTCAAGGGCGCCGCGCTCGGAAGCGCCGGCATCCTCAGCTCCTACTCGCTGTCCCGATACGGCTCGGTCGTGTTCGACTGGCCCGGCGCCCAGATGCTCCTCGGCGTCGGCTGAGGACGCCCGCTACCCGCGGGCGTCGCGCCACTGCAGCAGCTCGCGGACCTCACCGAGGTCGTAGCTGCCGTCATCGCCGCCGCCGACACCGACGGTCAGCTCGGTCACGCCGGCGTCGGCGAGCGCGTCGGCGTGCTCGATGATCGGCTCGCGGCTGCCGATCACGCGCTCGATCTCGCCGGGGTCGCGGCCGACCTTCTCGCAGTGCTCGGCGAGGACCGCCGATTTGTGCGCGTAGACCTCCGGGTCGGCGAAGGTGTGCCAGATCTTGGCGTGCTTGGCGACCAGTTTCAGCGTCACTTTCTCGCCGGCGCCGCCGATCATGATCGGGATGTCGCCGACCGGCGGCGGGTTCAGCTTCGCCAGGCGCTCCTCGATAAGCGGCAGGTCGCGGCCGAGGGCTTTGAGGCGCTCCGGCGCGGTCCCGAACTCGTAGCCGTACTCGTCGTAATCGCGCTCGAACCAGCCGGCGCCGATCCCGAGGATCACGCGGCCGCCGCTGAGGTGGTCGATCGTCGAGTGGATGTTCGCCAGCAGCTGCGGGTTGCGGTAGGAGTTACAGAAGACGAGCGCGCCGACTTTCACCCGCTCGGTCGCCGCCGCCAGCGCCGCCAGCGAGGTCGCGCCCTCGAAGTGCTTGCCGTCGGGGTCGCCGTAGAGGGGATAGAAGTGGTCCCAGGTGTAGATCGCGTCGGCGCCGAGCTCCTCGACGGTCCTCCACGCCTCCTGCATCTGGGCGAAGTCGGCTTGCTGGGGCTGGATCTGAACTCCTACGCGTATCGGCATGGCGGTCAGATTACGCTGCCGGGATGGCCGCCTTCACTTCAGACCTCGCGCAGTCCCTATCCGGGGAAACCCTCGAACGATTCGAACGCTACGTCCGCGTCGACACCCAGGCCCGCCGGGAACGGGAGGGCAGCCCGAGCACGCCGGGCCAGCTCGACCTCGGCCGCCTGCTGGTCGGCGAGCTGGAGGCGATCGGCCTCGCCGACGCGGCGCTCGACGACAACGGCTACGTGACCGCGACGCTGCCCGCGACGGGCGACGCGCCGATGCCGACGATCGGCCTGATCGCCCACCTCGACGTCAGCCCCGACGCGCCCGCCGCGAGCGTCGAGCCGCTCGTCCACCGCGACTACGACGGCGGCGTCATCACCCTGCCGAAGGGCGGGACGGTCCTCGACCCGGCCGCGATGCCGGCGCTCGACGGCAAGGCCGGCGAGGACATCGTCACCTCCAGCGGCGACACCCTGCTCGGCGCCGACGACAAGGCCGGGATCGCCGAGATCATGACCGCGGTCGCGCACCTCGCCGCCCACCCGGAGCTGCCGCGCCCCAACCTGCGGATCGCCTTCACCCCCGACGAGGAGATCGGCATGGGCGCCTCGCTCTTCGACGTCGAGGCCTTCGGCGCGAGCTGCGCGTACACGATGGACGGCTCGACCCTCGGCGAGCTGCAGGACGAGACCTTCACCGGCGCCGAGGCGATCATCGACATCGAAGGGGTCGACGTCCACCCGGGCTTCGCCACCGGCAAGCTGGTCAACGCGACCCGCCTCGCGGCGCGGATCGTCGCCGAACTGCCCGACGACGCCCTCTCGCCGGAGACCACCTCCGGCCGCGAAGGCTTCATCCACGTCTACGAGATGAGCGGCGCCGCCGGCTCGGCGCAGATCCGCGCGATCGTCCGCGACTTCGACGACGACCTCCTCGCGGAGCACGCCGCGCTGCTGCGCGCGATCGCCGAGCGGGTGGTGGGGGAGGAGCCGACCGCGAAGGTCACGGTCGAGGTGACCCCGCAGTACCCCAACATGCGCAGCTACCTCGAGCCGATGCCGGAGATCGTCGACGTCGCCGAGCGGGCGATCCGCGCCGAGGGC
>DAIQOT010000347.1:0-2484 GCA_036787695.1 Solirubrobacterales bacterium | reverse complement strand
CAAACCTCCCCGCAGTTCGTGAGAGAGGGGGTCACCCGGCCCCCGCCCCCGCAACCTCAGACGGCGACCCGCTCCGCCTCGGGCGCGGCCACCCGCCGCTTGAACTGCATCGCCCCGTCCTCCAACGACCCGTAGCGCAGCTTCCGCAGGTCGACCGCGTAGTTCTGGCGCAGCTTCCACGGCTCCTTCGATCCCTGCTTCGGCAGGTCCGCGACCGAGCGCTGGACGTATCCCGAGGTGAAGTCGAGGATCGGCTCCGGGGCGACGGTCGGGTCGTCCAGGTGCGGCACGCAGATGTCGTAGCCGTTGGCGTCCATGTGGTTGAGGAGCCGGCAGGCGTATTCGGCGACGAGGTCGGCCTTCAGCGTCCACGAGGCGTTGGTGTACCCGATCGTGAAGGCGAGGTTCGGCACATCGGAGAGCATCATCCCCTTGTAGGCGATCGCGCGCGACTGGTCGAGCTCCTCCCCGTCGACCTCGATCCGCATCCCGCCGAGGAAGAGCAGGTTCAGCCCGGTCGCGGTGACGACCACGTCGGCCTCCAGCTCCTTCCCCGACTCGAGCTTGATCCCGGTCGGGGTGAAGCGCTCGATCCGGTCGGTGACGATCTCCGCCTTGCCGCTCCGCAGCGATTTGAACAAGTCGCCGTCGGGGACCATGCAGAGGCGCTGGTCCCAGGGGTCGTATTTCGGCTTGAAGTGGGTGTCGACGTCATAGCCCGCGGGCAGCGCGTTCATCACGCCCTTGCGCACCAGTTTTTTGACCAGGCGCGGGCGCGAGCGGGCGAGTCGGTAGGTGAGGCTCTGGATCAGGACGTTCTTCCAACGGACGATCGGATAGAGGGCGCGCGCCGGCAGGAACTTGCGGAGCACCTCGGCGACCGGGTCTTCGCCGGGGACCGAGACGACGTAGGTCGGCGAGCGCTGCAGCATCGTCACGTGGGCGGCGTCCTCGGCCATCGCCGGGACCAGCGTCACCGCGGTCGCGCCGCTGCCGATCACGACCACGCGCTTGCCCTCGTACTCGGGCTCCTCGGGCCAGTGCTGGGGGTGGATGACGCGGCCGGCGAAGTCCTCGATCCCGGGGAACTCGGGCGTGAAGCCCTCGTCGTAGCGATAGTAGCCGCTGCAATTCATGATGAAGGCAGCGGAGACCGTGACCTCGGTGCCGTCGGCGCGCTCCGCGGTCACCGTCCAGCGCGCCTCCTCGCTCGACCACGACGACTTGATCACCCGGTGGCCGAAGCGCACCTTGCGGTCGATGCCCGCCTCGCGCGCGGTCGCCCGCACGTAGTCGAGGATCGACTCGCCGTCGGCGATCGACTTCGCCGCCGTCCAGGGGCGGAAGCGGTATCCGAGCGTGTGCATGTCGGAGTCGGAGCGGATTCCGGGGTAACGGAAGAGGTCCCAGGTGCCACCGATCGCCTCGCGCGACTCGAGGATCGCGTAGGTCTTTCCCGGGCAGCGTTCCTGCAGGTAGTGGGCGCTGCCGATCCCGGAGAGTCCGGCGCCGATGATGAGGACGTCGAGGCGCTCCGGCTCGGCCGGGTCGGCGCCCCCACCGGGGGTCTGGGTCAAGGTCTCTGGCGGCAAAGCTCTCTCCTCGTGGTCGACCCGGCGGTCACCCGCTCAGGCGGTCTCCAACACCCGGAAGGCTATCCCGGCGTTCTGCAGTCTTGTGAGAAGCATGTCACCCATCGATGCAACGGTCGTGAGCTGGCCGGCGCGCTCGGGGAGATCGTCGAAGGCGAGGCAGAGCCCGCACTCGGCGAGGATCTTCGACGTCTCCGAGTAGCCGGGGTCGCCGCCCGAGACTTCGGTGACGACGCGCTTCCCGCCCGCCTCGCCGACGAAGCGGATCTTGAACCAGCTGCCGGCGCGGGTCGCCGCGCTCGGGCCGTCGCCGGGGGATTTCGCCTTCAGGAGCAGCTTGCGGGTCGGCGGGATCGGCGCGAGGACGGCGACGGCGCCGACGCCCGCGGCCATCCCGCCGATCGTCGCCAGGCGGCGGGCGACGACGTTGTGGCCGTAGGTGAAGTCGGGGCCGTAGCGGTCGACGAGGGCGGCCGAGCGGCGGACGATCGGCCCGTCGATCGTCGGCAGCGGCGCGGTCCAGGCGCGGAGGTCCTCGTCGCGGCGGATCCGCGCCTTCGCCGAGTGGACCTTGCGGCCGACCGGGCGCGGCTCGGCGGCCTTGCGCTCCCGCGCCGCGGCGAAGGTCTGCCGTCCCCGTGCGAAGCCGTTGATCGCCGAGTGGTAGGTGCCGCCGGAGAACTGCGCGTTGCTGCGGACGTAGCCGTCGATCCGCACCGGGACGCCCTCCGGCAGCTGCAGGAGCGTGAAGTAGGCGCCGAGGTCGTGCGGGACCGAGTCGAAGCCGCAGCAGTGGACGAGGCGCGCGCCGCTCGCCTTCGCCGCGGCGTCGTTCTCGACGTACATGCGGTCGACGAACTCGGGCTCGCCGGTGAGGTCGACGTAGTCGGTG
>DAIQOT010000031.1:0-24692 GCA_036787695.1 Solirubrobacterales bacterium | reverse complement strand
CGCCCCGTTCCTCGCCGAACTGCGCCCGGTGCTGAGCAAGTTCATCCCCTTCACGCAGAACCTCGGCCTCGCCCTCAGCCGGCCCGGCGGCCACAACGACACCGCCGAACTGCTGGCGACGATCCCGGCCGTTCAGGAACAGGCCTCGAACGCCTTCCCGCACGCCGAAGACGCGATCGCCGCCTTCCAGCCGCAGCTGAGCTTCCTCCGCTCCTACACGCCGGACATCTTCAACGGGATCTCGAAGCTCGGCCAGGTGAGCGGCTTCTACGACGGCAGCGGCCACTACATCCGCGGCGCGACCAGCCTGCAGAACCTCTTCAAGGACGAAGGCGGGACCCTCGTGCCGCTGAAGAAGAGCGAACAGTTCCAGCCGTTCGGCAACGGCGCGACGACCCCCAAGCGCTGCCCCGGCGGAGCGACGCAGCCTCCGGCCGACAACTCGGCCCCTTACGTGAGCCCGCCGCACACCGGGAGCTCCGTAAACCCGTCCGAATGCGACACCACGCGGCCGGTGAGCAACCCGTGAAGAAGCTGATCGCAGGAGTCGTCGTCGTGGCCGCGATCGTCGTGGCGATCGTCCTGATCGCGGGCGGTGGCTCCAACAACGGCTACGTCGTGCGCGCGATCTTCGACAACGGCTCGTTCATGGTCAACGGCGAGCAGGTGCGCGTCGCCGGCGCCAACGTCGGCACGATCAAGTCGGTCGGCGTCTCGCTGCCCGGCGAACCGACGGCGGAAGAAAACGGGAAGTTCGTCGACGTCCCCGGCAAAGCGGTGATCGAGCTCGAAATCGAAAACTCGAGCTTCCAGGATTTCCGCCAGGACGCCAGCTGCGAAATCCGCCCGCAGTCGCTGATCGGCGAGAAGTACGTCGACTGCCGGCCGACCCTGCCGCGGGCGCCGGGGGAAAAGCCGCCGCCGCCGTTGCGTCAGATCCCGAAGGGCCAACCGGGAGCGGGCCAGTACCTGCTGCCGCTCGGCCGTAACTCGACCAGCGTCGACCCCGACCTGGTCACCGACATCAACCAGCTTCCCTACGCGCAGCGCTTCCGGCTGATCTTCAACGAACTCGGCGCCGGGCTGGCGGGTCGCGGCGGTGACCTCCAGGCGGCGATCGAGAAAGCCAACCCGACCCTGCGCGACGTCGACAAGATCTTCGGCGAACTGACCGAACAGAAGAACCAGCTGGCGCAGCTGGCGGCCGAATCGCAGGAAATCCTCGAGCCGCTGACGGAAGAAAAGGAACACGTCGTCGGCTTCCTCGCCCACGCCGGGGAAGCGGGCGAAGCGACCGCCGAACACGGCACCGAACTCGAAGAATCGCTGCAGAAGTTCCCAACGTTCCTCGCCGAGTTCCGGCAGACGATGAACAACCTGAAGGAATTCTCCGACGCGGGCACGCCGCTGCTCAAAGAACTCGGCGTCGCGGCGCCGTCGCTGACCGACGCGACCCGCGAGCTGACCCCGTTCTCGGAAGCGACGACGGTGGCGCTGAAGAGCCTCGGCAAGGCGGGCGAAGAATCGGGGCCGGTCTTCGCCGAAGCCGAACCGGTGGTGCGCAAGGCGGCGATCCTGGCGAAGAGCGGCGAAGTGTCGACCGAAGAACTGGCGAAGCTCTTCATCAGCCTGAAGAAAACCGGCGGCTGGGACGGCCTCACCGAACTGATCTACAACACCGCCGCGGCGACCAACGGCTTCGACAAATACGGGCACTTCGGCCGCACCCTGCTCACGCTCACCGCCTGCATCGAGTACGAAGAAAAAGCCGAAGGCTATTCCGGCTGCACCGCCCGCTTCAACGGCCCCAACGCGGGCAGCGAACCGACCAGCGAGCGAGCGCTCATCAACCTGATGAACGAACGCGACGAAGAATTCGAAGAAGGGAAGCCCGGGACCGGCGAAAAGGCCGCCGAACGCGAAGCCGCGGCGGCCGGCCTCGCCGAAGCGCGCTCGACCGAAGCGCCGACGCGGACGGCGCGGGGCACCGGCGAAGCGCCGACCGGCCTCGGCGCGACCGACTCGGCCACCGGTGGCACCGAACCGCTCCTCGACTACCTGATGGGTCAGGAAGAAGAATGAGGAACCGCAACGGAGGCTTCGCGGTGAGCCCGGTGCTGGTCGGCGCGGTGACCGTGTTGGTCGTGATCGTCGCCGTCTTCCTCGCCTACAACGCCAACAACGGCCTGCCGTTCGTCTCGACCTACAACCTGAAGGCGCGGGTCCCCGACGCCGACGCCCTGGTGAAAGCGAACGAGGTGCGGATCGGCGGCGCCCGGGTCGGGGTGGTCAAGTCGGTGGTCCCGGTGCAGCTGAAGAACGGCGAAGTCGAGGCCGAACTGTCGCTCAGCCTCGACAGGAGCGCCGAACCGATCCCCAAAGACTCGACCATCCTGGTGCGGCCGAAATCGCCGCTCGGCCTGAAGTACCTGCAGATCACGCCCGGCACCTCGAAGGAAGGCTTCAAGGCCGGCGAAATGATCCCGGTCCGCTACGCCACGCCCGAACCGGGGGACATCGACAAATTCTTCGACATGTTCAACGAACCGACCCGCAAGGCGATCCAGCGCAACCTGGCAGGCTTCGGCAACGCGCTCGCCGGACGCGGGCCGCAGCTGAACGAAGCGATCGGGGCGCTGCGCGGCCTGGTCGAACAGGGTGAGCCCGCGGCGGCCAACCTGGCGGCGCCGAGCACCAACTTCGCCGGTTTCTTCAAGGGGCTCGAGGCGCTCTCGGCGACGGTCGCGCCGGTCGCCCAGCAGCAGGCGAGCATGTTCCGCGTCCTCGATCAGACCTTCACCGCCTTCGCCCACGTCTCGCATCCCTACATCACGGAAACGATCGAAAAAGGCCCGCCGACGCTGGAAACGGTGAACTCAAGCCTGCCGCAGATCAACCCCTTCCTGCATGACACCGCGCGCTTCTTCACCGCGCTGAAGCCGGGGGCCAAGGCGCTCGCCGAAACCTCGCCGGTGATCGCCGAATCGCTGCACGCCGGCATCCCGGCCTTGAATGCCTCGCCGGTCATCAACAACCAGCTGATGCCGACCGCCGAAGCGCTGCTCGCCTTCCAGGAAGCCGAAGGCACGATGACCGGGCTCCACCTGCTCACCGACCTGAACAAGAACCTTGAGCCGTCACTGCGCTTCATCACGCCGGCGCAGACGGTCTGCAACTACGGCTCGCTCACCTTCCGCGGGATCGCCAACTCCTCCAGCCAGGGCAACAAGTACGGACACTGGCTGGACTTCATCTCCTTCGCGCCGCCGGAAGGCCCGAACAGCGAGTCCGGCCAGGCCTCGGCGCCTGCCGACGGCGGCAAGGGCGAAAAGGCGAACCACCTGCACTACAACCCGCTGCCGAACACCGCCGCTCCAGGCCAGCCGCGCCGATGCGAAGCCGGCAACGAGAAATACGAAGAGGGCAAGACCGTCATCGGCGAAGCGCCCGTGGTGTTCGGCGAACAGACGATCAACGAAGAAACCGAAGGGCCGGCAGCCGAAGAAGCCGCGGAAGCCGAAGGCGAAGAAGAATGAACCGCCGTCGCAACCGCGTCCCCAACTGGCTGATCGCCGTGCTGTTCATCCTCGTCTTCACGATCGGCCCGTACCTGGCGTTCACCAAACACATCCCCTTCACCAGCTACGGCTACGAGCTGAAGGCGACCTTCACCAACTCGGCCAACATCGCGCTGAAGTCGCCGGTGCGGATCGCCGGAGTCGAAGTCGGCAAAGTGATCAAGACCGAACGCGACGGCGACGCGACCACGGTCGTCTTCACCGTCGACGGCGACGGTCGGCCGATCCACCAGGACGCCTTCGCGACGATCAGGCCGCGGATCTTCCTCGAGGGCAACTTCTTCGTCGAACTCGATCCGGGCAGCCCGAGCTCACCCGAGCTCGGCAGCGGCGGCACGATCCCGGTCAGCCACACCTCGACCGCGGTGCAGATCGACGAACTGCTGACCGCGCTGCAGTCGCCGGTGCGAGCCGACCTCGGCCGCCTGCTGGAGAGCTACGGCAAGGCGCTGACCCACGAGCCGACGGCGGCCGAAGACCTCACCCAGCTGCCGCAGGTGCAGGGCCTCAGCGGTGGCCAAGCGTTGAACAAGACGTTCGAATTCGGCGGCGAAGCGGGCAAATACAGCTCGCAGGTGACGCAGGCGCTGACTGGGACGCAGAAGCACGACCTGGCCAAGCTGATCGCCGGCTCGGGCCGGACCTTCGCCGCCTTCTCCCACGACCAGGCGGCGCTGCAGGGCCTGATCGACAACTTCAACGTCTTCACCGGGGCGCTCGCCGACCAGTCCGAAAACCTCGAATCGACGGTGCGCGAACTGGCGCCGACGCTGAAGACCGCGCACACCTCGCTGGTCAGCCTCGACAAGTCGCTGCCGCCGCTGCGTACCTACGCGATCGAGCTGCGGCCCGCGGTGGCCGAGCTGCCGGAACTGATCGCGAGCTCGAAACCGTGGCTCGCCCAGGTCCGCCCGCTGCTCTCCGGCAAGGAGGGCGGCGGCACCGCCAAGCTGCTCGCCGAAGCGACGCCTGGCCTGGCGGGGGCGGCGCAGTCGGGCAAGGAACTGACGCTGCCTCAGATCAACCAGCTCAGCCTCTGCACCAGCAAGGTCCTGGTTCCGACCGGCAACCAGACGATCGACGACCAGTTCGGCACCGGCGGCCCGAACTACCGCGAATTCTTCTACACGCTGACGAACTTCGCCGGGGCAGCGGGGAACTTCGACGGCAACGGTCCCTTCCTGCGGGCTCAGGTCGGCGGCGGCCCGATCCTGGTCGGCGAACCGAACCCGGAAGCGACCCGGGCCAGCGACGAAATCAACTACGCCCACGTGTACGAAAATCCGCTCGGGACGCAGCCGCAGCTGGGTGGCCAGCCGGAATTCAAACCGGAAGTCCGCTGTGACACGCAGCCGGTCCCCGACGTCAACGGCCCGCTGAGCAAGGTCGGCCCGCCTTCGCCGTCGGTGAGCGGGGTGAAGAAATGAGCGAGCAGACGCCCTCCGCGCCCGAGCGCCGCAGTCGCGTCCGTCACTTCCGCGCCTGGCTCGGCCGGCAGGTGCGCGGCCACCGAACCGACACGATCGCGATCTTCGTCCTCGCCCTCGCCGGCATCGTGATGATGCTCGGGATCTTCACCGAGCAGAAAGCCTCGCTCCCGTCGTGGCTTCCCTTGGTCGGTGAAGAATTCGAACACATCTCGGCCGAGTTCCAAACCGCGCAGGCGGTCACCCCGGGCCAGGGCCAGGCGGTCGTCGTGGCGAGCATCCAGATCGGCAAGGTCAGCTCGGTCAGCCTCGAAGACGGCCACGCGGTGGTGGGGATGGAGATCGAGCCGAAGTACATGAAGCTGATCCACCCCGACTCGCAGTTCCTGCTGCGGCCGAAAACCGGACTGAACGACATGACCGTCGAGGTCGAACCGGGGTCGGGTGACGAACCGGTCGAAGACGGTCACAAGTTCGGGCTCGCCCAGACCGAACCGAACGTCAACCTCGATCAGTTCCTCGCCAGCCTCGACTCCGACACCCGCCAGTACATCCAGCTGCTGGTCGCCGGCGGCGCGCAGGGGATCGGTGGCCACAGCACCCAGCTCGGCAACGCCCTGCGCCGCTTCGAGCCCTTCGTCGAGTACACGGCGAAGCTGAATAAGGCGATCGCCGGTCGGCGTACCGAGCTGGCGAAGGTGATCCACGACTTCGGTGAACTGACCACCGAACTGGGCAAGCACGACTCGCAGATCCGCACCTTCGTCAGCTCCTCCGAAAAATCGCTGGGCAACTTCGCCAACCAGAAGCAGGCACTGGAAGAAGCCTTCGAAGAATTCCCCTCGACGCTGCGCGCCGCCAAGGAAGGCCTGGCGAGCTCGAACGAATTCTCGAAGGTCGCGCTGCCGACGCTGACCAAGCTGATCCCGCAGGCGCAGGCCTCGACGCCCGCTTTCAAGGCGACCGAGAAGCTGTTCGCCCAGACGACGGTGCCGATCCGCGACGGGATCCGCCCGTTCACGCGCGAAAGCCGCCCGACCTTGAGCCAGGCCAACAAGGGCGCCGAACCGCTGGAAAAGACGGTGCGGAACTTCGGCAACAGCCTCGTCGGCCTCAACTCGTTCTTCAACGAGCTCGCCTACAAGCCGCCCGGGGAAGCGCAGAGCTACCTCTTCTACCTGCCCTGGGCAAACCACGACCTGAACAGCGCCTTCAGCCTCCAGGACGCCAACGGCCCGGTGCTGCGCGGCCTGCTCGAGGTCAGCTGCACCGCGTCCGATCTTGCCTACAAATTCGGCGTCCAGGAACGGATCGAAAAAGACAAGCCCTTCCTCGACACGCTGCTGCGGCTGGTCAACGTGCCGCGAAAAGAAGAAATCCCGGTTCCGTTCAAGACCGAATCAGGGACCTGCGAAAACCTGGAAGAAGCCGAATGAGCAAGCGCGCGCCCAGCACCGTGCAGCTCGCCGTGATCACCGCCTTCGCGCTGGCCTGCTTCGGCATCCTGCTCTTCCTCTGGGTCACCTTCGGCGGCTCGACCCCGTTCAAAGCGAAGAGCTACCAGATCAAGGTGCCCTTCACCGAGGCCTCGCAGCTGGCCGAACAGTCGGACGTGCGGATCTCCGGCGTCGACGTCGGCAAAGTCGAAAACATCGAACTCGGGCCGGGCGGCAAGGAAGCCGTCGCGCTCCTGAACATCGATGACAAGTACGCGCCGCTGCCGCGGAAGACGCGGGCGATGCTGCGGACGAAGACGCTGCTCGGCGAGACCTACGTCGAACTGAGCCCGGGCAACAAGAACGAACCGACGCTGCCCGAAGACAGCACGCTGCCGACGGCGCAGGTCACCGAATCGGTGCAGCTCGACGAGATCTTCCAGGCCTTCGACCCGAAGACGCGAGAAGCGTTCCAGGACTGGATGCAGGAAGCGGCGGTGGCGATCGAAGGGCAGGGGCAGAACCTCTCCTACGCGATCGGCAACTTCGATCCGACCTTCACCGAATTCGAAAACCTCTTCCGCGTCCTCAACAGTCAGAAGCTGGCGGTCTCGAAACTGTTCTCGAACGGCACCAAGACCTTCGAAGCGTTGCGCGGCCGCGAAGGGGAACTGGCCGACCTGATCCGCAGCTCGAACGAACTCTTCAAGACCACCGGGGAACGCAACGAAGACATCGAAGCGCTGTTCCGCGCCTTCCCGACCTTCCAGGACGAGTCGCGCCTCACCATCGACCGCCTGCGCGGCTTCGCCGTCAACGCCGACCCGCTCTCCAAGCAGCTGGTGCCGGTGGCCGAAGAACTCTCACCGACCCTGGTGAAGTTCGGCGAACTGGCGCCGGAAGCGAAGAAGCTGTTCGGAGCGCTCCCCGCGGTGGAGAAGGAGGCGCCGACCGGCTTCCCGGCGCTGCGCAAGCTCTTCCGCGACGACTTCCCGCCGCTGCTGCGGGCGAGCGAACCGTTCGTGCGCAACCTCGACCCGGTCGTCACCGGCCTCGGCCTCTACAAGCGCGAGTTCGCGGCGACGCTGGGCAACCTCGCCGCCACCTTCCACGGCACCACCGCGAAGGAAAACAAGCAGGGTGAAAAGTTCCACTACCTGCGCGTGATCGGGCCGATCCTCAGCGAAACCCTGGCCACCTATCCGAGCCGACTGACCTCGAACCGCAACAGCCCCTACAGCCCGCCCGGTTGGGCCGGCCTGCTTGGCAAGGGCGCCCTGCCGGGCTACGACACGCGCCAATGCACCGCGGGCGGGTCGGTGACGCTCGACCCCTCCACCGCCACCACGGAAGCGTTCCTCGAACGAACCCCGGTCGAACTTCTCAAATACAACCCCGAAACGAACGAAGAAAAACCGGTCAAGCTGACGCCGGAAGAACGCCAGGCGGAATCCGAACAGCTGCTGGCGCGGATCAACGAATTCGCCTTCAACAGCACGGGTGGCACCGCCGGCGCCCATGCCCCCGCCTGCAAGCAGCAGGAAAGCTTCAAGTCGATCTACGGCAACGGCGAAAAGACGCAGTACCAGCACACCTTCGAACAGACCGGCCGCTGAAGCCGGGCGTTCGAAGGGTGCCGGGGTGCTGGCGCCTCAACCGCGGTCGTAGGTGAGTAGCTGGATGCCGGCGCCGACGGTGCGGGCGTCGGTCAGCTTCAGCGGCACCTTGCGGCCGTCGTCGGCGAAGAGGCGCTTGCCGCCGCCGAGGGTCACCGGGAAGACCATCAGGCGGAGCTCGTCGAGGAGGTCGTTCGCGATCAGGCCCTGGACGAGCTGGGCGGAGCCGGCGACGAGGATGACGCCGTCGACCTCGTCTTTCACCGCGGCGATGTCGGCGGCGAAATCACCGGAGAGGACCTTGGTGTTGTTCCACTCGGCCGTCCCGAGCGTGGTCGAGTAGACGTACTTCGGCATCGTGTTCATCTTCTTGGCGAAGCCACCCATATCCGGGTCGCCTTCGCGCTCCGGCCAGGCGTCGGCGAAGCCTTCGTAGGTGACTCGCCCGAGCAGCTGCGCCTCAGCCTCCTCGAGCTCCCCCAACTTGAACCCGTCGCCCTCCTCGCCGCGGTCGATCTCGAACGTCCACCCACCGTGCGCGAAGTCCTCCGAACCCCCCGGATCCTCGATCACCCCGTCGAGCGAGATGAACTCCGTAGCCACGATCTTCCCCATGATGCCCTCCTGTCGATTGTGCGACGAGCCTCTCTCGTCTCTGTCCCTGAGACGGCGCCAGTCTGCCGAACTAATCGTTGGCTTCAGGGTTTCGGCGGGACCCATTTTCGAACGAGGCGCAGATCCTTGTCGGTCGCGGTTGGCAGGTAGGCCAGCATGTCGTCGTCATCGGATTCCTCGATGCCGTCGATCTCAAGAACTTTGTAGGAGGGGTAGACCAGAGCAACGACTCCTTCGGTGCCGATGGGCCAACGCTCCACCGGGTTGACCAGAGCGACCCTGTCGAGTTCGCCGATGGTCGTTTGCGTGGTGCTCATCGTCCTTCCCTTCCTCGCAGGTACGCCGTTGACAGTCGGGGTCGTGCTTCAGGTCCGTCCAGATTCCAGCCAGTCCTTAGCCATGACCAACGATGACTGTAGCCGCCGACTCCAGCTATTCGAAACTTGACCGTGCAGCCCATCGCGCCCGCTTTCTTTGGCTCCACCTTTGAAATCGGAGTGTGTGTGATCCCCTTCTCAATCTCGGCGATCAGGTAGTCGATCGAATCAAGGTCGATTCCCAGCATGATCAGGAAGCCGTTCGCCTTCGGGCCGCCGACTTCGTGGTCGTGGGCAAGTGAATAGGTACGCAGCTTGTACTCGATGCCGAGCGGTTCGGTTCGACGGGGAAGAAGTTCGCCGACTTGGGGTGGCCAAGGCATGCTCTCGACGCTAGGTCGAATACACGCACACGTGGCGCGCACAAAGTCACAATTGTGTGTCCACTCTGTAGTGGAAGGGTGACTACTAAGGAGTGGGGCGGGCGGCGCGTTCGATCAGGGTTGCGGCGAGCTCGGTGCCGCGGGCGGAGTGGAGGCGGCGGGAGGTCGTGGCGAGGCGGTCGGCCAGGGCGCCGTCGTCGAGGAGGCGGGCGATCGCGGAGAGGAGGTCCGCGGGGTCGTGGGCGTAGGTGTCGACGCGGATGCCGAAGCCAGTCTCGTCGAGGCGCTGGGCGTTGTCATGTTGGTCCCAGAAAATCGGGAGGAGGACCATCGGCTTGCCGAAGAAGAGTGACTCGGTGACGGTGTTGTTGCCGCCGTGGGTGATAACGAGGTCGACCTGGGGGAGGACCGAGGTCTGGGGGAGGAACTCGGCGCCGACCATGTTGGGGGCGAGGTCGAACTCGCCCGCCTGCGGGCCCTTGGAGACGATGAAGCGGTAGGGCGCCTCGGCCAGCTCCGCCACCAGGGTCCGCATCAGCTCGACGTCGGCTGACCCGAGGCTCCCGAGGCTGAGGTAGATCAGCGGCTCGTCGCTCCCGGCGAGCTCCTCGGGCAGCCGCCAGTCCGGGTCGGTTGCCCGCACGCTCGCCTCGAGGTTGTGCCAGGTCGGCCCCAGCGGGTCGCGCCGCGGGTAGTCGAGCTCCTCCGGATAGAGGTAGAGGTTCAGCGTCGGGCTGGCGTGGATGAAGTCGTCGCGGGGGAGGGGCGGCGCGCCGCGCTCGCGGCAGAACTCGTCGAAGTCGGCGTGCATCTCGTCGTGGGCCGCCCGGTAGGCGTCCCAGAACTCGGCCCAGCCGGAGCGATCCTCGCTCGGCAGCCCGGAGAAGACCGGCGGCACGTCCGGGTCCTTGATCTCGAGCGGGTTGCAGGAGTCGATCCGCGCCCACGGTCGCCCGCTGGCGAAGAGCGCCGGGAAGCTGACGACGTTGTCCTCGACCACGAGGTCGGGCTCGAGCTCCCCGATGATCTCGGTCAGCCGTGCGTCGACGTACTTCGCCCCGTCGATCAGCGCCTGGAAGGTCGGCGCGATGAACTCGCCGAGCTGCTCGATCGTCGGCTTGCGGAACACCGGCGCGGTGTCGCGGATGAAGTCCTTCCAGAACTGGCCGGGCGCTTCCTCGGTCTCCGGCGGCGGGGTCAGGCGCATCGTCCGCTCCTCGAAACCCTGCGCCTCGAGCGTCCCGGCGAAGGACTCCTCGACGATGAAGACGACCCGGTGGCCGCGTCGCCGGAGGACGTCGCCGATGCCGACGCAGTTGTTGGTCGGGCCGAACGCCCCCTCCGGGAAGAAGACGATCGTCGAGGCCGACGCGCTCACCTTGCTAAACATACGCGGGCAAATGGACTTCGGCATCGGATATTTCCCCACCGCGGACGCCGTCGGCCCCGGCGAGCTCGCCGCCTTCGTCGAGGAGCGCGGCTTCGAGTCCCTGGTGTTCGCCGAGCACACCCACATCCCGGCCAGTCGCGAGTCCGCTTATCCCGGCGGCGGCGACCTGCCGCGCAAGTACACCGCGACGCTCGACCTCTTCGTCGCGCTGACCGCGGCGGCCCTGGCGACGACCCGCCTGCGGGTCGGCAGCGGCATCGCCCTGGTGATCCAGCGCGACCCGATCATCACCGCCAAAGAGACCGCCTCGATCGACGTCCTCTCCGGCGGGCGCTTCGAGTTCGGCGTCGGCGCCGGCTGGAACCGCGAGGAGATGGCCAACCACGGCACCGACCCGCGCACCCGGATGCGCCTCTTCGCCGAGCGGGTCGAAGCGGTGAAGACGATCTGGACCGAGCACGAGGCGACCTTCCACGGCGAGTTCGTCAACTTCGACCGCATCTTCTGCGAGCCGAAGCCGGTCCAGCGGCCGCACCCGCCGGTGCTGGTCGGCGGCCTCGGCCCGACCGTGATCGACCGCGTACTGGCCTTCGGCGACGCCTGGTTCCCGAACTGGACGCCCGACATCCTCGAGCGCGGCGCCGAGTTGAAGGCCCGCGCCGAGCGCCCGATCGACTTCATGGTGATGGGACCGCCCGCCGACCCCAAGGTGATCCACGAGCTCGCCGAGGCCGGCACGCGCCGGATCTCCTGGTGGCTGCCGAGCGGCGGCTACAGCGTGATCGAGCCGGCGCTCGAGCAGGTCGAAAAGGCGATCGCCGAATTCACCGGCGAGGCCTGAGCCCCGCGGACCGGTGACCGCGGCCGAGGCGCGCGCCCGCTTCGCCGCCGCCCGGGTAGCCCGCCTCGCCACCGCCGACGCCACCGGCCGTCCCCACCTCGTGCCGATCGCCTTCGCGGTCGCCGGGGACACGATCTACAGCGCCGTCGACGCCAAACCGAAGCGGACGCGGGCGCTCCGCCGGCTCGCCAACGTGCGTGAGAACCCGGCCGTCTCGCTCCTCGTCGACCACTGGGACGAGGACGACTGGGCGGCGCTGTGGTGGGCCCGGGCGGACGGCCGTGGGCGGGTGCTCGACCCCGAGGACCCGGAGGCCCGCCGCGCGGTGGCGCTCCTGCGCGAACGCTACCCGGCCCAGCGCGACGCGGGCGAGGTCCTCGCCGTGGGGGTCGTGCGCTGGAGCGGCTGGGCGGCGGCTGCCGGCCAGGGCTGAGCACGCCGCAGGCGACGGGGCCTACCCATAGATTCCCCGATCGATGGAAGCGCACCGATCGGTCGAGCGGTTCGAGAACGGCCACCGAGCCAACGGTGAGCTCGCCACGCCCGGCTTCGCCCGCCAGGCGGCCCTGCTCGTCGCGGTGATGGCGGCGCTCCTGGCGATCGCCACCTTCCTCTCCAACGAGGCGGTCAAGGAGGTGATCACCGGCGAGACGCACCGCGCCGACACCTCCTCGCGCCTGGAGAGCAACCAGCTGAAGATCGACGTCGCCGGCGGCAACAAGCAGATGCTCGAAGTCCTCGCCGACGGCCCCCACGACGAGGCCGAAGCGGCGAAGGCGGCGTCAGCCCACGAGGAGCGGATCGCCAAAGAGCTGGTCCCGGCCGACCACGCGCTGACCGAGGAGATCCACCACGACGAACAGCACGTCGACCACTACAACGACAAACACCTGCTGTTCGAGCTGGCCGAGGTCGGGCTCGAGGTCGGCATCGTCCTCTCGACCGTCTCGATCATCGCCCACCGCCGCTGGCTGCTCGCCGGCGGCGCCGCGGTAGGCATCATCGGCACCGCCCTACTGGTCGCCGGCGCCCTGGTCAGCTGAGCGCGTCACACCGCTTTCGAGGATTCCAGCACCACACTCGGTGCATGCCGCCGGGCCTCTCGAGAAGTAGATGGGAAATCCATCGCGAGGACATGACTCGGCTCTGCGCGGAGATGGACCGGCAGCGCGGGCAAGCCGAAAGGCGATGGGAGGACCTCCAGGAGAGATCGGACGCGTCGCGGCCCGACTACGACGCGGAGACCCAGCGCTTCAACCGCGAAGTGCTGCTGCGGATGGAGAAGACCTACGCCAACTTGAACGCGACGCTGGTCTACGTCGGTGAAGAGCTCGCCGAACTGAAGGCGGCGGTCAACGCGCAGACCGAAGCGATCATGAAGTTGGTGGACCGTTTCGAAGACTGGGAGAAACGGCAACTCGGCTGAGCCGGCCCCGCCCTATGCCGACTTGTCTCCGCCGGAGTCGCCGACCTCGGCCTCGATGCCGGCGAGGAGCCAGTCGAGGCCTGCCTCGAACGCCTCGGCCTTGACGCCGAGGCTCATCTTCTTCTTGCCGCCGAGCTCGGCCAGGTGGGGGTACTTGCCGCTCGCCGCCTGGGCGGCGACGTAGGCGTCGATCTCGGCGGCGCTCGGGCCGTCGGTGGGGACGGCGGCGCAGCCATCGGCGGGCGCCTCGCTGTCGCCGTGGCGGGCCTTGGAGATCACCTCCCAGCGGACGAAGCCGAGCGTGTAGGTGTCGACCGCGAGGAGGACGGCGCGTTTGCGCTCCGGCGGCAGCGGCAGCGAGGCGACCGCGCCGAGCGACTGGTCGAAGTGGCGGAGCGCGTTGGGGCCGATGAAGGGGCGGCGGAAGGCGGCGGCGATCATCCAGGGGTGGGCGCGGGTCGACTCGCGGGTGCGCTGGGCGATCTCGCGGAGCGCCTCGCGCCAGTCCTCGGGCAGCGGCTCGGGGAGGACGGCGCCGCCCATCACCTCGTCGACCATCAGGTCGATCAGGTCGCCCTTGCGCTCGATGTGGGAGTAGAGGCTCATCGGGCGCGTCTCGAGCTTGGTCGCGATCTTCCTGATCGAGACCGCCTCGAGTCCCTCGGTGTCGGCGATCTCGATCGCGGCGGCGACGATCGTCTCGCGCGAGAGCGGCTGGGGGGCCGCCGCCTGCTCGGCGTCGCGTGCCCAGACCGTGTCGATGTCGCTTGCCATGGGGAAAGCATAACGACCCGATACGGCGTACGGGCCTCTGATACGGTGTACGGCATGAGCCAGTCTCCAGGCGCTGACGCCACCCCCGCAGATCCCAACGCCCTCGACCGCGAGACGATGATCGTCGCCGCCGTCGTGGTGATCGGCGCGATCATGTCGATCCTCGACACGACGATCGTCAACGTCGCGATCGACCGTCTCTCGATCGACTTCAACGCTTCGCTGACGACGATCCAGTGGGTCGTCACCGGCTACACGCTGTCGCTCGCCGCGGTGATCCCGGCCTCCGGCTGGGCCGCCGACCGCTTCGGCACCAAGCGTATCTACCTCACTTCGCTCGCCCTCTTCATGCTCGGCTCCGCGCTATGCGCGGTGGCCTGGAGCGCCGACTCGCTGATCGCCTTCCGCGTCCTACAGGGGATCGGCGGCGGCATGATCATGCCCGCGGTCATGACGATCATGACCAAGAAGGCAGGCCCTCACCGGATGGGTCGCGTGATGGGGATCCTCGGCGTGCCGATGCTGATCGCGCCGATCGTCGGCCCGATCCTCGGTGGCTGGCTCGTCGACGACGTCTCCTGGCGCTGGATCTTCCTGATCAACGTGCCGATCGGCGTCGTCGGTCTGATCACCGCCTACCGGGTCCTCGAGCGCGATGTCCCGGAACCGTCGCAGCGGCTCGACTGGATCGGGATGCTGCTGCTCTCACCGGGCCTGACGCTGGCGATCTTCGGCCTCGCCGAGTCGGCGAACGGCGGCTTCGGCGAGCTCAAGTCGTGGGCCCCGATCGTCGCCGGCCTCGCCCTCGTCGCCGGCTTCTTCTGGCATAGCTGGCGCAAGAGCGACGGCGCGCTGATCGACATCCGCACCTTCACCCAGACTCGGGCGGGCGCCTCGGCGGGCGTCTTCACCCTGTTCGCGATCGCCTTCTTCGGCGCCCTGCTGCTGATCCCGCTCTACTACCAGACGGTTCGCGGCGCCTCGGCGCTGGAAGCGGGCCTGCTGCTTGCCCCGCAGGGCATCGGCGCGATGATCACGATGCCACTGGCGGGCAGGCTGACCGACCGCTTCGGCCCCAACCGACTGCCGGCGGCGGGCATCCCCCTGCTGGTGATCGGGATGGCGCCATTTGCCTTCGTCACCGCCACCACCTCCTACTGGCTCCTCTGCAGCTTCAGCTTCGTGATGGGCCTCGGCATGGGGATGGCGATGATGCCGACGATGACCGCGGCGATGCAGGCGGTGCCGCCGGCGGCGATCGCCCGAACCTCGACCGCGATGAACATCATCCGCCAAGGCGGCGCCTCGATCGGCACCGCGATCCTCTCGGTCATCCTCACCGCCGAGATCAAGAGCCATATCAGCGCGGTCAGTGGCGGCAACGGCCTCGAATCGATCCGGCACCTGAGCCCGGCTCAGCAGGCGGCGTCGGTCGAACCGCTCGCCAGCTCCTTCGCCTCGACCTTCGTCTGGGCCTTGGTCCTGCTCGCGGTCGCCTTCATCCCGGCGCTCTTCATGGCGCTCGGCAAATGGAAGGTGGCGGACGCGGGCGACACGGGCCACGCGCCCGTCGTCATGGAGTAAGCGGTCACACCTCGGTCACCCGTCCGTGTCGACGGGCCGAAAACTCAAGCCTGACTGGAGTTTTCGGCCCCCCGACATCGTCGCGGGAGTACGGTTTCGGACATGGAGCCCGACGCCGCTCTCGAGGCGGTCTTCATGCCGGTCCAGCCGCCGTCCACCTTCGAGGAGACGGTGGAGCGACTGGGCACGGCGATCCGCCTCGGCCTCCTCGCCCCGGGTAGTCGGCTGCCGCCGGAGCGTGAGCTCGCCAAGCAGCTGCGCATCTCCCGCTCGACCCTGCGCCAGGCGCTGACCACTCTGGTCCAGAGCGGCCACCTGATCAGCCTCCGCGGCCGCTCCGGCGGCACCTTCGTCGCCGCCGAGCCGCCCCTCGTCGACCCGATCGGCGAGCCGCTCGACGTCGACGCCTGGGAGGTGCTCGACCAGCGCGTCGCGATCGAGGCGGGCGCGGTGCTGCTCGCCGCCGAGCGCGCCCGGGCACCGCGGCTCGACCGTCTCGACCAGCTGATCGAGGCGATGTCGTCCCAGACCGAGGACTTCGAGGAGTACCGCCGCACCGACCTGCGCTTCCACATCGGCCTCGCCGAGGCGGCGGGCTCGCCGCGCCTGGTCGCCGCGATGACCGACGTGCAGGCGCAGATGACCGACCTGATCGCGCTGATCCCGCACCCGCCAGAGGTGCTCGCCCGCTCCAACGAGGGACACGCGAAGATCGTCAAGGCGCTGCGCCGCGAAGACGGCCCGCGCGCGGTCGGCCTGATCCGCGAGCACACCGAGGGCACCGAGCACATCCTCGCCGGCCTGCTGCCGGCGCGCGCTCAGGACCTGATCCGCTCCCCCGCCTGATCGAACAGCGGCTCGGCCGCGATCTCGCCGTCGACCCAGCGGCCGAAGATCTCGATCGCGACCGCCGTCCCCGGCACCGCGAGTGAGGCGGGCAGGTAGGCGTAGGCGATCGAGCGCTCGACCGTGTAGCCGTAGCCGCCGCTGGTGACCCGGCCGACCACGTCGGCGTCGACCCGGACCGGCTCGTTGCCGAGCGCGACCCGCCGCGGGTCGTCGAGGACGATGCAGGCGAGCCGGTGGCGCGGCCCGTCCTCCGCCGCGGCGACGAGCGCCTCGCGGCCGACGAACTCGCCCTTGTCGAGCTTCACGCAGAAGCCGACGCCGCCTTCCTCGGGCGACTCGTCCGGGGTGATGTCGGCGCCCCAGACGCGGTAGCCCTTCTCCAGCCGCATCGAGTCGATCGCCCGGTAGCCGCCGGCGACGATCCCGTGCTCCTGGCCCGCCTCCCAGATCGTCCGCCACAGCCCGAGCCCGTACTCGGTAGGGCAGTAGAGCTCCCAGCCGAGCTCGCCGACGTAGGTGACGCGGAGCGCGCGGACGGGCACGTCGCCGACCGTGATCTCCTGCAGCGACATGTAGGGGAAGGCCTCGTTCGAGAGGTCGGCGGGGGTGAGCGGCTGGAGCACGTCCCGCGCCCGCGGTCCCCAGACGCCGAAGCAGGACCACGCCGAGGTGACGTCGGCGATCCGCACACTGCCGTCGGCGGGCAGGTGGCGCCGGATCCAGCCGAGGTCGTGGTTGCCGAAGGCGGTGCCGGTGACGATCCCGAAGCGCTCCTCGCCGAGCCGCGAGACGGTGAAGTCGCACTCGATCCCGCCGCGCCGGTTCAGCATCTGCGTGTAGGTGATCCGCCCGACCCCCCGGGCGACGCGGTTGTCGCAGAGGCCTTCGAGGAAGTCGGCCGCGCCGGGGCCTTCGATCTCGAGCTTGGCGAAGGAGGACTCGTCGAAGATCGCGACCCGCTCGCGGCAGGCGCGGTGCTCGGCGCCGATCGCCGGCGACCAGTTGCGCCCCGCCCAGCCGTGCGGCCGCAGCGCCTCGTCGCCGTCGGCGGCGTGCGGCTCGTACCAGTTGACTCGCTCCCAGCCCGATTTCTCGCCGAACGCGGCGCCGTGCTCGCGGTGCCAGAGGTTGGCGGCGGAGACGCGGAGCGGCCGGCCCGCGCCGCGCTCGTGGTTGGGGTAGCGGATGTCGTAGTAGGTCTCGTAGGTCTCGCGGATCCGCTTGTGGGTGTAGGAGGGCGAGCGGTAGGCGGCGCCGAAGCGGCGGATGTCCATGTGCCAGAGGTCGAGGCTCGGTTCCCCCTCGACGATCCACTCGGCGACGACTTTGCCGATCCCGCCGGCCCCCGCGAGCCCGTGGGCGCAGAAGCCGGCGCAGACGAAGAAGCCCGCGACCTCCGACTCGCCGAGGCAGAACTCGTTGTCGGGCGTGAAGGCCTCGGGGCCGTTGATCAGTTTCGTCACCTTGATCTCCGACATCGCCGGCACGCGGCGCTCGGAGTTGCGGGTGATCTCCTCGAAGC
Organism: Solirubrobacterales bacterium; assembly: GCA_036787695.1. Lineage (GTDB taxonomy): Bacteria > Actinomycetota > Thermoleophilia > Solirubrobacterales > 70-9 > VAYN01. Next base: position 6,934 of record DAIQOT010000031.1, on the reverse strand, counting down.
GGTCCCACTCCTCTTCCAGCAGGCGCCCGTTGAAGTCGGGCGGGATCGCGTCGAAATCCCCGGTGCCGTGCGGCAGGAAGGCCGGCTGGGACTGGCGCTCGTAGCCGCCCATCACCAGGCCGTCGCCGTCCTCGCGGTAGTAGACGAGCCAGTCGGGGTCGCGCAACGTCGGCAGGTTCCCCCGAGTGCGTTCGCGGTTTCCCGCGCTATCCGCGGGTTCCTGCGAACGCGCCGCGCCGGCGGCGATGCGGGCCTCACGCACGGCGTCGAGCGGCTGCGTCACCAGGTACTGGTGGGACATCGGCAGCAGCGGCACGCGGACGCCCGCCATCCGCGCGATCTCGGCGGCGAACATGCCGCCCGCGTCGACGACGACCTCGGCGGCGATGTCGCCTTTCTCGGTCCGCACCCCGCGCACCCGCCCGTCCACCACGTCGATCCCGGTCACCCGCGTGTTGGTGAAGATCCGGCAGCCGCCGCGCCGCGCGCCGTCGGCGAGCGCGTAGGTCAGCTGCGAGGGGTCGATGTAGCCGTCGGTCGGCAGCCAGGCCGCGCCGAGCACGCCCTCCGTCGACATCAGCGGGAAGAGCTCCTTCGCCTCCTCGGCCGAGATCAGCTCGAGCGGCAGCCCGAAGGTCTTTGCCCAGCCCGCCTGGCGGCGCAGCTCCTCCATCCGCTCCTCGGTCGAGGCGAGCCGGATCCCGCCGCACTCGGTCCAGCCGGGGTCGAAGTCGGACTCGGCGCCGATCCGCCGGTAGAGGTCGACCGAGTGCATCATCATCTTGGTCAGCGAGACCGAGCCGCGCAGCTGCCCGACCAGTCCCGCCGAGTGGAAGGTCGAGCCCGAGGTGAGCTGATCGCGGTCGACGAGGACGACGTCGTCCCAGCCCAGCTCGGCGAGGTGGTAGGCGAGCGAGGTGCCGCCGACGCCGCCGCCGATGATCACGCAGCGGGCCGAGTCGGGCAGCTCAGCGCGCGGCATGAGCGTCCTCCAGCAGGGCCTCGAAGCCGTCGCCGTCGATCGCCGCCAGCAGGCGGTCGAAGTGCTTGGCCGCGTACCCGGCGAAGTCGAAGTCGAGGTCGGAGATCGCCACCTGGACCACTCCCCACATCGCCTCGCGGAAGTCGGACATCAGGCGCATCAGGCGCAGCGCCGCCAGGTCGGCGGGCGCCGGCTCGGCGTCCAGGTATGCGGTCACGAAAGCCTCCTCCTCGGCCGGGCCGAGCTCGTTGTTGACGGCGAAGTTGCCGAGGTCGAACCAGCGGTTGCCCATCCCCGCGTACTCCCAGTCGACGAGCCGGATCCCGTCGGGCGTGTCGATGAAGTTGGCGGGGAGGAGGTCGTCGTGGCAGAGGACGACCGGCTCGCCCGTGAAGGCGGGCGCCGACTCGATTCGCGCCGCCGCCGCGTGTGCGTGCTCGTAGGCGTCGGGGACGGTGCCGCCACGGGCGCGGGTCGCCGCCGCGTAGTCCTCGACCAGGCGGAAGGCGTCGAAGCGGGCGTCGATCTCGCCGCAGCCGTGGACCCGACGGAGCGCCGCCCCGACCTCCGCCAGCGCCCCCGGCTCGCGCAGTTCCGGGGCCTCCATCGTCGGCCCCTCGACGAAGGCGGTGACGAGGACGACCGGGTCCTCGAGGTGGGCGAGGACCGCCGGCGCGATCCCGGCCGCCGCGGCGAGGCTGTTGGCCTGGCGCTCGCCCGAGCGGTCGGAGCCGAGCAACTCGGTGTCGTTCCCCGGCAGGCGCACGACGACCTCGCGACCGCCGAACCGGGCGCGGAAGTTGTGGTTGGTGATCCCGCCTCCGAGCACGGTCGGCTCACCTTCGGCGGAGCCGAGCTGCGCTTCCAATCTCTCCACGGTGTCTGCCGGCAGGGCCAAAGGTCGACGGAGAAAATTCTCCAAGTTGGCATTGACACGATCCCGAACGCAAGATTAGTCTCGCCCGGGAGCAGTTAGGTCGGTTCAGCACACCTTTTATCGCAAGCGGCGCGACCACAGGAGAGGATCCATGGAGAGCAGCAGTGCCCCGATCCACGACAGCGACGAGAAACGCCTCGCCGAACTCGGTTACAAACAGTCGCTGAATCGCGCCTGGAGCGGGTTCTCCAACTTCGCGATCTCCTTCACGATCATCTCGGTCCTGGCCGGCTGCTTCACCACCTACGGCCAGGCCTGGAACAACGGCGGCCCGATCGCGATCTCGATCGGCTGGCCGCTGATCTCGATCCCGATCCTGATCATCGGCTTCTGCATGTCGGAGCTGGTCTCGACCTATCCGACGGCCGGCGGGATCTACTGGTGGGCCGGGCGCCTGGGCGGGCCGGTCTGGGCCTGGTTCACCGGCTGGTTCAACTTCATCGGCCTGGTCGCCGTGGTCGCCTCGGTCGACTACGCGGCGGCGACCTTCCTCAACGTGATCCTCGGCCTCTACGAAGTCGACATCTTCGGCATCAACTTCGCCGACGAAGCGCACGTCCTGCAGGAGGTCTTCCTGCTCTTCGTGATCATCCTCGCGGTCCACATCATCATCAACGCCCGCAACACCCACCTGCTGTCGAAAATCAACGCGGTCTCGGTGTGGTGGCACGTGCTCGGCGTCGCCGCGATCGTGATCGTCCTGATCGTCGTCCCCAGCGGCCACCAGAGCTTCAGCTTCGTCTTCAGCCACCGGATCAACAACAGCGGCTTCGGCGGTGGCATGTACTGGTTCTACGTCCTGCCGCTCGGCTTCCTGCTGACCCAGTACACGATCACCGGCTTCGACGCCTCGGCCCACATATCCGAGGAGACGCATGGGGCCTCGACCGCGGCGGCGAAGGGCGTCTGGAGATCGATCTTCTACTCGGCGGTGATCGGCTGGGTCGTCCTGCTGGCGATCACCTTCGCGATCAAGAACGTCGGCGCGGCCAACGAAGCGGAAGGCTTCGCGCCGCTCCTGCTGGTCGAAGCGCTCGGCAGCGGCTGGGGCAAGTTCGTCCTCATCATCTCCACCGCGGGCCAGCTCTTCTGCGGCGCCGCCTGCCTCACCAGCGCCTCGCGCATGTGTTACGCCTTCTCCCGCGACAACGCCTTCGGCAAACGGGCCTCGGCGAAAATCTCCCGGGTCAACAGCCAGAGGGTGCCAATCTACGCGGTGCTGCTGATGGCGACGCTGGCGCTGATCATCACCCTGCCGGCGCTGAAGGGGAAGTCCGGCGGCGTCGCCGTCCCGTTCGCCTTCTTCGCGGTCACCTCGGTCTGCGTGATCGGGCTCTACATCGCCTACGTGATCCCGATCTACCTGCGTTGGCGCAAAGGCGACGACTTCGAACCGGGGCCCTGGAACAACGGCAAGAAGTACAAGTGGATGAACAGCTTCGCGACGATCTGGGTGATCCTGATCGCGATCATCTTCTGCCTGCCGTTCGTGCCGGAAGCGGTCCCCTTCCACAAGGACTTCAGCTGGGAGGCGTTCAACTACGCGCCGATCGCGGTGGCGATCGTGCTGATCGGGGCGACGCTGACCTGGTTCATCAGCGCCCGCCACCACTTCACCGGGCAGGTCCGCGAGGTCGACATCGAGGAAGCGCTGGGCGAGAGCCCCGACCCGCTGACCTCGGCTCCGTAGTGTTCCGCGGGTGACCGTCGAAGAGCTCGAAAAGGCGGTCGCCGAGGGCACGGTCGACACCGTGCTCCTGGCGATCGCCGACATGGAGGGCCGCCTGCAGGGCAAGCGGCTGACCGCGGGGCACTTCCTCAGCGAGGTGCTCGAGCACGGCGCCGAGGGCTGCAACTACCTGCTCGCGGTCGACGTCGACATGGAAACGGTCGGCGGCTACGCGATGTCCTCGTGGGAGACCGGCTACGGGGACTTCGAGATGGTCCCCGACCTCTCGACGCTGCGGATGGTGCCCTGGCTGCCGGGCACGGCGATGGTGATCGCCGACCTGCAGTGGGCCGACGGACGCGAAGTCGCCGCCTCGCCGCGGCAGATCCTGCGCAAGCAGCTGGAGCGCCTGGAGAAACGCGGGATGAGCGCCAACGCCGCGACCGAGCTCGAGTTCATCGTCTTCCGCGACACCTACGAGAGCGCCTGGAAGAAGGGCTTCCACGACCTCGAGCCGGCCAACCTCTACAACATCGACTACTCGCTGCTGGGGACCGCGCGGGTCGAGCCGCTGATCCGGCGGATCCGCAACGAGATGGGCGGGGCCGGGCTGACGGTGGAGAACTCGAAGGGGGAGTGCAACCTCGGCCAGCACGAGGTCAACTTCCGCTACGAGACGGCGCTGCTGAGCGCCGACAACCACGCCGTCTACAAGAACGGCGCCAAGGAGATCGCCGCCCAGGAGGAGATGTCGATCACCTTCATGGCGAAGTTCAACGAGCGCGAGGGCAACTCGTGCCACATCCACTGCTCGCTGGCGAACGCCGACGGCGGCAACGCCTTCGCCGGGGACCAGGGGCTGTTCGAGAGCTTCGTCGCCGGCCAGATCGCCTGCATGAAGGACCTGACGCTGCTCTACGCGCCGCACGTCAACTCCTACAAACGCTTCTCCGCCGGCTCGTTCGCGCCGACCGCGATCGCCTGGGGCAAGGACAACCGCACCTGCTCGCTGCGGGTGGTCGGCCACGGCGAGGGGCTGCGGGTGGAGAACCGGCTGCCGGGGGCCGACGTCAATCCCTACCTCGCGCTGAGCGCGATGATCGCCGCCGGACTGCACGGGATCGACAACGAACTGCCGCTCGAGCCGGCCTTCGAGGGCAACGCCTACGCCTCCGACAAGCCGCGGGTGCCGCACAACATCTACGACGCGCGCGACGCCTTCGCGGCGAGCGAGGTGGCCGCCGACGCCTTCGGCGGCGAGGTGGTCGAGCACTACCTGAACCGGGCGAAGGTGGAGATCGACGCCTTCGAGGCGGCGGTGACCGACTGGGAGCGCTTCCGAGGGTTCGAGCGGTTGTGAGTGGAGAGATCGAGACGGTGATCGCCGGTGGTCATAAGCCGGCTCGATCTCGCAACGAACATTTATGGGGCGTAACCACTTGACGCCCCCGGTGATCGGTATCTGCGCCGCGGTCGAGCGGGTGTCCTGGGGGGTCTGGGACGGCTACGAGGTGGCGCTGGCACCGCGCAACTACGTGCGGGCGCTGCAACGGGCGGGGGCGATCGCGCTGGTGCTGCCGCCCGACGAGGTCGCGGTGCGTGAACCCGACGTGCTGCTCGACCGGGTCGACGGGCTACTGCTCGCGGGCGGCGCCGACATCGACCCGGCGAGCTACGGCGAGGAGCCGCACCCGGAGACGAAGGGGACCTGGCCCGAGCGCGACGCCTTCGAGCTGGCGCTGACCCGGCGGGCCCTTGAGCGCGACATCCCGGTGCTGGGGATCTGCCGCGGCATGCAGCTGATCAACGTGGCGATGGGCGGGACGCTCGACCAGCACCTGCCCGAGTCGATCGGCGACGGCCGCCACCGCTCGACCGCCGGGACCTTCGGCACCCACCACGTGCGGCTGGCGGAGGGGACGCTCGCCTGCGGGGCCGCCGGGACCGACGGGCTGCTCGTCATGTCGCACCACCACCAGGGGGTGGCGAAGGTGGGCGACGGTCTGACCGTCAGCGGCTGGTCGGTCGACGACGACATCGTCGAGGCGATCGAGCTTCCCGACCGCCGCTTCGCCCTCGGCGTGGTGTGGCACCCGGAGGAGGACGAGACGAGCGGGATCATCCCGGCACTGGTCGAGGCGGCGCGTGGAGACTTACTCTCGGATAGCGAGAGCGACGCTCCACAGGACGCCGGCGTCGCGGAGCACGAGGAGGCGGCGTGAACACGCTCGCCGTGATCGAGCCCGCCACCGCGAAGCCGATGGCGGAGATCCCGCAGGCAGGGGTCGAGGAGACCGACGCCGCGGTCGCGAAGGCCAAAGCCGCTTTTCCAGCTTGGCGTGACATCACTCCTGGGAGCCGTGGCACTCTGATGCACCGCCTCGCCGACGCGCTCGCGGCTGAACACGAGCAGCTGGCACGGCTCGAGGCGCGGAACGCGGGCAAGCCGATCGGCAGCGCGCGCGGCGAGATCGGGATGGCGATCGACACCTTCCGCTATTACGCGGGGGCGCCGGAGCGGCTGCTCGGCAAGACGATCCCGGTCGCCGGCGGCGTCGACATGACCTTCCGCGAGCCGCTCGGCGTGGTCGGGCTGATCGTCCCTTGGAACTTCCCGCTGACGATCGCCTCCTGGAAGGTCGCCCCGGCGCTCGCCGCCGGCAACACGATCGTGCTGAAGCCGGCCGAGCTGACGCCGCTGACCGCGGTCGAGCTGGAGCGGATCGCGCTCGAGGCGGGGATCCCGGAGGGCGTCCTGAATGTGGTCGTCGGCCCCGGCCGGGTCTGCGGGCAGCGGCTGGTCGAGCACCCAGACGTCGCCAAGATCGCCTTCACCGGTTCGACCGAGGTCGGCCGCGGGATCGCCCGCGGCGCGGCGGAGATGATCAAGCGGGTGACGCTGGAGCTCGGCGGCAAGTCGGCGAACGTCGTCTTCGCCGATGCCGATGTCGAGGCGGCCGCGGCCGCGGCGCCCTGGGCGGTCTTCGACAACGCCGGCCAGGACTGCTGCGCCCGCTCGCGGATCCTCGTCGAGGAGGCGGTCCTCGATGACTTCCTCGCGGCGATGGCGCCGGTGGTCGAAGGGATCAAGGTCGGCGACCCGCTCGACGAGTCGACCCAGATGGGGCCGCTGATCTCGGCCGGCCAGCGCGACTCCGTCGCCTCCTTCGTCCCCGCCGACGCCCCGGTCGCGATCCGCGGCAGCGTCAATGGCCTGACGAGCCTGCTGCGCATCACCCCCTCGCCGCTGCTGGTACTGGGGGCGGCGCTGCTCAGCTGGTTCCTGCGCCGCTCCTGGGCGCTGGTGGTTTTCGGGAAGGCGATGACATCGCGAATGGAGTCTGTG
>DAIQOT010000346.1:0-2511 GCA_036787695.1 Solirubrobacterales bacterium | reverse complement strand
CGAACGCGACCGAGCTGAAAGCCAAAGAAGAGGACCCGGAGTCGGGTCGGAGCCACAACGGCTCCGGTGCGCGCAAAGTGTTCCGCTCCTCGCAGGAGGCCGAACTCGTCTACGAGAACGGCGGCTGCAAACTGCAGGACCAGGCCGAGTACCGCGGTGGCAACGGCGAACACTTCCTGACCACGGTCGGGCGGATCATCTTCAACGAGACGATCGAACGGTCGCTGGCCGACGCGCTGGAAGGCGAATTCGACCCCAGCACGTTCGTGTTCAACAACGCCTCGCTGAAAAAGAAGGACATCAACGCGATGGTCTCCGAGCTCGTCGTCTCATACGGCGCCCCGGTGGTCTCGCAGGTTCTCGATGCCTTCAAGGACCTCGGGTTCAAATACGCGTCCAAGGCGGGCATCACCGTCTCCAAGAACAACGTCATCTCGCCTCCCGAGAAGGCCGAAATTCTCGATCGTTACGAGAAGGAGACGGAAGCGATCGTCGGGCAGTACGACGACGGTTACATCACCGCCGAGGAGCGTCACGAAGCGGTGACCGCCAAATGGAACCAGGCCACCGACGAGGTCGCGAAAGCGATGGAAGACAACCTCGACGAGCTGAACCCCATCTTCATGATGGCTGACTCGGGAGCGCGCGGATCGTTCAAACAGATCCGTCAGCTGGCCGGGATGCGCGGTCTGATGGCCAACCCGAAAGGGGAGATCATCGAGCGGCCGATCAAAGCCAACTTCATGGAGGGGCTGTCGGTTCTCGAGTACTTCATCTCCACCCACGGTGCCCGAAAGGGTCTCGCCGACACGGCGTTGAGGACGGCCGACTCCGGCTACCTGACGCGTCGTCTGGTCGACGTCGCCCAGGACGTCATCGTCCGCGATGAGGACTGCAAAACCAAAGAACACGTCGAGCTCGCCCTCCACAAGGTGGACGGCTCGGTCAACGACAATCTCTACGGGCGACTGGCCGCGAAAAAATTCGAGACCAGCCGCGGTCGCGAGTTGCTCAAACGCAACCAGCTGATCACCAAAGCCGACGTCGAGCAGATTCTCGAGGCGTTCGGCGAGGACGAGGAGGTCATGATCCCGGTCCGCTCGACCCTCAAGTGCGAGGCGGAAAGCGGTGTGTGCCGGGCGTGTTACGGAGTCGCTCCGGCGACGGGCAAGCTCGTCAACATCGGCGACGCGGTAGGCATCATCGCCGCCCAGTCGATCGGCGAGCCTGGCACCCAGCTGACCATGCGTACGTTCCACACCGGCGGTGTCGCCGGGCAGGACATCACGCAGGGTCTGCCGCGGATCGTCGAGCTCTTCGAGGCGCGTAAACCGAAGGGGCTCGCCCAGATGGTCGAGGCCGCCGGTAAAGCGTCGATCGAAGAAACCGACAAAGCGCTGAAAGTGGTCGTCACCCAGGCCGACGGCGAGGAGCAGAGCTACTCGTTCCCGCTGCGGACCCGTCTCCACGTCACCGACGGGGAGAAAGTCGAAGTCGGCCAGCAGCTCAACGAGGGCTCGCTGTACCCGGCCGACCTGCTGTCGATCCGAGGCCGCACCGCGGTCGAGCTCTACCTGGTCGCCGAGGTGCAGAAGGTCTACGGCGCCCAGGGCGTGGACATCAACGACAAGCACATCGAGTTGATCGCCCGCCAGATGCTGAGGAAGTCGCGGATCGAGACCAAAGGCTCGACCAGCCTGCTTCCCGGTCAGCTGGAGGATCGCGGCTCGCTCAAACGGCTCAACAAGAAGACCAAGGAAGAAGGCGGCACGCCGTCCAAAGCCGAGGAGGTCATCCTCGGGATCACCAAGGCCTCGCTCGCGACGGAGTCCTTCCTCTCGGCGGCCTCCTTCCAGGAGACCACCAAGGTGCTCACCGACGCCGCTCTCGAGGGCAAACGCGACCGCCTGGTCGGGCTCAAGGAGAACGTCATCATCGGCAAGCTGATCCCCGCGGCAACCGGGCTGAAGCACTACCGCACGGTGGCGATCGAACCGGCCGTGGCGATCGAGCCGCCGACCGACGACGACCTGCTCGAGGACGACGACCTCGCGGCGGAACTCGGCGTCGACGGCGTCGAGGCCCCGGTCGAGGGCTTCGGCCTCTCCTTCGCGGAGGAGCTCGAGGAGCTCGCCCAGGAGATCGAGTCGACCTCAGGCGACGACGCCGCCACCAAATAGGCGACGCCGACAAGCCGTAACGCGAAGGGCCGCCACCAGGCGGCCCTTCGTCGTTGAGGGCGAGGGTGCTCCGGAGCGCCGTAAGGGCGAGCCTTCCCTCACAACAGCGGGGAGGTTCGTCCAGGCTCGCCCTTACGGCGCCACACCGAGCGCCGCGTTGTGCGCGTCCGGCGAGGAGCAGCGCTCGGTCTGTCTCGAAGGCGTTGGATCCTTCACGAAGTCACTGATCCGTAACGAAGATCCATGGAACGTCACGGTTCCTCCGGCCCTCCACCCGGTGAGTTCGCACTTTCCTACGCATAGCGTGGGTTTCTGCGAACTCATTTTCCAG
>DAIQOT010000162.1:0-8810 GCA_036787695.1 Solirubrobacterales bacterium | reverse complement strand
CTGACGCTCTCGGTCATCGGCAGCGTCGAGCTCATCCCCGCGGACCCTCTCGACCACCGCGTCGCGGCTGCCTTCGACGCGCATCAACGGCGCATGACGGAGCGCGGCGCGCTGCTCGGGCCGGACGCCGCCGACTTCGCCGCCCAAGCGTTCCGCCGATTGGGCGCCGAGGTCCTCGTCTCCCCCAGCCCCTGGCGCCTCGGCCCCACGCACTCCGCCCTGGCCGCCGAGTGGTTCACCGGCTGGGTAGGCGCCGCCCGCGAACAGGACCCCGAGCTGTCAGCCGAGTGCGAGCCCTACGCCCGCCGCCGCCTCGACCAAGCGAGCGCCGGGAACCTCACCGTCGCCGTCGGTCACGCCGACCTCCTCATCCTCCCCTGAGCCGACGACCTCCCCCAATGAGTTCGCAGAAACCCGCGGTATGCGCGGGAAAGTGCGAACTCACCGCGGGTGGCCGCTCGTGGCCGTGGGCTCAGCCGGTCGGCGGTGGGACGTCGAGGGTGTGGCCGCCGTGGTGCGCCTTCGTCGCCAGGTAGCGGGCGTTGGCGGCGGAGAGGTGGACGCCGGTCGGCACCCGCTCGGTCACCGTCACCCCGTAGCCGTCGAGCTGACCGGCCTTGTCGGGGTTGTTGGAGAGCAGGGCGACGCGGGTGGCGCCGAGCGCGCGGAGCATCTGCGCGGCGACGAGGTAGCTGCGCTCGTCCTCGCGGTGGCCCAGGGCGAGGTTGGCCTCGTAGGTGTCCAACCCGGCGTCCTGCAGCGCGTAGGCGTCGAGCTTGGGATAGAGGCCGATGCCACGTCCCTCCTGCCGCAGGTACAACAGGTAGCCGCCGGAGTCGGTGATCCGCTCGACCGCCTCACGCAGCTGCGCGCCGCAGTCACACCGCTGGCTGCCGAAGACGTCGCCGGTGAGGCACTCGCTGTGCGGCCGGACCAGCGGCTCCCTCAGGCTCTCGGTCGAGGTGACCGGGGCGTCCCGATCGCCGAGGCCGAAGGCGAGGTGCTCGCGGCCGTCGGCGAGGCCGTCGAAGGTGAAGGCGCGGGCGAGGCTCGTATAGCCGTCGGGAAAGCGGAGCGGCAGCGGGACCTGGGTGCGGATCGTCGCCGGGGGCAGCGTCGCGGTCGTCGCCATCAGTCGCTCTCGAAGCGCGACGAGAGCGCGTAGCGGAGCAGCACCACGTCGCCGATCTGGCGGACCTCGGCGAGCCGCGCGCGGCGGTCGGGGTTCCAGGGGAAGCGCCCGTCGCTGACGAAGCGCGTCGCCCGGGAGTCGCCGACGAAGAATGGGGCGACGACCAACTGCAGCTCGTCGACGAGGTCCTCGGTCAGGAACTGGGTGTGGACCTTCCCCCCGCCCTCGACCATCAGCCGCCCGACGCCGCGCTCGCCGAGGTCTTCGGTGAGCCGGCGCATCTTCACCTGGCGGCCGCCGTCGACGACGGTCGCCGCCGTCCCGAGCCGCGAGCGGGCGTCGACCACGCTGGGGCTCGCGCAGTAGACGAGCTTCTCGGTGTCGCCGGCGGTGAAGAAGTCGGCACCGGGGTCTAGGCCCATCCGCTCGGTCATCGTCACCTTCATCGGCGACGGCGGCAGCCCACGGGCCGCCCGCTCCTCGCGGCGGTCCGGCGAGCGCACCAGCAACCGCGGGTTGTCGAGCCGGACCGTTGCGGCGCCGACCAGGATCGCGTCGGAGGAGGCGCGCACTTCGTCGACCCGGTCGAAGTCGGCGTCGTTGGAGAGCTCGAGCCGCCGCGGCGCCGCGCTGCCGAGGTAGCCGTCGATCGACAGGGCGCAGCTCAGCAGGATGTAGGGACGCTCAGGCATGCGCCGCTCCCTCCTCGAGCGGCAGGCGCTCCGACCGCTTGCGCGCGGGAAGCCGGGCGGACCGGAACCAGACGACGAGCAGGACCGCGGCGCCGGGCAGTGCCGCGACGATCGCCATCACGCCGTAGACGACCGAGGTCGTGACGCCCGCCCCGGCGCCGAGGCCGGCCGCGCCGAAGGCCCAGGCCGTCACGCCCTCGCGCGGGCCCCATCCGGCGACGTTCGGAAGCGTCATCGCCATCATCGCCAGCAACGCTATCGGCAGCATCCGGGAAAGCGAAGCGGTGGTGCCGGCGGCGTGCGCGGCGATCACGAAGGTGAGCGCGTGGCCGGCGACGATCAGCGCCGAGGCGAGCGCGACGCCGAGCCGCGCGCCCCGGGCGAGCAGCGCGCCGCGGACGTCGGCGACGACGGCGTCGCGCACCCGCGCGAACGCCGAGGCGCCGCCCGGTCGCAGCCTCGCCACGAGCAGGAGGACGAGCACGGCGACGACGAGCCCGAGCGCCACCAGCGGCATCGCCGCGTGGACCGGCGACGGCAGCGCCAGCAGCACGATCACGGTGAGGATGATCTGCACGACCTGCCCGGCCAAGCGCTCCCAGGCGACGGCCCTGAGGGCGAGCCCGACCTTGCGGGTGTCGTGGCCGTGGCTGAGCCCGCGATGGACGTCGCCGACGACGCCACCCGGGACGGTGACGTTGATGAAGATCGATCGGTAGTACGCGGCGACCGCGGTTCCCAGCGAGAGCTCGACGTCGAGAGCCCGCGCCACCGTCCTCCACCGCCACGCGCAGCACAGCGTCGTCAGCACGCCGATGCCCATCGCGGCGGCCAGCGCCGTGCCGTTGACCGAGCGCACGCCTTCGACGAACGGCCCGGTGCCCAGCCGCCAGGCCAAGAACGGCATCACCACGGCGAGCACCGCGGCGGGCCCGATGACGCGGCCCCAGTGCGACAGCTTCCTCGTCATCCCGCCACGACCCCTTCACGCGGGACCGCTCGCCCGAGGGCTGGGGACGGGACCGGCGACGGAGCCGCGGACGGGCGGCGACGCTGGAAGTAACCCCGCTCGAAGACCGACGCGAACGCCCGCGCGAACGCGATCGTCAGCGGCAGCACGATGGCGAGCGACACGAAGAAGGCGGCGGTGCCTGGGTGGAGCCAATGGGCGACGAACAGCTCGTAGACGATCGCGATGATCGGGGCGTGCGTCAGGTAGAGGCTGTAGGAGGACGAGCCGAGGCCGTGGATCGGGCGTGAGTCGAGCAGCCGCAGGAGCGGCGCCGGGCGCCCGGTGGCGAGGCCGATGAGCAGGAACGCGATCGCCGGCGCCAGCGCCAGGTCGATCCAATACAGGCGATCGAAGGCCCAGGCAGAGCCCTGCCAGGCGATCGTCGCGAAGACCGGCGCCGCGGCGGCGAGCGCCAGCCACGGCCACGGCCAGGACCTCCGGGCGCCCGCGGCGACGATGCCCGCGCCGGCGATGCCGACCGCGAACAGCGCGGCGAGCTGTGGCGCGGATTCGATCACGAAGGTGTCGAGACGGGCGACGTGCGGCCCGACGATCCCGACCGCCACGACGACGAGCGTCACGGTGGCGACCATCGCGAGCGCGCCCCGCCGCCTGATCATCAGCAGCAGCACCGGCAACAGGACGTAGAGCTGGACCTCGACGGCGATCGACCAGAACGCCGTGTTGGGGCTGGGCGCGCCGACGATGTTCTGCACCAACAGGCCGTTCACCAGGACCGAGGCCAGGTCCGGCACGCCGCTCCGCGGTTGGGGCACGATCAGCCACGCCACCGCGAGGCTGAAGGCGAGCGCGGCCCAGTACGGAGGCAGGATGCGCCGCGCGCGCCGGCGGGCATAGGCGGCGATCCCGTCGAGCCGCCACCCGTCCCGCGCCGGCGCCAGCGCGAGCGAGAAGCCGGACAGGACGATGAAGACGAGGACCGCGAACTGCCCGTAGGAGAACCAGCCGACCCAGAACGGCGCCCCCGCGCTCGGGTAGCCGGGGAACGCGCGCAGCGAGACGTGGTAGATGACGACGTAGAGCGCGGCCAGGCCGCGCACGCCATCGAGGCCGGCCAGCCGCCGACGCGGCGGGGGCTCGGGAGTGACGGACGCAGACATATACGGGCCTACGCGCTACCGGCCCGCCGGGTTCGAGTCGAAGGCCCTGAAGAACCGGTTGCGGAAGCCGCTCATCGGCCAGACCGGCGCGTCTTTGCGCGGTTTGAGGCCGGGATTCCAGCCCCAGCCTTCGATCGCCTTCAACACCTTCGGGTCGTGGGAGATGATCGAGACCGGCACCTGGTGGCCGGCCAGTTCGCCGGTGACCGGGTTGCGCGGCTGATGGTCGCCGAGCTCGATCACCACGAGGTTCTTCTTCCCGTAGTGCTGGATGAACTTGGTGAGGGTGTTCATCGTGTAGACGATCGTTTTGCCGTAGCCCGCCTGCACCTTTTCGGGGTTGTCCCAGAACGACAGGAACGACTCGCGTTCGTAGTGGTTGGAGAGGTGGTTGTAGATCGAGCCGTTGCCGACTTTGTCCCAGGGAATTTCCTGAGGGATGCGGTTCCAGGGCTGGTGGCTGGAGACCGTGTCGATCTCCGCGAACAGCGGCCGGCGATGCGGTTTCCCGAGCTCCTGCCGCTGCAGCGCCGAGTAGATGTACTGGTCGGGCATCGCCGCGTAGGAGAAGGTCGGGCCTTTGTAGCCGACCTGATTGCGGTTGTAGATTTTGTCCCAGTGGTAGAAGGCCTTCCCTTCCGGCCACGGGCGGTTGTTGGAGACGTCCTCGTCGACGGTCCGCCACCCGGCGCGGTTGAACGCGGAGGCGAGCGTGAAGCGCCGTTCCGGGAGGAGCTGCGCGTAGCGCCGCAGGTTGTGCACCCAGAGGCCCGCCTGCAGGCTCGAGTGGGCGAGCCAGCTGCCGCCGCCGAAGGTCGGTGAGATCAGGAAGCCGCTGCGCGAGTGGAACCCGGCGCTCGCCAGCCTCTTGTCCCCTTCGGCCAGCGCTTCGTTGACCTCGGGCGCGAACGAGGATTCTTCGAGCGCGACCCGGCCGAAGGACTCGGCGAAGACCAGCAGGACGTCCTTCCCGCGCAGCGCCGTCAGCAGTTGATTGGTGGGCGTGTCGCGGAAGGTGTCGTGCTTGATCTCCTTGGCGAAGACCCCTTCGTCGTGCACTTCGGCCCGCACGATCTTCGCCGTGTCGAAGATGACGCCGGCGGAGATGGTCGAGGCGACCGGCGTGCGCGAGACGAGCGTCGTGCCGAGCACCCCGAGGACCAGCCAGACGCCGGCGAGGGCGCCGATGACCCGCAGCGCCCGTTGGCGATGGTCGGCCGCGACCCGGGTCACCCGCAGCATCGCCAGGGGCAGGAGGACGATCGCGGCGACGACGCCCGCCACGGCGCCGATCTCGATCAGCCGCGCCTGCGAGGCGCCCTGCTCGAGGCGCAGCGTTTCGAGCGCGTTGCCGAACTGCCCGATGTCGCCGAGCGGTTCGAACGCCCGCGAGAACAAGGAGAAGATCTCGTAGTTGATGACCTTGAGAACGACCACCAGCGCGAGGGCCAGGCCGGTGAGCACCGCCAGGATCCGTCGACCGGTGACCGGCAGGAAGGTCGCGATCGCGACGATGACGAGGCCCTCGAGCGGGACCCGCAGGAACGCGCCCGCCTTGAGGAAGGTGGGCTGGTCCGGGGCGACGAGGACGGCCCAGACGAGCAGGAAGGACAAGGTCGTCAGCACCGCGGCGATGACCGCTCGGATTCGCCGGAGCCAGGGTCCGCTTCCGGAGGGCGGGCCGTTCTCGGGCTCAGGTCCCGTCTCCGAGCCGGGTCCCTCCGGCGGCGGCCCCGCGGACTGCTCGTCCAAGAGCGCCGGCCCGCCGCCGGCGTCGGCGGCCTCGGCTACGGAGGCCTCGCCGTCCCGGTGGCTCCATGCCCACCAGACGTCGCGCCCGAACGACTCGGCCAGCAGGACGAGCGCCGCGGCGAGTGCCGCGTCCTCGACCGCCGACGGCAGCACCTGGGCGGCCGCGATCGTCAACACGACCCCCTGCGCCGCGCAGACGACCTTGCGCCACTGACGCGCCGGAAGCGCCGCCCGCAGCCACGGCATCGCGTAGCCGGCGGCGAGGAAGGCGTAGCGCATGCCCCCGATCGCGAGAACCCAGGCGCCGGCGAAGCGGGCGACGTAGACGCTCAGCACCAAGATCAAGAACGCGTCGACCTCCCCGTCCATCTGGGCGCCCAGCGCGGACGTCGTGCCGGTCCGCCGCGCGACCTGCCCGTCGACCAGGTCGAGGACGAGCGCGAACGCGGCGAGCGACACCAACAGGGCGACCGGCACCGACTCGGCGAACGAGTCCGCGACCAGCGCCGCGACTCCGACCGTCAGCGCGGCCCGGGTGAGCGTGACCCAGTCGGCCGGGCCGAATCGATAGGTGCTCCAGTAGGTGCGCCCGCGCGCCAGCGCCAAGGTCATGCCTCCGGCGCTGGCGAGCCCGACCGCCCAGCCGGCCGGCCCGAGCCCGCTGCCGTCGAGTCCCGCCGTGACCGCCAGGCCCGCGATCAGCAGCACCTGCGCCGCCAGCATCGTCAGCGGGACGGCCACGGCCGTCCGCATCGACCGTACGTCTGCACCCGGGGAATTCGCCGCCATATCCCCTAAGACTCCGGCCGCCCCAAATCCTTCCCGGCCCGCCGAAAATTCTCCGCCGGCTAGCATCGGCCCCGTGAAGCAGGACGAGCGCGCCCCCTTCGTCAGCGCCCTTCAACGCGCCCGGGTCGCGGCCTACGAGCCGGGCGAGTTCGTCGAACAGGAGAGCTTCATGGGTGCCGGCGAGATCCGCGCGCTGGCCGATCAAGCGGGCATCGCCCCCGGCGTCTCAGTGCTCGACCTCTGCTGCGGCATCGGCGGACCGGGCCGCTTCATCACCAAGGAGACGGGCTGCGACTACCTCGGGGTCGACTACAGCGCCGACGCCATCGACATCGCCCGCGAGCGCGCCGCCGATCTCCCCTGCCGCTTCGAGGTCGCCCGGATCCCCCCGATCCCCAGCGGCCGGTTCGACGTCGTGCTCCTGCTCGAGACGCTCCTCGCGTTCCCCGACAAGGAGCCCCTCCTCGAGGAGATCTCCCGCGCCCTCCCTCCCGGCGGCCGCTTCGCCTGCACCTTCGAAGCGGGCCTCCCCCTCACCGCTGAGGAGCAATCCCAGATGCCCGACGCCGACACCGTCTGGCTGATCCCGATCGAGGAGATGCTGGCCCTCCTAGACGGAGTCGGCCTGGCCGTCACATGGCAGGAGGACCACACCGACTCCCACGCCGCCACCGCCGAATCCCTCACCGACGCCTTCACCGGTGACGCCGACGCGATCGCCGCCGAGATCGGAGACCAGGCCCTCGACGAGCTCCTCCGCGCCCACCGGCTATGGACCGACTGGATGCGCTCCGGCCGCGTCCGCAAGATCGCCCTGGTCGCCGAGAAGACCTAACGCCGCGAGCCGCTAACGATCGCCGAAGTTCAATTCCCAGAGGCCGAGAAATGCCCCGGCGAAGGCGCCGATCCAGACCGCGAGGAGAAGGCCGACCCAGGCGGCGATTCCCCAACTGGCCCAGGCGACCACGGTCAGGGTCGTCGACACCCAGTCCGAGTCCCGATCCCCTTTGACCCGGAGCCACCAAAGCCACAGCGCGACAAGCACCGCGGCGACCACCACGCCGAGCCATATGGCAACGGTGAGCCCCTTGATGATCAACACCCATCCGATCATCACCACGATCAGACCCAGCAATCCCCGCAACTTGTCCATGTCCGTCTAGATACGCGGACGGTCCGGGCCGGTTACTCGGTGCCGGTGCGCCTCGATGAGACTCCGCCAGAAGTAAAGAGGCCGGGACGGGCTGCCGATATCAGGACCGTGGCTGTCCACAGCCCTCTAACCGACACTGCCGAAGGGCTCCTGCGAAGCGACTCCCTGCGCACGCTGTACCAGCCGATAGTCGACCTCGCCGACGGGCGGGCCGTGGGCTATGAGGCGCTGGCGCGTGGCCCGGTCGGCTCTCCGCTGGAGATGCCCGCCGAGCTGTTCGGGGCCGCGACCGAGGAAGGCATCCTCGGCCCCTTCGACCGCGCCTGTCGCGGCGTCGCGATCCGCGGCGCGCTGGAAGCGGGCCTCGACGGCGATGACCTCCTCTTCCTCAACGTCGAGCCCGCCGGGCTCGAGGCCCACGGGGTGCTCGACCGGATCGGCGAGGACGGGCTCGGACGCCTCTCGGTGGTCGTCGAGCTGACCGAGCGAGCGCTCTCCGCGCGGCCCAGCGAGGTTCTGGCGGCGGTCCGCTGGCTACGTGAACGGGGCTGCCGGATCGCCCTCGACGACGTCGGGATCGACCCTCGCTCGCTCGGCCTGATGCCTTTCGTCGCCCCAGACGTGATCAAGCTCGACCGCGGCCTCACCCAGGGAGTGATCCCCGACCGCGACGCGGCGCGGGTGATCAACGCGGTGCGCGCCGAGTCGGAGCGCTCCGGTGCGGTGATCCTCGCCGAGGGGATCGAGACCGAGGACCAGCGCACCCGCGCCTTGGCGATGGGGGCGACCCTCGGCCAAGGCTGGCTCTTCGGACGCCCCGGTCCCCTCCCGCCACCCCGGGACCCGACCGACCGACGCCGCCGAGACCTCCCCGCGTTGCCGCTGCGCTCCGCCGATCCCCACAGTGACCGCACGCCCTTCGAGCGGATCGCCGATCGACGCGCCGTGCTCGCCGGCGACAAGCGCCTGCTGCTCTCGCTCTCGCGCCAACTCGAGCAGGAAGCCTTCGCGGTGCAGGGCGAGTCGGTGGTGATCGCGACCTTCCAGGACGCGCGGTTCTTCACCGACAGGACCCGCCGCCGCTACGAACGGATCGCCGCCGAGGCCGCCCTCGTCGGCGCGATCGGCGTCGACGTCCCCGCCCGGCCAGGCCGCGGCA
>DAIQOT010000345.1:0-2523 GCA_036787695.1 Solirubrobacterales bacterium | reverse complement strand
AACATCGGGATCATGGCGCACATCGACGCCGGTAAGACGACGACGACCGAGCGCATCCTCTACTACACGGGCCGCACGCACAAAATCGGCGAGGTGCACGAGGGCGCCGCGGTCATGGACTGGATGGAGCAGGAGCAGGAGCGAGGGATCACGATCACCTCGGCCGCGACCGCTTGCGAGTGGAACGGTCACCGCATCAACATCATCGACACGCCCGGCCACGTCGACTTCACGGTCGAGGTCGAGCGCAGCCTGCGCGTGCTCGACGGCGCGGTAGCCGTCTTCGACGCCGTCGCCGGCGTCGAGCCGCAGTCGGAGACCGTCTGGCGCCAGGCCGACAAGTACCACGTGCCGCGCTTCGCCTACATCAACAAGATGGACCGCACCGGCGCCGACTTCTACAACGCGGTCGAGACGATGAAGGACCGCCTCGGCGCCACCCCGGTGCCGATCCAGCTGCCGATCGGCGCGGAGGGCGACTTCCTCGGCGTCGTCGACCTGGTGCAGATGAAAGCGCTCGTCTGGAAAGACGAACTCGGCACCGAGTTCGAGGTCGTCGACATCCCTGACGACCTCGCCGACAAAGCCGAGGAATACCGCGCCGCGCTGGTCGAAGCCGCCGCCGATTTCGACGAAGGCATCATGGAGGCGTTCCTCGGCGAAGAAGAGATTCCGGTCGCGCAGCTGAAGGAGGCTCTCCGCAAGGCGACCCTCTCGACCACGATCACCCCGGTCCTGGCCGGCTCGTCCTTCAAGAACAAGGGCGTGCAGCCGCTGCTCGACGCGGTCATCGAGATGCTGCCTTCGCCGCTCGAGGTCCCCGCGGTCACCGGTGAGGTCCCGCCCGCCAAAGGCGAGTCCGAGCCGACCGAGGGCAGCCGCCCGGCCGACGACAGCGGCCCGTTCGCGGCGCTCGCGTTCAAGATCATGTCCGACCCCTACGTCGGCAAACTCACCTACTTCCGCGTCTACTCCGGCAAATTGCAGGCCGGCGGCCGCGTGCTGAACGTCAAAACCGGACGCACCGAGCGGATCGGTCGCCTGCTGATGATGCACGCGAACTCCCGCGAGGAGATCGAGGAGGCCTACTCGGGCGACATCTGCGCCGGCGTCGGCCTCAAAGAAACCGCGACCGGTGACACGCTGGCCGCGCCCGACGCGCCGATCGCGCTCGAGTCGATCGAATTCCCGGAGACGGTGATCGCGGTCGCGATCGAGCCGAAAACGAAAGCCGACCAGGAGAAGATGGGCAACGCCCTCCAGCGCCTGGGCGAGGAGGACCCGACCTTCCGGATCGAATCCGACGAGGAAACGGGCCAGACCCTGATCCACGGGATGGGCGAGCTCCACCTCGAGGTGATCGTCGACCGGATGCTGCGCGAGTTCAAAGTCGAGGCGAACGTCGGCAAGCCGCAGGTCGCCTACCGCGAGACGGTTCGCAAGCGGGTCGAGAAAGTCGTCGCCCGCTTCGTCCGCCAGACCGGTGGTCGCGGCCAGTTCGGCCACGTCGTCATCAACCTCGAGCCGGCTCCCGGCGAGGGCTTCGTCTTCGAGAACAAAATCCGCGGCGGAACCATCCCCGGCGAATACATCGGCCCGGCCGAACAGGGGATGCGCGAGGCGCTCGAGAACGGCGTCAAGGCCGGCTACCCGCTGGTCGACGTCAAAGCCGAACTCGTCGATGGGTCGTACCACGACGTCGACTCCTCGGAGATGGCCTTCAAAATCGCCGGTTCGATGGCGATCCAGGAGGCGGCCCGCAAAGCCAACCCCGTGCTCCTCGAGCCGGTGATGGCGGTCGAGGTCGTGACCCCGGAGGACTTCCTCGGTGACGTGATCGGCGATCTTTCGCGGCGGCGCGGCAAGGTGCAGGGGCAGGACCAGCGCGGCAACGCCCTGGCCGTCCAGGCCTTCGTCCCGCTCGGCGAAATGTTCGGCTACGCGACCGATCTGCGATCCTCAACGCAGGGCCGCGCGACGTACACGATGCAGTTCGAGCAGTACGAGGAAGTTCCCTCGAACATCGCTGAAGAGATCGTCGCGTCCCGCTCTGGCGACCCAGCTGGGGCCGCTGCGTAGAGCGAATTCAGGGGCGGACAGCCACCAACGGTCGAACCTGGCTATATTTCTCAGGTTCGCCCGCAGGCAGGGAAAAAATCGCTGCCAGGCATCGCTCAAAAAAGTCAAGCACTTAAACCAGACAGAACCACCACTTCGAAAGGCGAAACGGTAAGAGATGGCTAAGGAGAAATTCGAGCGCGATAAGCCGCATGTGAACGTCGGCACCATCGGTCACATCGACCATGGCAAGACGACGCTGACGGCCGCGATCACCAAAACCCTCTCGACCGTGGGCGGAGCAGAAGCGCAGTCCTTCGAGGAGATCGACAACGCTCCCGAGGAGAAGGAACGCGGCATCACCATCGCGACCTCCCACGTCGAGTACCAGACCGAGAACCGGCACTACGCCCACGTCGACTGCCCGGGCCACGCCGACTACGTCAAGAACATGATCACCGGTGC
>DAIQOT010000161.1:0-8840 GCA_036787695.1 Solirubrobacterales bacterium | reverse complement strand
TCGATCTTCGGCGAGTGCAGCGGGAACGTCCGCTCGACGCCGACGCCGAAGGACTGCTTGCGCACGGTGAAGGTCTCACGCGCGCCGGAGCCCTGGCGACGGAGGACGACGCCCTCGAAGACCTGGGTACGTTTGCGGGTACCCTCGATCACCTGGAAGTGGACGCGGACGCGGTCGCCTGAGTCGAAGGACGGCAGGCCATCCCTCAGCTGGGCGCGCTCGATGCTGTCGATTACTGAGCTCATAAGAAGTCTTGGTTCCTCGGGATCGGGGCGAAGAAAAACCGCCCAGCCCCAGGTGGGGATCCGCGCGGTCGGCGAATGGTAGCTATTCCGCGTCTTTTGCGGCCTTCCGCTCCTCCTCGGCGAACGCCGCCGCCCGTTCGCGGCTGCGCTCCAGCCGCCATTCGCGGACTTTCTCGTGATCGCCGGAGAGCAGCACGTCGGGCACTTTCCAGCCGCGGTGGACCGGCGGCCGGGTGTAGTGCGGGTACTCCGGCATCCCCTCGAGCACCCGGCTGTAGGAGTCCTCGGCGGCCGAGCTGGCGTTGCCGAGCGCGCCGGGCAGCTTGCGCATGAGGACGTCGGCGACGACCATCGCCGGCAGCTCCCCCCCGGCCAGCACGTAGCGCCCGATCGACACCTCGTCGTCGGCGAAGTGCTCGTGGATGCGCTCGTCGAAGCCCTCGTAGCGCCCGCAGAGCAGCGCCACGTGGGGCTCGGCCACGAGTTCGTCGGCGAGCTCGTCGTCGAGCAGCCGCCCGGTCGGCGTCAGCAGCACGATCCGCGGCCGCACCCCTTCGCCGTAGGCCGCCTGCAGCGACGCGTCGATCACGTCGACCCGTAGCACCATCCCGGCGCCGCCGCCGTAGGGCGCGTCATCGACCTGGCGCCCGGTCAGCGGGGTTGAGTCACGGTAGTTGAACAACCGCAGCTCGTTGCCTTCTTTCAGCGCGTTCTGGACCGGGCGCTGCGTCTGCAGCCAGTCGAACGCCTCCGGGAAGAGGGAGAAGATGTCAAGCCGCACGGCGCCTCGCCGCCCGGCTCAATCGAGGATGTCGACGATGACGCGGCGGTCGATGCGGACCGCGGCGGCCTTGGCGATCGTCCGGATCGCGTTGGCGACGCGGCCGCCTTTGCCGATCACGCGGCCGAGGTCACCGTCGGCGACGCTGATCTCGTAGACCAGATCGCCGTCCTCCTCGAGCTCCTCGACTTCGACGGCCTCAGGATCCTCGACGAGGGCCTTGACCAAGAATTCGAGCAGCTCGGTCATGCCGAGGCGCCGCGGCTAGCTGCCGTGGGCGGCGATGCCCTTGGTGCGGAGCAGACCGGCGACGGTCTCCGACGGCTGGGCGCCGTGCTCGAGCCAGTGGCGCGCGCGCTCCTCGTCGATCACGATCGTCGAGGGATCGGTCTGCGGGTTGTACTGGCCGATCGTCTCGATGCTGCGCCCGTCACGCGGGCTGCGTTTATCGGCGACGACGATCCGCCACACGGGGTTCTTCTTGGAACCCACTCGTCTAAGTCGAATTCGGACTGCCATAGGGCGATGCAGAGTACAGCAAGCGCCGATCTGGCGGCGCCGCGTGCCCGCGACTAGCGCCTGCGAACCTTCGGACGCGGCGCCTGGCCGCTCATCGCCAGCATTTTCTGCGGGTCCGGCATTTTGCCGTTCGCCATCGAGCGCATCATCACCCGCATCTGGTCGAACTGTTTGACCAGCGCGCGGACCTCCTGCACTTTCGTCCCCGAGCCGTCGGCGATCCGTTTGCGGCGCCGGCCTTTGATCAGGTGCGGATCGTGGCGCTCGGCCGGGGTCATCGAGAGGATGATCGCCTCGGTGCGGTCGAGTTGACGCTCGTCGATGTTCGCGTTCTTCAGCTGTTTCATCGCGCCCATCCCCGGCAGCATCCCGAGGATCCCGCTCAGCGGTCCCATTTTGCGGACCTGTTTCATCTGCTTGAGGAAGTCCTCGAGCGTGAACTGGTCTTTTTTCAGTTTGTCCTGGAGCTCTTCGGCCTCGGCCTCGTCGACCTGGCTTTCGGCCCGCTCGATCAGGCTGAGCACGTCGCCCATGCCGAGGATCCGCTGCGCCATGCGGTCCGGGTGGAACTTGTCGAAGTCCTCGATTTTCTCGCCGGTCGAGGCGAACATGATCGGCTTGCCGGTGACCGCCTTGACCGAGAGCGCGGCGCCGCCGCGGGCGTCGCCGTCGAGCTTGGTCATCACCACGCCGTCGAACTCGGCGGCCTCGGCAAACGATTCGGCGACCCCGACCGCGTCCTGGCCGGTCATCGCGTCGACCACCAGCAGCACGTCGTCGGGCTTCGTCTTGTCGCGGATCCGCGACAGCTCCTTCATCAGGTCCTGGTCGATGTGGAGGCGGCCGGCGGTGTCGATGATCAGGACGTCGCGGCGCTCCTCGCGGGCCTGGTCGAGCGCCCAGGTGGCGATGTCGACCGGGTCGGCGTCGGTGCCTTTCTCGTAGACGTGGGCGCCGGCGCGGCCGCCCATCGTCACCAGCTGCTCGACCGCGGCGGGCCGGTAGACGTCGCAGGCGGCGAGCGCCACGTCTTTGCGCTGCTTTTTGAAGTACGAGGCGAGCTTCGCGCAGGCGGTCGTCTTACCGGAGCCCTGCAGGCCGGCCATCAGGATCACGGTCGGCCCCGAGGCCGCCATCCGCAGGTCGACGCCCTCGCCGCCCATCAGGTCGGCGAGCTCCTCGTTGACGATTTTGACGACCTGCTGGCCGGGGTCGAGGCTGTCCATCACCTCGGCGCCCAGGCACCGTTCTTTCAGCGTTTTCGTGAACGCTTTGACGACTTTGAAGTTGACGTCGGCCTCGAGCAGCGCGAGGCGGATGTCGCGCATCGCCGAGTCGATGTCCCCCTCGCTCAGTTTGCCGCGCGAGCGGACGTCCGAGAGGGTCGACTGGAGGCGGTCGGAAAGCTGGTCGAACATCAGGTCAGGTTACTCCGACCGACTGGCGCTACTCGGCGAGGAGCGCCGAGGCGTATTCGTCGGGGTCGAAGGGCCGCAGGTCCTCGAGTTTCTCCCCCACCCCGATCAGCTTCACCGGGATGCCGAGTTCGGAGGCGATCGCCAGCGCGATGCCGCCCTTGGCGGTGCCGTCGAGCTTGGTCAGCACGACCCCGTCGACCTCGACCGCTTCGGAGAACACTTTCGCCTGCCGCAGCCCGTTCTGGCCGGTGGTCGAGTCGATCGAGATCAGCGTCTCGTGCGGCGCGTCGGGGATCAGTTTGCCGATCACGCGGCGGACCTTGGCGAGCTCCTCCATCAGGTTGTCCTGGGTGTGGAGGCGGCCGGCGGTGTCGATGATCACCACGTCGGCTTTGCGCGCGACCGCGGCCGAGACCGCGTCGTAGGCGACCGCCCCGGGGTCCGCCCCGTCCTGGCCGCGGACCAGCTCGGCGCCGGCGCGCTCGGCCCAGGTCGCCAGCTGCTCGGCGGCGGCGGCGCGGTAGGTGTCCCCGGCGCCCATCACCACCGAGAGGCCGAATTCTTTCGAGAGGTGCCAGGCGATCTTGCCGATCGTCGTCGTCTTGCCGGTGCCGTTGACGCCGACCATCATCAGCACCGCGGGTTCCTGCGAGAGGTCGATCTTGGCGCGGGCGGTCGAGGCAACCTCGGCGAGGATCTGGATCAGGCGGTCGCGGATCGCCGGGCCCTCGGCGGGGACGGCGCCGGAGTCGACCTCGTGCTCGAGCCGTTCGACCACCGCGGCGGTGGTCGGCGCGCCGACGTCGGCGAGGATCAGCGCCTCCTCCAGGAGTTCCCAGGTTTCGTCGTCGATCTTCTCGAAGACCGAGGCGCTGATCTCCTCCTGCAGTGCCTGGCGCGATTTGGAGAGCGACTCGCGGAGGCGGCGGAAGACACCGCCGCGGCGTTGCTCGGGCTCAGCCTCTTCGGCCTGCTCGATCTTCGCGGGCTCGCGCGAACCGAGGTCGATCATCTCCTGCCAACTGGTCGCCATCGCCCGCGGAGGCTACCGGCGGGGCCGTCGCGGCGGCGCACTCGACCAACTCGGCGACCGCGACCTCGAGGTGCGCCGCGATCCTCTCGACCCCGGGGACCGAGTCGGGGTCGGCGAGCAGGCCGAAGCTGACGCGGCCGTTGTAGGAGAGGATCGCGATCGCGAGGCCGTGGCGGCGGGCGAGGAAGCCGACCGGGTGGATCGCGACCAGCTCCCTGCCTCGGCAGTAGAAGGGGATCTGCGGGCCGGGGAAGTTGGTGACCAGCAGGTTGAAGAGGCGGGTCGAGAAATTGATCGCCGCGGTCGGGGCGAGGAGGACCGGCGGGGCGAAGTCGCGGAACCAGTCGTTGAGGCCCCAGATCGCTTCGGCGCCGAGCGGTTGCTTGGAGGCCTTGAGGTCGTCCATCGCGGCGGAGATCACGGCGAGGCGCTCGGCCGGGTCGTCGATGCCGACCGGCAGCGGCCCCCGCATCGCGGTCAGTTTGTTCCCGAGCTCCCCGTGCTCGTCGACGGTGCGGATCGAGACCGGCACGAGCGCCTTCAGCTCAACCCTCTTCCTTTTGTCGCCCACAGGGCTACTAAAGGACGAGGGTTGCTCGTCGGAGCCGAGTTCGGCGAGGTAGGCGCGAAGGGCGCCGGTGGCGACGGCGAGCGAGACGTCATTGACGGTGCCACCGAGGGCGTTCTTGACCTGCTTGAACTCGGCGAGGTCGAAGGTGGCCCAGGCGATCTCGCGGTCCGGGCCGATCCGGGCAGGGTTGATCGGGACCTTCGGCGCGGCGCGGGCGAGGTTCCAGGTGACCTCCCAGAGCCCGGCGATCCCGTCGCCGGCGCGGCGCGAGGCGTCGGCGGGGTCGCGGGCGGCGCGGGACATCCAGCGGCCGGAGCGGCGTGCGGTATCGACGACGCCGGTCGCGGCGCGACGGGCTAGCGCGGCGTTGGAAGGCGTGGGACGCGGGCGCCACGGCTCGGCCGGAGGCGGCGGCGGGGCGTCGCGGTCGGCGTCGAAGAGCAGCATCCCGATGTCGAGCGCGGAGATGCCG
Source organism: Solirubrobacterales bacterium (assembly GCA_036787695.1). GTDB lineage: Bacteria > Actinomycetota > Thermoleophilia > Solirubrobacterales > 70-9 > VAYN01. The sequence continues at coordinate 3,801 of DAIQOT010000161.1, read as the reverse complement.
TCGGCCATCGCGTGATGGGTCTTCCAGACGATCGCGAAGCGCTCGTCGGCGAGCCCGTCGACCAAGGTCAGTTCCCAGAGCGGCCGGGCGCGGTCGAACGGCGGCGCGAGCAGATCCCCCGCGAGCGCCCGCAACTCCTCCTCGGTGCCCGGCGCCGGGAGCGTGACGTGGCCGAGGTGGCGGCGCACGTCGAAGGTCTCGTCGTCGACCCAGAACGACGTGCCGAGCCCGAGCGGCGGCGTCAGCAGCCGCTGGCGCAGGCGCGGCAACAGGTGCAGGCGCGAGCGGATCTGCGCGAGGAACTCGTCCTCCGTCGGCGCCGAGCCGTCGAAGACCAACACGGCCCCGATCGCCATGTGCGCGTTACCTCTCTCATTGGCCAGGAACGACGCGTCGAAAGACGACATCCGATCCATATGGCGCTGCGCCATTTCCCCCTCCTCGGGGAAACCCTACCCCCTGGCGTTCGCGGAAACCCGCGGATACCGCGGGAAAGTGCGAACGCACTCAGGCGACTGCGGTCAACGTCTCCGGGCCCTCGGACTCGTCGGCTTCGTCGTCCGTGCGTTCGCGGGGGAGTTTGCGGCTGACGACTTTGGTCACGCCGTCACCGCCCATGGTCACCCCGTAGAGGACGTCGGCGGCGTCCATCGTGCGTTTCTGGTGGGTGACGATGACGAACTGGGCGCGGTCGGAGAAGCGGCGGATCAGCTGCAGGAAGCGGTCGATGTTGGCGTCGTCGAGGGCGGCCTCGACCTCGTCGAGGATGTAGAAGGGGCACGGCCGCGCGAGGAAGACGGCGAAGACGAAGGCGAGCGCGACCAGCGACTTCTCGCCGCCCGACATCAACGACAGTTTGCGGGTCGACTTGCCCGCCGGGTTGACCTCGATCTCGACCCCGAACTCATCGCGTTCTTCGCGCTCCTCCTCGTCGGGATCGGGCTCCTCGGGCTCGGCGCCCTCCTCTCCCTCGGCGGCCGGCGGCTGCTCCTCCTGGACCGCCCGCAGGCTTACCCGACGCAGTCGGCCGCGCCCACCGGGGAAGAGGTGTTCGACCATCTCCTCGAAGTTCGTCGCCGTCGCCTCGAAGGTCTCCTCGAAGGCGCGCTCGATCTCGTCGTCGATTTCGCGGATCAGCGACTCCAGCTCGCGCATCGCCCGCTCGGTGTCCTCGCGCTGGGCCTGTAGCTGTTCGACGTGATCGGAGGCCTCTTCGTATTCGCGCTCGGCGAGCGGGTTGACCGGGCCGATCTGGGCGCGCCGGCGGTCGAGCCGCTCGAGCTTGCGGTCGATCTCGCCGCGCTCCTCCTCGGTCATCGCCGACTCGGCGGGCGGCACCTCCTCGCCCAGTTTCTCGACGATCGCCCGCATTTCCCGTTCGGCCTCGGCGCGGCGGTCGCCGAGGTGGGCGGCCTCGACCTCGGCCTGGGTCAGCGCTTCGCTCACCGACCGCATCTGGCCCTGCAACTCCATCTCCAGCTTGGTGCAGGAACGCAGCTCCTCGGCGATCTCGTCGCTGTCGCCGTCGTTGCCGACCACCGTCGATTCGGTCCGCTCGACCCGGGCGCGGATCGCGTTGCCGACCCGCTCGACCGCGACCAGCGCGTCGCGTACGTCCTCGAGCAGCTCCTGCCCGCCGGCCAGCCGCAGCCGCATTTTCTCCCGGTGGCGCTCGCCGAGCAGGCCCTCGGCGCGGCGCGCGTGGCGGATCGCCCGTTCAGAACCGGCCCGGACCTCGCCGAGCGCGTGCTCGCGGGCGGTCTCCGAAGCGTCGTCGGAGCGCGCCGTGCCCAAGCCACTGATCGCGGCCTGCAACCCCGCGTCGATCTCGCCCAGCTCCTCCTCCAGCTGCCGCGCCCGCTGGGTCGGCGCTTCGCCGCCGCTTACATCCAGGGACAGCGGGCCGAGCTCGGCCCGCAGCGCCTCCAGGCGCGCCTCGACCTCGCTCTCTGACCTCGACAGCCCGGCGACCCGGACCGCGACCCGCTCGGACTCGGCCCGCAGTTTGGTCAGGACGCCCCAGGCCTGGGTCCGCGCCCGGTCGCGCTCGGCGAAGCGCTCCTCGGCGGCCGAGCGCCGTTTGCTGACCTCGGTCAGCGACGCCTCGAGTTTCGTCCGCGTCTCCCGCGCCGCGGCCGCCGCTTTCGCCGCCGCCGCCGCGCGGTCGGCCCCGAAGCGCAGCTCCTCGGAGAGGATCCGACCCTTCAGCTCGTTTTCCTCGCGGTCGATGCGGGCGCCGATCTCGGCCGCCTGCGCCTGCCGTTTCAGCGGTCGCAGCCGCGCCCGCGCCTCGCGCTCGACGTCGAGCGCGCGGTCGAGGTTGTCGCGCGTCCCGCGCAGCTTCAGTTCGGCCCGCCGACGGCGTTTGCGGTGCTTGCCGAGGCCCGCCGCCTCCTCGATCAGGAGGCGCCGCTCGCGCGGTTTGGAGTGGATGATCGTCTCGACCCGGCCCTGGCTGATCACCGAGTGCATCTCGCGGCCAAGGTTGGTGTCGGAGAGCACCTCGATCACGTCGGCGAGCCGCGCCCGGGCGCCGTTCAGCCGGTAGCCGCCGTCGCCGTCGCGATCGAGCCGCCGCTCCACCGCGATCTCCGAGAACTCGGTCTGCGCGCGGCCGTCGGAGTTGTCGATCACGACCTCGACCTGGGCCTCGCGGCGCTGGCCGGTGTTTTTGCCGCCAGCCGAGATCACGTCCTGCATCGAGGCGCCGCGGATCGCGCCGGGGCTCTGCTCACCCAGCGCCCACAACACCGCGTCGGTGATGTTGCTCTTGCCCGAGCCGTTCGGCCCGACGATCACGCTGACGCCGGGCGAGAACTCAAGGCTCACCCGCTCGGGGAAGGACTTGAAGCCCTTCATCGTGATCGATCTCAGATACATGCCATTGATCCTTCTGGAATCTCCAGGGTCGCGCCTCGCTCGGACGGCTTTGAAATGCCAGAAAAGCCGTATTTGCGGCTTACTTAGCCGCCGAGCGCGCGCAATGCCTGCTCGGCGGCCACCTGCTCGGCCGCCTTCTTGCTGCGCCCCTCGCCCTGCCCGACCTGCTCGGAGTCGACGAACGCCGCGACCGCGAACGTGCGCCGGTGCGGCGGGCCAGTGGCCGCCGTCACCTCATAGGCGACGCGCGCGCCGCGCCGCGCGAGCAGCTCCTGCAGGGCGCTCTTGAAGTCGATCCGCGTCTCCGAGGCGAGTTCGATCCGCGGCTCGAACGCCGCCGCCACCGCGCCCGCCACGCGTTCGAAGCCGAAGGCTGTGTGGCAGGCCCCGATCAGCGCCTCGGTCGCCTCCGGCAGCGGCCGCTCGCCGTCGAGCAGCACCTCCGCCGGGATCGCCGCGGTGACGTCGTCGGGCTCGTTCGCGCGCAGCATCTCGGGGACGCCGAGCAGCCGACCGACCGCCGCGCACGAGACCCCGGAGACCGCCTGGTTGTGGATCTTCGTCAGCCCGCCGGCGGCGACGTCGGGGAAGCGCGCGTAGAGCGCGCTGGCGACCGAGAGCCCGAGCACGCTGTCGCCGAGGAAGGCGAGGCGCTCGTAGGAATCAACCCGGCGCTCGGTCCAGGAGGAGTGCGTCAGCGCCTGGCGGCGGAGCTCCTCCGGCAGGTCGGAGATCAACGCGGCGAGGGCGGCGACGGCCTCGCGGCCGGCGAGATCCTCCACACCCGTGCCGTCGGGCTCAGGCAGGAGCCCGCTCCAGCACGAAGGCGACGGCGTCGCCGACGGTCAGGATGCGCGTCGCCTCCTCCTCGGAGACCTTGATCCCGTAGCGGTCTTCGAGCTCCATCACCAGCTCGTAGAG
>DAIQOT010000030.1:0-25443 GCA_036787695.1 Solirubrobacterales bacterium | reverse complement strand
CGGCCGCCCTCACCGTCGCGGTCGACGACGCCGGGGAGGTGGTCGGGGTCGCCGCGCTCTACCCGTCCGGCGCCCCGGGGCGCTCGGTCGCCGGCACCGGCGAGGCGGAGCTCGCCCGGCTCGCGGTGACCGGTCGGGCGCGCCGCCAGGGAATCGCGCGGGCGTTGGTCGAAGGTTGCGACGAGCTGGCGCGGGAGTTCGGCGCCGAGGCGGTCGCGCTCTGGAGCCGCCCGTACCAGACCGCCGCCCACGCGCTCTACGAATCGCTCGGCTACCGGCGCGTCCCCGAGCGCGACGAGGACGACCGCGACGGCCGTCGCTGGGTCTTTCGCCTCGACCTCTGATCACCGGATCGGCGCTCCTTCAAGTCGCTCGCCGGCGGCGAGCCCGCGTTCGCCGGCAAGGGTCGCCAGGCCCGCTTCCCACGGCTTTTACAATCTGGCGATGCCTGAACCTGCCGCGGAGCCCACTTACCTGCTCTACCGCCGCGGCATGGAGCTGCTCGAGGACGGCGACTACGAGCACGCGACCGAGCCGCTCGCCGAGGCCGCCCGCCGCGAACCGGAGAAGACCTCGGTCCGCGAGGCCCTCGGGCGCGCCTACTACCGGGCGGGTCGGTACAGGCTCGCGGCGCAGGAGTTCGACGCCGTGGTCGAGAGCCACCCCGTCAACGATTTCGCGCACTTCTGCCTCGGACGCGCGCTGAGCATGACCGGGGAGAAACGCCGCGCCCGGCACCACCTGGCGCTCGCCTCGAACCTGCGCCCGGATCGTCGCGACTACCGCTACTACCGCAACCTGCTCGACAGCTAGAGGCCGGCGACGAGGCGACCGACGGTGCTCGTCGAGAAGTAAGGGCCGAAGGTGCGGTGTTTTTCGGAGACCTCGATGTAGGAGTTGAGGCCGTCGATCTCCTCGCCGCCGTCGATCAGCCAGCCGCCGCCGCTCGCGCCCGGGGCCCAGCGGCAGTGGACGCCGACGGTGCTCGGGCCGGGGAGGCCGGAGGTGACCGGGTCCTGGCCCGCCGACCCCGAGACACAGAGCCGCATCCGTTCGGTGACGCCGGGGTAGCCGAAGGTTTCGAAGCGTTGGGCGCGGCCGAGGTCGGTGACGATCGTCGCGCCGCCGCCGACCGCTTCGGCCAGCGGGACCCCTTCGGCGTTCGGCGCAACGAGGAAGGCGCCGAGGTCGAAGTCGGGGTTGCCTTCGGCGGTCCAGCCGGGGAGCGCGCGCGGCGTGCCTTCGAGCGCGAAGGTCCCGTAGGGCGCCGCGCCGAGGTTGAAGCCGGGGACGAACTCGAGCTCGGTCGACCACTTCCCGGGCTTGCCGCCTTCCGGCCCGGTGTTGACGCAGTGCCCGGCGGTGAGGACGAGGCTGCGGGACGGCGAGTCGATCGCGGTCGCCGAGCAGAAGCCTTCTTCGCCGTTCTGGACGACGAACAGCCGGCCGTTCCAGGCGAACGGCGGCGTTTCCGGCGTCGGCACCAACGAGTAGCTGGCGGTGGCGACCAGCGGCCTCGGGCCGAGGTGGACGTCGGCGTGCCCGCGACGCCCGACCGTCATCTCGAGCGGCCGCGCCGCCGCCATCCGTGCCGGCGTCCAGAACCGTTCGACCTGCCGTGCCGAGCCGTGCGCCGCGCCGGCGAAGACGAGCAGCGCGAGAACCGCCGCCCCGGAAGCTGCCGCTCGGCGAAGCATCGCGGCAGGGTAGTGGTGTCGGCCGGCTAGTGGAGCAGCGGGGTCACGCAGCGGTATTGGCGTGCTGAGTTGCTGTCGACCGCCAGGAACGAGCCGTTCGCTTCCAGGGCAGTCGCGCCGAAGTGCGTCAAGTCCGATTCCACCAGGCTGTTGGTCCACTCGCCCGCAGCCCCAATCAGCACCCCGGGCTGCCCCAGGAATGCTCGAAGCGCGATTGCTTGTGGCAGTTCGCCGCCTTCCATCGCGCAACGAGACGCAGCCTCCATGAGGCCGACGGCGGTCCGATCCGCCTGGACGTCCCAGCAGGCCCCCGCGAATTCTCGCTCTCCTTCCGCGCATCCCACGCTGCGGCCGTTGATCTTGGTCGCGTCGGCGGCGTGGTCGGCGGCGGTCGCGGTGTCGGCGCGGCGGGCGGAGTCGGCGGAGGTGGCGTGGTCGGCGCTCGGGACCTGGCCGAGGGTCGTGATGTCGATCTGGTCGCCCTTGATCGACTTCGGCGCCAGGCGATTGCCCGGGATCGTCCCCGGCGCCAGGCGGTTGCCCGGCAGGGAGGCGACGGCCACGCGGTTGCCGGGCAGCGACTTCACCTTGATCGTGCGGCCGTCGATCTTGGTCGCCGCCAGGACCGTGCCGCCGAGGGCGACGAAGAGCGCGAGGCAGGCGACCACCAGGGCCGGCGAGGGGCGGCGCCAACGTGAGCGCTCCAATTCACACCTCCATGGACGAAGAGACCTCCAGTGCTCAAGGGTTACCCGAGCGGTGGCAGCCTAATAGACTCGGCCTTTCATACGGTCGGTGGTCAAGGGAAGTCCGGTGCGAAACCGGCGCGGTCCCGCCACTGTGACCGGGTCGAGGAGGTCGCGGACGCCGCCAGCGGGGGTGTCGGCCACTGGGGACGCCCACCGTCCCCGGGAAGGCGCGCCGTCCCAACCCCGGGAGCCAGGAGACCTGTCCCCGGCCAGCCAAGACGACCCTCGAGGAAAGGGTGGCTCATATGCCAAGACCGTTTCGACTTCGTACCGTAATCGCGTGCGCGCTGGCGCTCTGCCTGACGCTCGCCTTCACCGCCAACGCTTCCGCCTTCCAGGCGACGCTCCGCGTCGTCGGCAAGGGCAACGAAGTGCTGAGCGAAGGCCTCGTCAAGACCAAGACCGCCTCCATCAAGACCAGCGCAGGCGCGACCTGCTTCGGCTCCGGCACCGGCGGCAGCGGCAAGGCCGTCAGCGTCCCCGGCAACACCGCCCTCGGGCTGCTCGCGCAGGGCGCGCAGACGATGAAAGGGCTCGCGCCGCTCTCGATCAGCGACCACTTCAGCTTCGGCCTGGCGCTCTGCGGCGTCGGCAAGAGCGTTGCCAAGGGCAAAGCGTCCTGGTTCCTGAAGATCAACCACAAGGGCGCCGCGGTGAGCGGCAACAAGGCCAAGATCAAAGCCGGCGACGAAATCCTCTGGGACCTCGCGCCGAGCTACCCGTATCCGGAAGAGCTGGTCGTCAGCGCGCCGCAGCAGGCGACCGCCGGCGTGCCGTTCGCGGTCCACGTGTACGCGTACAACGAAAAGGGCAAGCACCGGCCGGTGCAGGGCGCGGCGGTGACCGGCGCGATCGGCCCGACCGACAAGGACGGCAAGGTCATGATCACGCTGACCGAACCGACGGCGCTGATCGCCGGGCTGGGCGATGACATCCCGTCGGCGGCCGCTCCGGTCTGCCTCGGGTCGCAGTGCCCCGTCGGTAGCTGATGCCTCGCCGCGGTGCGGCGGTCGCGGGTGCGTTGCTCCTCCTGGGAGTGGCGCTCGCGGCCGCCGGCTGCGGGCTGGGCCCGGGTTCCAAGGTGGGGTCGGTCGACCTCACCGTGACCCGCGACTTCGGCGCGACGAAGCTCGTCGAAGCATCAGGCGAAGCGAACGAATCCGACACGGTCATGCGCTTTCTGGAAGGCGAAACCGAAATCGAAACGCGCTACGGCGGCGGCTACGTGAAGTCGATCGACGGCCTCGAAGAAAGCGAGCGCGGCGGTCATCCGTACGACTGGTTCTTCTGGGTCAACGGGGTGATCTCGCCGACCGGCGCCGCCGAAGTGCCGCTCGAAGGCGGCGAGAAGATCTGGTGGGACATCCACAACTGGGCGGCGAGCGAGGGCGCGCCGGCGGTGGTCGGCTCCTGGCCGGCGCCGTTCACGACCGGCTGGGAAGGGCACGCGCCGGTGGTCGTCGTCGAATGCGAGGGCGGTGGGGCGGCGTGCGGGACGGTGACGAAGGCGCTCGAAGGCGAAGGGGTGAAGGTGGCGTCGGGCGGTGCCGGCGAAGGCGGCGGCGGATCCGCGGGCAGCGGGTCGGCGCCCTCGAAGTCGGCGATCCGGGTGCTGGTCGGGCCGTGGTCCCAGGTGCGCTCCGATGCGGCAGTCGGGCTGGTCGACAAGGGTCCCGGGGAAAGCGGCATCTACGCCGAATTTGAATCGTCCCAGGGCAGTGAACGGCTGGTCGGGCTTGACGAAGACGGCGACAAGGCGCGCACGTTCGGCACGAACGCGGGGCTGGTCGCGGCGACGCGCCGCTTCGAAGGGCCGCCGGTCTGGCTCGTCACCGGGGCGACGGACGCGGGCGTGCAGGCCGCCGCCGCGGCCCTCGACACCGCCGACCTGCGCGACCATTTCGCGGTGGCGAGCGAAGCGGGCACGGTGACGCCGCTGCCCCTCAGCTCGGGGTCGAGATGAGATCTGCCTTCGCCTACATCCCCCGTCGTGGGCCGCTACAGCAGGCCCGGGTCGGCGCCGCGGTCTCTTATCTGGGAGCGCTGGTGGTCGTCGCCTTCCTCTACTCGAACCCTCTGGTTCTGGTCGCCGCGGGGCTCGCCGCGTGCATGGCGGGGTGGCTGGCCGGGGCGCGCTCGGCGGTGCGGGCGGCGCTGCGGATGGGGCTCGGGCTGGCGCTCTTGATCGTCATCGTCAACGCGCTGGTCGTCGACCGCGGCGAGACGGTGCTGGCGCGGCTCGGCCACTGGCCGCTGCTCGGCCAGGTCGACATCACGCTGGAGGCGATCGTCGCCGGCGTCTCGATCGGGCTGCGGGCGGCCGTGACGATGGTCGCCTTCGCGGTCTACTCGGCCTGCGTCGATCCCGACCGGGTGCTGCGGGCGCTGCGGCCGGTGGCGGCGCGCTCGGCGCTGACGGCGAGCCTGGTGTCGCGGCTCGTCCCGGTGGCGGCGGCGGACGCGGGCCGGCTGAGGGACGCGGCGCAGCTGCGCGGGCCGGCGGCGGCGCCGGTCGGGCGGGGACCGCTGGCGCGGCGGCTCCTCGCCGGCTCTCTCGACCGGGCGGTCGACGTGGCGGCGACGCTCGAACTGCGTGGGTACAGCCTCGGCGGCCCGCGCGGGGCGCGGCGTCGCGAGCCGAGTCGCCACGACGCGCGCTTCTACGCGGCGGCCGTAGTCGTGTTGGCGGCGGCGATCGTCGGCAAGGTGGTCGGCGCCGACGACTTCCACGCCTATCCGCGGATCCACATCGGGACCGGCGCCTCGACGCTGGCGGTCTGCGCGATCGTTCTCGTGAGCGGGCTCGCCCCGCTGCGAGTTCGCAGAAAAGGCCGAATAGCGAAGGAAAGTGCGAACTCGGCGGGGCGGGTGCGGGCGACGGGGTTGCCGCCGTCGTTGAAGGAGGCCCAGGGTGTCTGAGCTCGCGATCCGTCGCGGCGCGGCGCCCGCGCTCGCCGTCGAGGGACTGACCTACGCCTACCCGCGCGCGACGGCGCCGGCGTTGGTCGACGTCTCACTCGAGGTCGCGCCGGGCGAGTTCGTGCTGCTCGCGGGGCGCTCGGCCTCGGGCAAGTCGACCCTGCTGCGCGCCGCCTGCGGGTTGGTGCCGCACTTCCACGGCGGCGAGGTCGGCGGGCGGGTCGAGGTGGTCGGGATGGACGCGATCGCCGCCGGGCCGGGTGAGCTCGCCGCCGCGGTCGGCTATCTGGCGCAGGACCCGGAGACGCAGGTGGTGTCGACGACGGTCGCGGCGGAGATCGAGCTGCCGCTGGAGATGCGGGGCGACGCGCCCGGCGACCGGGCGCGGGCGGTCGAGGAGGTGGCGCTGGCGCTGGCGATCCCGCACCTGCTCGGGCGCGCCGTCGACACGCTGTCGGGGGGCGAGCTGCAGCGGGTGGCGTTGGCGGCGGCGCTGGTGACGCGACCGCGGCTGGTGCTGCTCGACGAGCCGACCTCGCAGCTCGACCCGGTCTCCGGCGACGAGCTGATCTGGCTGCTGCGGCGGCTGAACGAGGAGTGGGGGGTGGCGGTCGTGCTGGCCGAACACCGGCTCGAGCGGTGCCTGGCGGCGGCCGACCGGGTGGTCGCGGTGGAGGACGGGCGGATCGGCTTCGACGGGGCGCCGCGCGACTTCCTCGCCTGGACGCGGGAGGCGGACCCGACCTTGATGACGCCCGCGGCCCGGCTCTTCTCGCTGGCCGCGATCGAGCCGCTGCCGGTCGGCGTGCGCGACGCGCGGCGGGTGCTGGGAGAGCGGGGAGCGTGGCCGGTCGAGGCCTCCGCCACCGCTGTCCCCCACCCGGGGAAGGTCCTGGCGGGCGAAACTCTCCCCACCGATCGTCCCTCGCGCTTCGCCGCACTCCGCAAACGCCGCGAAAATGCCGCCCTCGCCGCGGCCAACCTCTGGGTCGAGCTCGACGACGGCGAGGGCTCCCGCGACGTCCTCCGCGGCATCGACCTCAACGTCGCCCCCGGCGAGCGGGTCGCGCTGATGGGCCGCAACGGGGCCGGCAAGAGCACCCTGCTGCGCGCCGCCGCCGGCCTCCTCGATCCCGTCGCCGGCCGCGCCGTCGCCGACCGCATGGCCCTCCTCACCCAGAACCCGAGCGACTACCTCGTCCGCGAGCGCGTCGGCGACGAGCTCCCCGGCGCCCCCGGCCTCGCCGCCCTGCGCGCGGTCGGCATGGAGCACGCGATCGACGCCGACCCGCGCGACCTCTCCGGCGGCGAGCGCCAGCGCCTCGCCCTCGCGATCGCCCTCGCCGGCCGCCTCGACGGTGAGGGCGTCCCCGGCCTCGTCGCCCTCGACGAGCCGACCCGCGGCATGGACCGCGGCCGCAAGGACGACCTCATCGCCCTCATCGACGGCCTCGCCGCGCAGGGCGCCGCGGTCCTGATCGCCACCCACGACGTCGAGTTCGCCGCCGAGTTCGCCCACCGCGTCGTCCTCCTCGGCGACGGCGTCGTGATCGCCGACGGCCCGAGCGCCGAGATCCTCTCCGGCGGCTGGTACTTCGCCACCGAGGTCGCCCGCGTCCTCGACGTCCCTGGCGTCGTCACTCCCGAGCACGGCGCCACGCTCCTCGCCGGAGGCGCGGCGTGAGCTGGCAGCTGGTCAGCTTCCTGATCCTCGCCGGCGTCCTGCTCGGCGGGTTCGCCTGGTACGAGCGCTCGCGACCGCCCGCTCAGGTCGTCGCCCTCGTCGCCGCGCTCGCCGCGCTCGCGATCGCCGGGCGGATCGCCTTCGCCGCCTTCCCCAACGTCAAGCCGACCACCGACATCGTCATCTTCGCAGGATACGCGCTCGGCCCGGCGGCGGGCTTCGCGGTCGGCGCGCTCGCCGCGCTGGTCTCCAACTTCTGGTTCGGGCAGGGACCGTGGACGCCGTGGCAGATGGCGGCGTGGGGGCTCTGCGGAATCCTCGGCGCGGCGCTCGCGCTCGTCAGCCGCAACGTGGGACGGTGGACGCTCGCGGTGGTCTGCGGCCTCGCCGCGGTCGGCTACGGCGCGATCCTCAACTTCTCGCTGATGGCGACCTATGGTGGGAGCCTGACCTGGGAGCGATTCTGGATCCTGGAGGGACGCGCGGTCCCGTTCGAAGTCGCCCACGCGACTGGGAACGTGGTGCTCGCGCTGGTCGCGGGGCCAGCGATGATCCGCATGCTAATCCGCTTCCGCGAACGCTTCGAATGGAGCCGGAGCGGGGCGGCGACGGAGGTCGACCCGCGGCCCTCGGATGGGGCGGATGCGGGCCTCGACACGCGTCCGCAGCGTCGCGCTTCGCTGCCGACTGGGGGCGTCGCCGCGGTCCTCGTCGCGGTGCTCCTGCTCGGCGCCTTCGCCTCGGCGCGCGCCGAGGCGGCGACCGGAAGTGGACCGCAGGCGGCCGTCACCTGGCTGCGCTCGGCGCAGAACGAAGACGGCGGCTACGGCGAAAAGCCGGGCGCCGAATCGGGGCAGAGCATGACCGGCTGGGCGATGCTCGGATTCGAGGCCGCGGGCATCAACCCGCAGGACGTCACGAGCGGCAAGGGCGTCTCGCCGGTCCAATATCTGCAGGAAGAAATCTCGACGGTGCAGAGCCCCGGGGACCTTGCCCGGACGATCCTCGCGCTCGAGGGCGCCGGGGTCGAACCGCGCGAATTCGGCGGTCGCAACCTGGTCGCGGCGCTGCTGGCGAAACGCCGGCCGGACGGGTCCTACGAAGACTGGCCGAACTCGACCGCCTACGCGGTGGTGGCGCTGCGCTCGGCGGGGATCGCCAACGTCGCCGACTCGGTCGAATGGCTGCGGGAAGCGCAGAACGAAGACGGCGGCTGGGGCGACGTCCCGGGTTCGCCGAGCAATGCCGACGGGACCGGCGCGGTGCTGCAGGCGCTCTCGCCGACGTCGAAGGCGGCGCAGCGGGCGGTCGGCTACCTGCGGCAGGTGCAGCAGCCGGGCGGCGGCTTCCGGCTCGGCGGCAACGGCGCGCTGAACACGCAGTCGACGGCGTGGGCGGTCGAGGGACTGCTGGCGGCGGGGGCCGACCCGGCCCAGTTCAAGCGCGGCGGCAAGTCGGCCTACGAATATCTCGAAGACAACCAGGCGAGCGACGGCCATTACCGGTACTCGTCGAAGAGCGACCAGACGCCGGTCTGGGTGACGGGACAGGTGATGGTGGCGGCGTCGGAGAAGTACCTGCCGCTGGAAGCCACGCCGCGCGCGCCGAAGCCGAAGACGCCCAAGCCGACCCCGACCCCGGCGCCCACCCCCGAACCGCTGCCGGAACCCGTGACGGGCGGCGCGGCGCCGGCGCCGAACCCGACGCCGGTCTTCCCGGCGAAGGGTGCGCACGGCGCGAAGTCCCAGGGTGCGAAGAAGAGCGGTCAGAGCGGGAAGCATCGTCAGGGGGGTGGGGCGAAAACCGGTGGCGTCGCACCTTCCCCCGGTGAGGGGGGTGGGGGTGACGGCGCGAACGGCGAAAGCGCCGGCGGCAAACTCGGCGGCGCGGGCGCCGGCTCGACCGGCGAAACCGTCCCGCCCGCGATCGAAAGTGGGACCGGCGAAAGCTTCTCCACCGGCGTGCCGAAGGAAGCGGAATCGGACTCCGACTCGGACTCCGGCTCGGTCATCGGCTCGATCGTCGCCGGCCTGGTCGTCGGCTGCGTCCTCTTCGCCCTCGGCTACTTCCTCTATCGGCGCCGGCGGAAGACCCGTGCCGAGGGCGCGGCTCCGCCTAGCGCGCCACCACCCGCCGCCCCGGGCGCGCCGCCGCCCGGCCCACCCAGCGCTCCGCCACCGCCCGGCTGAGGTCGGGTCGATGGCTGCAGGGTTTTGGTTGCTATGGGACCAAAACCCTGCAGCGAAGCAGCCGGCTCGCGAGTGGACGGTTTTCGTCCCATGACAACGAAAAGTGTCCAGCGACGGGTGGGCCACCGCACTGATCGAGAAAATCACTTTGGTTCCCGGCTTCTCGGACTTACTGTGGGACGGAAGCCCACAGATTCGAAAAGGAGCTGCTGGATGGAGATGAAGCTCGAGGTCGTGTTGGTGCCGGTGTCCGATGTCGATCGGGCCAAAGCTTTCTACGAAAAGCTCGGCTGGCGGATGGACATCGACTACGTCGGCGACGAGGCCGGCTTCCGGGTGGTGCAGTTCACGCCGCCGGGGTCGGAGTGCTCGATCATCCTGGGCGAAGGGATCACCGCCGCCGACCCGGGCTCTTATGAGGGGCTGCAGCTGACCGTCACCGACATCGTGGCGGCGCGCGAGGAGCTGGTCGGGCTCGGGATCGAGGTCTCCGAGGTCTTCCACGACTCGGGCGGCATCTTCCACCACATCGGCGACGCGAACCGGACGATCGGCGTGGCGCCCAAGAACGCCGACTACGGCTCCTTCGCCTCCTTCAGCGACCCCGACGGCAACGGCTGGCTGCTGCAGGAAATCAACAAGCGGGCGCCCGGCCGCTGAACCGGTAGGACGGGCGCGAGGACAACGGCGACGAGGGAGCAGACGATGGCAACTGAGTACGGATCGGCCGAGGAGCTGGCGGAGGCGATGCGACGCGCCTCCGTGGCGCATGGCGAGCACGAGAAACGGATCGGCGAAGCCGACGAGAACTGGCCCGCCTGGTACGCCAAGTACATGGTCGCCGAGGCGGCCGGCTCGGAGCTGCCTCAGTGAGCGGGGCCGACGAGGGCGCCCCCGGGGAGTTCGACTTCGACGCGATCGTCCTCGGCGGCGGCTCGCCGGGGGAGCACTGCGCGGGCGCGCTCCGCGCCGGCGGCCTGAAGGTCGCGGTGGTCGAGCGCGAGCTGGTCGGCGGCGAGTGCACCTTCTGGGCGTGCGTCCCGTCGAAGACCCTGCTGCGGCCGGGCGAGGCGGCCGAAGGCGCGCGGCAGGCGGCGGCGCCGGCGCAGGTCGACGTCGCGGCGGCGCTCGCCTATCGCGACTACATGGTCAACGACTGGACCGATAGCGGCGAAGTGAAGTGGCTCAAGAACAACGAGATCACGCTGCTGCGCGGCGACGGCAAGCTCGCCGGGCCGGGCGCGGTCGAGGTCGACGGCACCCGCCACACCGCCCGCCATATCGTCCTCGCCAACGGCGCCGCGCCGTTCGTCCCGCCGGTGCCGGGGCTGCGGGAGCTCGATGGCGTCTGGGGAACGCGCGAGGCGACCAGCATGAAAGCGGTGCCGCGGCACCTGCTCGTGCTCGGCGGCGGGCCGGCCGGGGTTGAGCTGGCGCAGGTGATGAACCGGCTCGGCGGCTCGGCGACGGTGATCGACGGCGCCCCGCACCTGCTCGCCCGCGAACCGGCGCCGCTCGGCGAAGCGCTCGGCGAGGTGCTGCGTCGCGAAGGGATCGAGACGGTGCTCGGCGCCAAAGTGACCGGCGCGAGCCGCGACGACTACGACTACGTGCTCGCCCTCGACGACGGCCGCGAGCTGCGCGGCGACCGCATCCTCGTCGCCACCGGCCGCCGCCCCCGGGTCGAGGGCATCGGGCTGGAGACGATCGGGGTCGAGGCCGACCCGCACGGCGTGAAGGTCGACGACCACCTCCGGGTCGCCGACGGCGTCTGGGCGATCGGCGACGTCAACGGCGCCTGGCCGCTCACCCACGTCGGCAAGTACGAGGGCGAGGTCGTCGCCTCGAACGTGCTCGGCGAGGACCGGCCGGTCAACTACGACGCGGTTCCGCGGGTCACCTACACCGACCCGCAGGCGGGCGCGGTCGGCGCCGACGAGGCGGAGTTCAGCGGCACGGCGAAGCTGAAGGACGTCGCCAAGACCGCCACCTACACCCACGACTGGGAAAACTCGAACGGCTTCCTGACGCTGCTCTCCGACGGCGAGCGGCTGACCGGCGCCTACGCCCTCGGTCCGGAGGCGGGGGAGTGGCTGCAGCAGGCGACGCTCGCGATCCGTGCCCAGGTGCCGCTCGCCGTCCTCACCGACACGATCCAACCGTTCCCGACGTTCTCCGAGATCTACGTCGAAGCGCTGAAAGAGCTCCGGAAGGCGATCGGATGAGCGCCGCTGGCCCAGCCGCGCCGGGCGCTCCCCAGCTGGGGGGCCAGACCGTGGCCCTGATCGGCGGCAGCGCCGGGATCGGGCTGGCGACGGCGAAGCGGGCGCGGGCCGAGGGCGCCGAGGTGATCCTCGCGGGGCGCAACCCCGACCACCTGCGCGAGGCGGCCGAGGAGGTCGGCGCACGCTCGACCGCGGCCTTCGACGCCGAGGACGACGCGGCGCTCGAGCGCTTCTTCGCCGAGCTCGACGGGCCGATCGACCACGTCCTGGTGACCGCGGGCGCGCCCTACTACGCGCCGCTCGACGAGATCGACTTCGCCGCCGCGCGGCGCGGCCTCGCCTCCCATCCGATGCTGATGATCGGGGTCGCCAAGTTCGCGCGGGGACGGGTGCGCGACGGCGGCGCGCTGATCTTTATGGGCGGCACCGGGGCGAGGCGACCGGGGCCGGGCCTGGCGTTGGCCGGGGCGGCAACCGCGGCGCTGCCCGCCCTCGCGGCCAACCTCGCGCTCGAGGTCGCGCCGCTGCGGGTCAACCTGATCGCCGCCGGGTTCGTCGACACGCCGCTGTCGGCGTCGCTGCTCGGCGACGATCTCGAGGCGCGCCGCCAGGAGCTCCGCGAGACGCTGCCGATCGGCCGCGTCGTCGGCCCCGACGACGTCGCGGCGCTGGCGATCCAGCTGATGGCGAACACCGCTCTCACCGGCGCCACCTACGACATCGACGGCGGCCAGCAATTCGTCCCCCGCTAGCGCTCCTCGAGCCGGCGATCGACGTCGTCGTAGCTCCGCGTCGCGGCCAGCGCGCCGTCGGCGTCGCGCTCGAAGACGGTGAGGCCGGCCTGGATCGGGGCGTCGGTGCCGGGCCGGTGGGCGTTGTACTCGAGCGCGCAGATGTCGCCGTCCTCGACCAGGACGCAGGGCTCGAAGTCGACGCCGTGCTGGTGCTCCTCGGCGAGGTACGCGGCGGCGGGCGGCGGCAGCCGCAGCCCCGGATCGCCGCTCAGCAGAGGCGCCCGTTCGGTCGCCCGCCCGGTCAGCGGCCGGGTGCTGAAGTAGACGCGGATCTCCTCGATCTTGCGGTCCGGCCCGTGGTCGGCGACCATCGCGTGGGGGAGGTCGATCGGGCCGCGGGCGCCGCCGAGGTGCACGACGATCTCCTCGAAGCCGCGCCGTTTTTGCACCGCGCGGTGGACGTCCTCGACCCGCGCCTGGCGCTCGCGCACCCAGCGTTCGGTGTCGGCGACGAACTCGCGGAACTCGTACTCGCCCTCGATCAGCCCGCGCAGCGGGTGCTGGATCCGCGGTTCGCTGACGAAGGAGCCGACCAGCGCGTCGACCTCGCCCGCGACCAGCCCGTCGAAATAGGGCACGATCGCCACCCGGCCGCGCTGCTTGGCTTCGAACCGCGCGATGACCGGCGCGGAGAAGAGCTCGGGGACCCAGGGCATCGGGGACAGTCTCACTCCCTGGTGACCGCGGGGCAAGTTCCGTACATTTCTCCAACCGATGAGTGACGCCGAACAGCCCCGCCCCGAGATCGACAGGACCCCCGTCGCCGAAGAGAACGACGTCGTCTACCCGCGCCTCGACCGCGCGCAGATGGAGACGCTGCGCGCCGCCGGGCGCACGGTGCCGGTGAAGACCGGCGAGGTCCTCTACGCGCCCGGTGAGCTCGACTACGACCTGATCGTCGTCGTCAGCGGCTGCATCGAGATCATCGACGCGATCGATACCCCGCACGAGCGCGTCCTGGTCAGCTACGGGGCGCGCCAGTTCGCCGGCGAGCTGAACCTGATCACGCTCGAACCGACTCTTCTCAGCGCCCGCGTCGCCCAGGAGGGCGAGGCGATCTTCGTCACCCGCGACGCCCTCCGCAACGTCATCTCCCGCGACACCCGGCTCGGCGACCTGATCACCAACGCCCTGGTCAGCCGGCGGGCGATCATCATCGAAGCCGAAAGCGGCGCGCGCCTGATCGGCCACGGCGGCGATCCGGAAACGCGCGAGCTGCGCGAGTTCCTCACCCGCAACCGGGTGCCGCACCGCTTCATCGACCTCGACGGCTCCGACTTGACGGCGCCGACGCCCGACGGCCGGCCGCTCGCCGAGGACGACCTGCCGATGCTCGCCACCGGCGAGAAGATCCTGCGCGCGCCGACGGTCCTCGAGGCGGCGACCGCGCTCAACCTGCGCGCCCCGAACAAGACGGCGAAAAAATCCTGGGACACGCTGATCGTCGGCGGCGGCCCCGGGGGTCTCGGCGCGGCCGTCTACGCGGCGACCGAGGGGCTCTCGACGATCATGATCGACTCGACCGCGCTCGGCGGCCAGGCAAGCACCTCCTCGCGGATCGAGAACTACCTCGGCTTCCCGGCCGGGATCTCCGGCTCCGAGCTGGCAGAGCGGGCGATCGCCCAGGCGCGCCGCTTCGGCCTGCGCACCGCCGTCCCCGAGCGCGCCCTCAGCCTCCGCCACGAAGACGGCCGCTACGTGGTCGCCCTCGACAGCGGCGACGAACTGGCGGCGCGCACGGTCGTCCTCGCCACCGGCGCCGCCTACCGGCAGCTGCCGGTGCGAGGCTGCGCGGAGCTGAACGGCGCGGGCGTCTTCTACGCGGCGACGCTGGTCGAGTCGCGGATGTGCGGGAGCGGGGCGGTGGCGGTGGTCGGCGGCGGAAACTCGGCCGGCCAGGCGTCGATCTTCCTCTCCGGCACCGCCGAAAAGGTCTTCCTGCTGCTGCGCGGCGGCGACCTCGGCGCCTCGATGTCGAACTACCTGGTCGAGCAGATCGAGTCGATCGAGAACATCGAGGTGCTCTGCCACACCGAGGTCCGCGAGATCCACGGCGAGGTGGCGTTGGCCGGGCTGGTGGTGGAGGAGACGCGCGCGGGCGAGCGCCGCGACCTCGACGTCGGCGGCCTCTTCATCTTCATCGGCGCCGACCCCTGCACCGAGTGGCTCGACGGCCAGCTGGCCAAGGACGACGACGGGTTCCTGCTGACCGGCGGCGAACTCGACGTCACCCACCTCGATGTCGACCCGATCAACGGCGGCCGCCCGTCGATGCCGCTTGAGACGAGCCTCCCCGGCGTCTTCGCCGTCGGCGATGGCCGCACCGGCTCGATCAAGCGCGTCGCCTCGGCGGTGGGGGAGGGCTCGATGTCGGTGCGCCTCGTCCACCAGTACCTGGCGAGCCAGGCCGCGCTCGGCCGCTCCTAGGCCCGGACGCAGAACGACCCCGGGAGGGTGGGCCCGGGGTCGTTTGCCTTGCGTCGCTTCTGGGGGAGCGGCGCCAAGTTCTTGGTCGGTCGCGGTCAGCGGGCCGCCGGGACTACTTCCCGACGATCGTTTCCACCACGTACGCGGCGACGTTGCCGATTTCTTCTTCGGACAGGGTGCCTTCGAAGGCGGGCATGCCGCCGCCGCCTTTGGCCACCTGTTCTTCGGCGCCTTTTTGTTCCTGGGCTTTCGGCATCGTCGTCAGGTCCGGCCCGCCGTTGCCACCTTTGCCGGTGGCGCCGTGGCAGGTCGAGCAGTTTTCGGCGAACACTTCTTCGCCGGCTTCGGCGTTCGGCGCGCCGCCCACGGAGGCTTCTTCGCCTCCAGCTTCGGGTTCCGCGGCGGCTTCTTCTTCGGCCGCTTCTTCGCCCGATTCGGCTTCGCCGCCGGCTTCGGCACCTTCGCCGCCGGCTTCCGCTTCGGTGCTTTCTTCGGCACCGCCGGACTCACCGGCGTGGGTGGTGCCTTCGCCTTCTTTTTCCTCGCCTTCCTCCGAGCTCATCTTCCCGTTGAGGGAGAAGACCCAGAAGTTTTCACCGTGGGAGGTCGCGGCCAGCGAGTTGCCGCCGGCGTAGAAGGCGATCTTCTCTTCGCCTTCGTATTCGAACGGGGTGACCGTGGTGTTGGCGCCGGCCCCGGTCTGGAAGCCCCAGAGCTTTTCACCGGTTTCGGTGCTGAACGCCTGGAGTTCGCCGTTGTTCTGGCCGACGAAGACGAGGCCGCCCGCGGTCGAGACCGCGCCCGAGTAACACGATTCGGCGAAGGTGTCTTTCCAGGCGATTTTCCCGGTCGACATGTCGTAGGCGGTCAGGTAGCCGGTGGTGTTGAAACCGGACCCGACCACCGTGTCGGAGCCGATGTACGTTTCGCCTTCGTGGTATTCCTGCGGTTCAGGCGGGACGATCAGGCCCTGGGCGCCGGCCTGCGAGCAGACGAAGTACATGTTCTGCGACGGGTCGTAGCTCGAGGCCGGCCAGTTGTCGCCGCCGACCGCCGCGTCGGCGACCAGGTTGAGCTGGCTCGGGTCGGTCGACATCGGGGTGAAGATCGGGCTGCCGACGACTTTCGGTTTCGGCTTGTCGCCGGAGACCGCTTCTTCGGCGTTCTTGACCGCTTCCGGACTCGTTTCGTGAGGGCTGAACGGTTCCATCGTCGGCTCCGGCTGCGTCGCCGACGTTTTCTCGCTCGGGTCCTGCGGGACGTTGACCTCGGGGATCGGGTAGATCGGCTTGCCGGTCTTGCGGTCGACCAGGTAGACCCAGCCGGTCTTCGATGGCTCGCCGATGGCTTCCCGTTCTTCGCCGTTCAGTTCACCGTTGAAGAGGACGGTCGGCGAGGGGGAGTCGAAGTCCCAGAGGTCGTGGTGGACCTGCTGGTAGTGCCACTTGTATTCGCCGGTTTCGGCGTTGAGGGCGACGATCGAGGCGGTGAAGAGGTTGTCCCCTTCGCGTTCGGAGCCGACCCACGGGGAGGCGTTGGAGGTCGAGAAGTAGATCTCGTTCAGCTTCGGGTCGACCGAGGGGGTGTTCCAGAGCGAGGCGCCACCGTGTTTGTAGGAGCCGTTGTTCGGCCAGGTGTTACCGCCCGTTTCGCTCGGCGAGGGGGTGGTGTAGAAGCGCCAGTCGACCTTGCCGGTCTTCGCGTCGAGGGCGGTGAGGCGACCGCGGACGCCGTACTCGCCGCCGGAGCCGCCGACGTAGACCTTGCCTTCGTAGTAGAGCGGCGCGGAGGTGATCGAGTAACCGCTGCCGGGCTTGACCACCGCGGTGTTCCAGACGACTTTGCCGGTTTCCTGGTTCAGCGCGACCTGGTCGCCGTTCAGCTGCGAGTCGAAGACCATGCCGTCGCCGATCGCGACGCCGCGGTTGTCCCAGCCGCAGCAGACGACTTCGCCGAGCGGGTCCGGGGGGAGGTGGGGTTCGTAGGTCCAGAGGACGCGGCCGGTCTTCGAGCTGATCGCGAAGACGTCGTCGGCGCCGTCGGAGATGTAGGTGGTGCCTTCATACTCGATCGCCTGGCCCTCGGCGGAGAACTTCGCCGAGGTGGCTTCTTTGCCGATCTTCGTGACGAAATCGCCCTTCAGTTCATGGACGTTTTCGGTGTTGATTTCGTTCAGCGACGAGTAGCGGTCGTTGGAGAGGTTGCCGCCGTTGGTCAGCCAGTTCTTGCCGACTTCGGCTTCGAGTTCGTCGGAAGTGAAGGCGGGGGCCGGGACGATCGGGGCGACCGCGCTGGCGTTGGTGGTGACGGTTCCGCCACTGCCGCCACAGGCCGCGATGAGCGCCGCGAGCGCGACGAGGAGGAGACCGGAGATTCCCAATCTAAGTTTTCGTTGCCTGGTGCTCATTGAACCTCCGGTGAACCGTCGAAGTGGTGGTGGGAGGGGCCCTGGTGGCCCGAAGTTTTTGCTTCCTAGGAAACTATCAAAACTGAGACGTCTGCCTCACTTCTTGAGTGTTCAACACCATGAACCGCTCTGGAATGGGCGATCTAATCGAGACAGCCGAGCGGGTCGTCTCAACTTGTTCGACTAGTGGGTAAGATCCGCGTCGTGGGTGGGACGGACCCGAAGCTGCGCAAGGACGCGGTGCGGACGCGGCGAGCGATCCTCGACGCGGCCCACGACCTGCTGCAGCGCGATCCCGAGGTCTCCCACGCCGAGATCGCCCGGTGCGCCGGCGTCGGCCGCGCGAGCGTCTACCGCCACTTCCCCGAGCGCCAGGACATCGTCGTCGCGCTGCTCGACGAGCTGGTCGGCCGGGTCGAGGAATTCGCCGCCGCCCAGGAGGAGCCGGCGACGATGGTCGACCTGATGCGGGCGATGGCGCGCGAGCAGGCCCGCAGCCTCGGCGTGATCTCGGTGATGCGCCGTGACTTCGCCCCCGGCGAGCCCGAAGACATCAACGACCGCGTCCTCGACCTCTTCGCCGAACCCCTCGCGACGGCCCAGCGCGACGGCCTCGTCCGCGCCGACCTCGCCCTCGAGGAAGTCCCCCTGCTCCTCTCGATGGTCGAGGGCGCCCTCAACCAGGTCACCGACCCGGTCAACCGCGGCGAGGCCTCCTCCCGAGCCCTCGATTTCGTCCTCCAAGGCGTCCTGACGAGCTGACAAAAGTGTGCCGCCCCCGGCGCCCCGAATCCGCCGGTTCGAGCGCAAAGCTGGTTGGTCGGTGGAGGCGAGGAGCGCAGGGAAATCGGCATGGGACGGAACGGCACGCGCGTGGCGAGGTCTGACCCAACCTTTCGCCGCGGCGATGCCCTTCGCTGACATCGCCGCCTTCGTCTTCCTCCTCCTCTCCGGCGCCCTCGCCCTGGCCCACTCCGACGAATGGCCCTCAGGCAACGCCTGGTCGAAGGGCCACCTGCTGCTACTCACCCAGCTACTCGTCTTCGTGCTCCTAGGGCTGACCCAACTGGCGATCCTGATCGCGGGAAGACGGGCGCAACGGAGCGAGGGCCGCGAAAAAGCGTGTCAGCTCGTTGCTGCCTACGTCGATGAACACTGCCCCCAGGTCCAGCTCCGTAACGTCGGCGTCCATATCTGGACGGTTGCCGGCCCGCCCTTCGCGCGCTACCTGAGGCGGTCGGGGAACTTCCTCCTCGCGGGCGAGCGCGAGCGCTCCGGGATCGTATGGATCAAGGGCAAGGGCGTGGTCGGCGCGACCTGGGAGGAGGGGAGGCCGATCACCCGCGACATCGACGTGATCCGGGAGAAGGCTGTCTCCCGCGAGGCCTACGAGGGGCTCGGTGGAGAGGACACCATGGGCTTGAGCTGGGAGGAGTTCGGCCGGACCCCGCATTACCGCGCCATCTCAGGGATCCCGCTCTACCGCCGAGCGGGAGTCGGGTCGTCGGTTTGCGGCGTGGTGGCGATCGATCTCCTGGAATCAGGCCATTTCCAGGAACTTCAGACGGCGGTCGAGGATCCGGCCTTCGCTTACGTCGTCGGGGTATGCGAAAGTAACGCCTAGGACTTCAACCGAGGAAGAGCGATGACTGCAGAGCAAAAAGCAGAAGCGCGCCGCAGGTCCGCCGAAGGCACCGGACCTCGAATCGTGCCCGAGTGGTACGTCAAGCATCTCGAAGAATCGCACGCCTCGAAGAGCATCATCAAGGCCGCCCGGCGCGCCTTGAAGACGAACCCCGTCTAGCCGGCCGCGTCGGTCCCTGTTGCCTCCCTGCTGGTCCACCAACGCGATCACCCCCGAGCAGAAAGCAGAAGCTCGCCGTCGGTCGGCGGACGGCACGGGTCCTCGGATCGTCTCCGAGGAGTGGGTCAGGCAGCTCGAAGAATCGAACGCGTCGAAGCGCATGATCAAGATCGCTCGCCGCGCCTTGAAGACCAATCCGGTCTAGCCGGATCGCCGGGAGTTCATCCCGTCCCGTCGCTGGACACTTTTCGTTGTCATGGGACGAAAAGGGTCCAGCCGTGGCTTCGCTGAACACTTTTGGTTCCCCTGGGACAGTAAGTATTCAGTCATCGACGCGTCTCTGCCTGTAGCGGCGGGGCTAGTCGCGGGACTGGGGGAGTTTGGCGGTGGCGCCTGCCGCGGCCGGCCTCGACGGCGGGGGGACTACGGGGCCGATGTCGCCGTCGGGGGCCTCGTCTAGGTCGACCAGGACGGGGGCGTGGTCGCTGGGGCCTTTGCCTTTGCGGGCCTTGCGGTCGATCCAGGCGGCCTTGGTGCGGTTGGCCACCGGGGTGGAGGCGAGGATCAGGTCGATCCGCATGCCGAGGTCTTTGTGGAACATGCCGGCGCGGTAGTCCCAGTAGGAGAAGACGCGGTCGGTGGGCCAGCGGTCGCGGACGACGTCTCGGAGGCCGGTCGCCTCGAGTTCGGAGAGGGCTTTGCGCTCGGGCGGGGTGACGTGGGTGTGGCCGACGTAGGCGGCCGGGTCGAAGACGTCGGCGTCGGTCGGGGCGATGTTCATGTCGCCGCAGACCATGACGTCGTCGGGGCCGGCCTCGACCTGGTCGCGCAGGGTCGCCAGCCATTTGAGCTTGTACTTGTAGTGGTCGGATTCGGGCTCGCGGCCATTGGGGACGTAGACCGACCAGACGCGGACTCCTTCGCAGGTCGCCGAGACCGCGCGGGCCTCCTGCTCGGGAAACCCCGGCCCGCCGGGCAGACCGGGGACGACGTCGTCGAGGCCGACCCGGGAGAGGATCGCGACGCCGTTCCAGGCGCCTTCGCCGTGCGCCGCGAACTCGTAGCCGCGCTCCTTCAGCTCGACCCCGAGCAGCTCCTCGAAGGCACCGTCGGCGAGCTTCGTCTCCTGCAGACAGACGACGTCGGGCTCCCGTTCGTCGAGCCACGGCAGCAGCCGCGCCTCGCGCTGCTTGACCGAGTTGACGTTCCAGGTGGCGACCCGCACCCGCCGAGCCTAACGACGCGGGCCGCTCCCGGAAGGTCGACCGCCTAAAGCTCGGTGAGCGCGACCGCCTGCATGTTGACGAAGGCGCGGATGCCGAATTCGCCGCCGAGCTCCCGTCCGATGCCGCTGCGCTTGACGCCGCCGAACGGGATTCGGGGATCGGAGGCGGTCATCGCGTTGACGAAGACCATGCCGGCCTCGATGCCGGCGCTGAGCTTCTCGGCGCGCTCGAGGTCTTCGGTCCAGACGCTGGAGCCGAGGCCGAACTCGGAGTCGTTGGCGAGCTCGATCGCCGCATCCTCGTCGGGGACGCGGACCACAGCGGCGACCGGGCCGAAGGTCTCTTCGCGCAGCACCGAGGCGTTCGAGTCGGCCGTCGCGCTGACCACCGTCGGCTCGTACCAGGCGCCCGGCTCGTCGGGGGCCTCGCCGCCGGTGAGGATGCGGGCGCCCGCCGACTCGGAGGCGCGGACGATCCCGGCGAGCTCGTCGCGCAGGTCCTCGCGGGCCATCGGGCCGAGCTGGGTCTCGGGGTCGAACGGGGCGCCACGGCGCAGGGCCTTGGCGGCGTCGGCGAAGCGCTGCTCGAACTCGTCGGCGACCGCCTCGACGACGATGAACCGCTTCGCCGCGATGCAGCTCTGGCCGGTGTTCTGGAAGCGCGCGGTGACCGCGACCTCGACCGCTTTGTCGAGGTTGGCGTCGTGGAGCACGATGAAGGGGTCGGAGCCGCCGAGCTCGAGCACGACCGGCTTGATCGCCCGCCCGGCCGCTTCGCCGACCGCGACGCCGGCGGCGTCGGAGCCGGTCAGGGTGACGGCGGAGATCCGCCGGTCGCCGATCAGCTCGCTCGCTTTGCGGCCGGAGACGACGATCGTCTTGAAGACGCCCGGCGCGGCCCCGGCGCGCTCGAAGGCTTTCTCCAGCAACAGGGCGCAGCCGGTCACGTTGGAGGCGTGCTTGAGCACGAAGGTGTTGCCCGCCGAGACGATCGGCGTGGCCGCCCGCATCGCCTGCCAGAGCGGGTAGTTCCACGGCATGATCGCGAGGACCGGCCCAAGCGGCCGCTTGTAGACGGTGACCCGGCGGCCCTCGCCGGCGTCGACCGGTTCCGGCGCCAGGTAGCGCTCGCCGTGCTCGGCGTAGTGGTCGGCGGCCCAGGCGCACTTCTCGACTTCGGCTTCGGCTTCCTTCAGCGGCTTGCCCATCTCGCGGCTGACCGTCTTGGCGAACTCGTCGCCCATCGCGCGCATCTCGCGGGCGACGCCGCTCATCAGCGCGGAGCGCTCGCTCCAAGGGGAGCGGCTGTAGGCGCGGAAGGCGCCGTGGGAGAGGTCGAGCGCGGCGTCGATCTGCCCCTCGCTGAAGACCTCGTAGGTCTCGACCAACTCGCCGTTCGCCGGGTCGATCGACTCCACGGTCGCGGGGCCTGCGGTTGCGCTCATCTCGCTCCTCTACTTCTCGTCGTCTGCTTCGCCGTCAAGCCGCCCTGCGCGGCTTGTTCAACTGTATTGAAGCCGCGAGGCGGGAACGTCGGCAAGGGTGGTCGCGGTGCGATCGCGGCCCGCGGCCTTGGCGGCGTAGAGGAAGGCGTCGGCGGCGGCGATCAGCTGAGCCGCGGTCTGGGTGCCGTCCCAGGTGGCGATGCCGGCCGAGCAGGTGGCGCCGTCGGGGACGACGCGGCGCAGGCGCTCGGTCGCCGCGGCGCCCGCGGTCGGGTCGAGGCCGGGGAGGATGACCATGAACTCGTCGCCGCCGTAGCGGCCGACCGTCCCCTGGACGTCGAGCGCCTCGGCCCAGGCCGCGGCGGCGGCGCGCAGCAGCCGGTCGCCTGCCTGGTGGCCGCGCGCGTCGTTGACCTTCTTGAACGAGTCGAGGTCGAGGATCGCCAGCGAGAGCGCGCTCTCGCGCTCGGCCGCCCGAGCGAGCTCTTCGTCCAGTGTCTCGCGCAGGACGCGGCGATTGACCAGGCCGGTGAGCTCGTCCCGGCGGGCCATGAAGTCGAGCTGGGCGAGGAGGTCCTCGCGGTCGATCGTCAGCGCCGCCTCGGAGGCGAGCATGCCGAGCAGCGAGAGCGTGCGCTCGCTGACCCGGCGGCGGCGGGCGCGGTAGCCGATCGCGAAGTAACCGACTGTCTGGCGGTCGATCAGCAGCGGCTCGTAGAGGGCGGAGGCGGCGCCGAGCCGGGCCGGCGCCGAGTCCTCCGGCAGGTCGGCCTCGAAGGTCGGTTCGCCGTGTAGGCTCAGCGCCCGCAGCGCCTCGCGCTCGCCGGCGAAGGCGTCGGCGGTGGGCGGCTGGTCGAGCCCGGCGCAGGCGGCCATCTCGGGCTCGCGGTCCTCGCCCGCCTCGACCAGGCAGACGAAGTCGGCGCCGGTCAGCTCGAGCACCGCGGCGCAGGCGCGGGCGCGGGCGTCGTCCCCGGCGCCGAGGCCGCGGGCGAGCTGGGCGACCAGGGCGAGGTCGACGGCGACCGCGGCGCGCCGCTGGTCCGCCGCGGCGCCACCGATCACCACCGCCAGCATCAGCGCGGCGCCGAGTGCCAGCAGCACCACCAGGCCGTCGGCGCCGAGGCCGCTCTGGTGGGCGGCCATGCCGGTCATCGCGTTCATTTCGGCGCGGAAGGTGGTGCCGGCCATCGCCGTGTAGTGGAGGCCGGAGATGCCGAGGCCGAGCAGCAGGGCGGCGCCGGCGCGGCGGGCGAAGCCCATGCGGAAGCGGCTGTGGCCGAGCTGCTGGACGAGGAAGAGAGCGGCGAGGGAGGCGCCGAAGGCGATCAGCAGGGAGAGCGCGACGAGCGGCGCGTTCCAGTGGATGTCGGCTTCCATCTCCATCGAGGCCATGCCGAGGTAGTGCATCGCGGCGACGGCGAGGCCGAGGAAGCCGGCGGCGAAGAAGAGGCCGCGCCGGCCCGCGTCGCGGCGGACGACGACGGCGAGGGCGATCACCGAGCCGCCGATCGCGGCGATCATCGAGAGAGCGACCAGTGGCAGGTCGTAGGAGACCGGCATCGCCATCTTCAGCGCCAGCATCCCGATGAAGTGCATCGACCAGATGCCGAGGCCGATCGTCACCCCGCCCGCGACGATCCAGGCGCGCCGCATCACCCCGCTGGCGCCCGCGCTGCGCTGCGCCAGATCGAGCGCGAGGTAGCCCGCGACGATCGCCACGGCGATCGAGAGCGCGACCAGACCGAGCTGCTCGTGGGTGGCGATCGTCGGGGACGTCATCTGCCCCCTTTTCGGCAAGTACGACGTCGTTCTTGACTCGAACTCAGGAAGAACTGGACCGTCTGTCCAGGTGGGGCTAGACCGGGCGCAGGGCTCCTTCGAAGCTCGCGGTCAGGTAGCTGAGCAGGAAGCCCTCCTCGCCGGCCTCCGCGAGGCGCGCTTTGGCGTCGTCGGAGATCGCCATCAGATCCGCGACGGCCTTGGCGAGAACCTCCGCCGCTTCGCCGGCGCCGCGCTCATCGGTCCTGAAGGTGTCCTGCGCGAACACCGAGTCCTCGCGGGCGCCGAACCTGCCCGAGTCGATCGAGGCGCCGATCGCTTCGACTCCCAGCCCGAGGGCGCTGGCGGCGACGGTCTGCCTGAAGGCGGGGGAGAGTTCGGTCCACTCCTGCGCCCAGGCCTCGAGCCCGCGGACCGGCCGGTAGATGTGGCCGAGC
The DNA here is from genome assembly GCA_036787695.1 of Solirubrobacterales bacterium. Classification (GTDB taxonomy): domain Bacteria; phylum Actinomycetota; class Thermoleophilia; order Solirubrobacterales; family 70-9; genus VAYN01. The sequence continues at coordinate 1,659 of DAIQOT010000030.1, read as the reverse complement.
GACCCTCGCCGCGGTTCGGTTTCGACCAGCTCCAGGTAGCCCAGCGCGGTCAGCTCACGCACGTGGTAGGCGACGCGTTTGACGTCGAGATCGAACTCGTCCGCCAGTTCCTTCGGCGACGCGTTGCGTTTGGGCGAGTTCATCGCCGTGATGATCCTGAGGCGCAGCGGATGGGAGACCGCCATCGCCAGTCCGACCAGTGGTGACGTCGGCCGGTTGTGCCTGGTCGGCTTCGATTCCTTGGCCCCTGTCCTCGATTTGCGTCGTTTCCCCTGGGTAACCGGCACCTCTCAACCCTCCCTGTTTGCTCGACTGGAGTTAATTCACTAGAAGCAAATCAACTTTCGGACGGACGTTGCGTCATCGTCCCTGCACCGGTCACAGGCCTATGTCACTGATCCCTCTGTGCAGACAAAAAGTTGCACGAGCAGGGAGGGGAGGTGATCGCTGTGACCAAGGTGACCGTCAGTCAGGTCGTGCCCCGCGCGGGCATCGTCAAGGGGGGCTGATCCCCTTACGGGCGCGGTCGACCTCTGGCCCGGCCTGCGGGCCTCAGGTCGACCGCCCCGGCTAGCCGGGAGCCCCGGCCACTGCTACGCGGTGCCTGGCGCCGGGTCGGCGCCAGGCATTCGACGATCAGGCCGGGGGCACGATCGGCTCGCTGGTCTTTTCGCGGGGCGTGCCCCAGATGCGGGCGAGGACGATGCTGAGCTCGTAGAGGGCGATGAGGGGGGCGGTCTCGAGGAGCATCGACACCGGATCGATGCCGGGGAGGGCGGCAGCGACGATGGCGCAGCCGAGGTAGGCGTAGCGACGGTTGCTGGTCAGCTGGTCGACCCGGACGATGCCGAGGCGGGTGACGGCGAGGATGCCGACCGGGATCTGGAAGACGATCCCGCAGGCGAGCAGCGTCTGGGCGAAGAAGCCGTAGTACTGGTTCGCCTGGACCTGGATGTTGAACTGGTGGTCGTTGAAGTTGAGGAGGAACTTGGTCGCCGCGGGGAGCACGACGAAGAAGCCGAAGGCGATGCCGGCGATGAACAGCCCCGGGATCATCAGCAGAAGCGGGAGGATCTGCCGCTGCTGTTGCTTGCTGAAGGCCGGCAGCAGGTAGGCGTAGGCCTCATAGAGCAGGATCGGCATCGAGAGGATGATCGCCCCGTACGCCGCGACGGTGAGGCTCGTGGTGAACGGCTCGGTGATCCCGAGGGTGAGCAGTTTGGTGTGGCCGGCGGGCAGGGGCCCGTTGGCCAGTTCGAGCAGCAGGTGGTTCTGCCAGAAGCAGAGCGCCAGGGCGACGCCGAAGACCGAGAGGGAGACGACGATGCGGGCACGCAGCTCGTCGAGGTGATCGACGAGGCTCACCTGAGCTTCGTGATGGATTGGTTTTACGCGCCGCATCATTCCCTCAGACCCGCGTCGGCTCTTCGATGCGGTGCGCGGTGACCGGCTTGGCGGCGACCGGGGTCGGCGCGGCAGCGGCTACCGGGGCCGGGGCGGCGACGGCGGCGGGCTCGGCCGGCGCGTCATGCGAAGCGGTGATCGAGCCTTTGAACTCGTTGATGCCTTTGCCGAGCGACTTGCCGAGCTCGGGGAGCTTTTTCGGCCCGAAGACGATCAGGGCGATGATCAGTACGACGATGATCTCCATTGGTCCTA
>DAIQOT010000344.1:0-2557 GCA_036787695.1 Solirubrobacterales bacterium | reverse complement strand
GGTGTCTGTCGCGTCCTGGAGGTCTTGGCCCCCCTGGTCGCGGCCGGCTGCGGCGGCAAGAAGGGCAGCTCCTCGAGCTCCGGTTCGACCACCGGCGGGGCCGCGGAAACCGAAGGCGGAACGACCGCGAACGCCGCCGCCTGCACGCCGGCGAAGATGGAAACGCACTCGGCCGAAACGCTGACCATCGCCACCGACAAACCGGCCTACCCGCCGTACTTCGAAGACGGCAAGCCGGAAAACGGTGAAGGCTTCGAGGGCGCCGTCGGCTACGCGATCGGCGAACAGCTCGGCTACGCGAAAAATCAGATCAAGTGGACGGTCGAGCCCTTCGACTCCTCCTACGCGCCGGGGCCGAAGAACTTCGACTTCGACCTCAACGAGATCTCGATCACGCCGGTGCGCGAAAAGGCGGTCGACTTCTCGGCCCCGTACTACACCGCCAAACAGGCAGTGGTCGCGCTGGAAGGCTCGGAAGCGGCGAAAGCCAAAACGCTGGCCGACCTGAAGGAAACGAAGTTCGGCGTCCAGATCAACACCACCAGCCTCAAAGCGGTCGAAGAATTCATCGAACCGTCGAGCAAACCGGAAGTCTTCAACAGCTCGGGCGACGTCGTCACGGCGCTTAAGAACGGCCAGGTCGAAGCGGTCGTGGTCGACCTGCCGACGGCGATCTACCTGACCGAAGTCCAGGTCGAAAACGCCACCATCGTCGGCCAGTTCGGCAACGCCGAAGGCGAAGAATGGGGCGCCCTGCTGGCCAAAGAATCGCCGCTCACGGACTGCGTCACCGGCGCGATCGAAGCGCTCGAAGAATCGGGCGAACTCGAAAAGATCACGCAGCGGTGGATGAGCCAGGCCGCGAACGCGCCGGAACTCCACTGAGCCCCCGGGGCGGGTGACCGAAGCCGGCGCCATGACCTCCGGCGAGCGCCCTCAGGGCGAGCGTCGGGCCGAACGCGAGGCGGCCAAGCGGGCGAAGGCGCGTCGCAACTCGCTGATCGCGGTGCTCTCCTCGGTCGTCGTCATCGGCGGCCTCGCGGCGCTCGTCCTGACCAGCCCCGGCTGGCCGACCGTCAAGGAAACGTTCTTCAACTGGGGCGAATTCAAGAACGCGTTCCCGGAAGTGCTGAGCGGCTTCTGGCTCGACGTGAAGGTCTTCATGGTGGTCGAGGTGGTGGTGTTGGTGGTCGCGTTGGCGATCGCGCTGATCCGGATCAACCGCTCGCCCGGCCTGCTCCCGGTGCGGCTCCTGGCGACCGTCTGGGTCGACCTCTTCCGCGGCGTGCCGACCGTCCTGCTCGTCTACCTGATCGGCTTCGGGATCCCGGCGCTCGAACTGGAAGGGTTGCCGACCGACCCGGTCGTGCTCGGCGCGATCGCCCTGACCCTCTCCTACAGCGGCTACGTCTCCGAGGTCTACCGCGCCGGCATCAACTCGGTCCACCGCGGCCAGACCGACGCGGCGCTCTCGGTCGGCCTCACCCAGACGCAGACGATGCGCCACGTCGTCCTGCCGCAGGCGATCCGCCGCGTCGCGCCGCCGCTCCTCAACGACTTCGTCGCCCTGCAGAAGGACGTCGCGCTGATCTCGATCATCGGCCCGCAGGAGGCCTTCCGCGTCGCCCAGATCTACCAGGGCGAAAACTTCAACTACACGCCGATCATCGCCGCGGCGCTGCTCTACCTGGTGATCACGGTGCCGCTGGCGCGGCTGGTCGACCGGATGGGCGGCGAGGGGTACGTGCGCTGATGGCCGGGTCGGTGATCGAGGTCCGCGAAGTCACCAAGGCGTTCGGCGAGCGCGAGGTCCTGCACGGGGTCGACTTCGACGTCGCCGAGCACGAAGCGGTGGCGCTGATCGGCGCCTCCGGCTCGGGAAAGTCGACGCTGCTGCGTTGCATCGACCTGCTCGAGGAGATCGACGACGGCGACATCTTCCTCGACGGCGAGGTGATCACCGACCCCTCGGTCTCCCCGGTCGCGGTGCGGCGCAAGCTCGGCGTCGTCTTCCAGGCATACAACCTTTTCCCCCATATGAGCGTGCTGCAGAACGTGGTGCTGGGACAGGTGCGAGCGCAGAAGGTCAGCCGCCGCGAGGCCGAAGATTCGGGGCGGGCGCTGCTCGCGCGCTTCGGGCTCGAGGGCCGCGAGGACGACCGCCCCGAGGAGCTCTCCGGCGGCCAGCAGCAGCGGGTGGCGATCGCCCGTGCCTTCGCCGGCAAACCGCGGGCGCTCCTCCTCGACGAGGTGACCAGCGCGCTCGACCCGGAGCTGGTCGGCGAGGTGCTGGAGGCGGTCCGCGACCTCAAGGCGGAGGGCATGACGATGGTGATCGCGACCCACGAGATGGCCTTCGCCCGCGAGGTCGCCGACGAGGTCGCCTTCCTCCACGAGGGCCGCATCGTCGAGTCCGGCCCACCCGACCAGGTCTTCGGCGAACCCCGCGAGGAGGAGACGAGAAAATTCCTCGCCCGCCTCCTGGAGGCGGGCCGGGCCTAGGGATGCTGCGGCCGCCCGAGGTGGGGCGGCCGTCCGAGGTAGGTCCCGGGCGTCT
>DAIQOT010000343.1:0-2566 GCA_036787695.1 Solirubrobacterales bacterium | reverse complement strand
CGACCGCGACGACCACCAGGGACGCCACAAAAACGAGAATGCATCTGCGCCGCCCGAGAGTCATATCCAGATGAAACCGCTACCGGCCGACAAGTTCCGACCACTACGGCGAGATCGACGGATGTAGTGAGCGCACGTCGAAGCTGAGCTCTCGGATCCGTGCCCGCAGAGGCGTTCGGCTTGAATGTGGTGCGTGATCGAGAGAAGCGCGAATCCGCACGCTGGCCGGGTGGCCTCGTTGGTCGAGGAGGCCGTCGTGCGCCTCGCCGGCGTCGTCACACGGACGCCGCTCGAACGCAACGAGCGGCTGTCGGCGTTGGTCGGCGGTGAGGTCTGGCTGAAGCGGGAGGACCTGCAGCCGGTCCGCTCCTACAAGCTGCGCGGCGCGTACAACCTGATGGCGCAGCTCGGCGACGCCGCCAACGGCGTCGTCTGCGCCAGCGCCGGCAACCACGCCCAAGGGGTCGCCTACGCCTGCGCCGCCCTGGAGATCAAGGGGCGGATCTTCCTGCCGCGGACGACGCCGCGGCAGAAGCGGGAGCGGATCGCGGCCATCGGCGGGCCTTGGGTCGACATCGTGATCGACGGCGACACCTACGACGATGCCGTCGCGATCGCCGCGGCGTCGGCACGGGAGACCGGCGCCCGTATCGTCCCCGCCTTCGACGACCTGCAGACGATCGCCGGCCAGGGGACGGTCGCGGTCGAGATCCTCGACCAGCTCGGCCGCGAGCCAGACCTGCTCGTCATCCCCGTCGGCGGTGGCGGCCTGCTCGCCGGCGTCGCCGAGTGGCTCGGCGAGAAGCACCCGGCGGTCGAGGTAACCGGAGTCGAGCCGGTCGGGGCCGCCGGCATGCAGGCGGCGCTCGAGGCCGGTGGGCCGGTCGACCTCGCCAAGCTCGATTCCTTCGTCGACGGTGCCGCCGTGCGCCGGGTGGGCGAGGTCACCTTCCCGCTGGTCCGCGATTCCGGGGCGAAGCTCGTCTCGCTCGAGCCGGGCGCGATCTGCGCCGAGATGATCTCGCTCTACCAGACCGACGGGATCATCTCCGAGCCCGCCGGAGCGCTGGCGACCGGCGCTCTCGGCACGGCGATCACGCCCCCGCCGGGGGCGGTCACCGTCTGCGTCGTCTCCGGCGGCAACAACGACGTGAGCCGCTACGCCGAGATCCTCGAGCGGGCGCTGGTCTGGGAAGGGCTCAAGCACTACTTCCTGATCGAATTCCCGCAGGAGCCCGGGGTGCTGCGACGGTTCCTCGACGAGGTGCTCGGCCCTGACGATGACGTGACCCTCTTCGAGTACGTCAAGCGCAGCAACCGGGAGACCGGGCCGGCGCTGGTCGGGATCGAGATCGGCGACCGGTCGGGCCTCCCCGGCCTCCTCACCCGGCTGAACGCGTCGCCGCTGCGGATCGAGCCGATCGACCCCGACGGGCCGGTCTTCCGCTTCCTGCTCTAGCGACCGCCGACCCGAGGCCGGCGCGGTCCGCTACTTAGGCGAGAGGACGATGACCGGGATCTTCCGGTCGGTTTTCGTCGCGTACTCGGCGAACTGCGGCTGGGCGACTTCCTGGGCCGAGTAGAGGCGGTCGCGCTCGTCGCCGGTCACCTCGGTGGCGAGGACGTCGAGCTTCTTGTCCCCGACCTCGATCGAGACGTTCGGCTCGCCCTTCAGGTTGTGGTACCAGCCCGGGTTTTCCGGGGCGCCGCCTTTGGAGGCGAAGATGACGACGTTGTCGCCGTCGGGCAGGTAGACGAGCGGCGTCACGTACTCCTTGCCCGATTTGGCTCCGACGTTGTGCACCAGGACCAACGGCATGCCCTCGAACATCCCGCCTGCCTTGCCGCCGTTGGCGCGGAATTCCTCGATGACCTGGGTGTTGAAGTCTGCGGGAGTAGTCGACATGGGCGCGATCCTAGCGATTCGACTCCACCGGCCGGCCGAGGCCGGGCCGGAAGATACGGGCCCGCCGCCCCCAAGGGTGGGAGGGAGCGGCGAGCCTGTCGTCGGGGGACCTACTTCCCGACGATTTCTTCGACCACGTAGGCGGCGACGTTGCTGATTTCTTCGCTGCTCAACTGGCCTTTGAAGGCGGGCATCCCACCGCCGCCGTTGGTCACCTGTTCTTCGGCGCCGGCCTGTTCTTTGGCTTTCGGCATCGTCCTCAGGTCGGGACCGCCGTTGCCGCCGTGACCGGTTGCGCCGTGACAGACGGAGCAGTTTTCGGCGAAGACTTCTTTGCCGGCTGCCGCGTCGGCCGTGGCACCGCCACCGCCTGCCGCGGCTTCTTCGCCGCCTTCTTCGCTTTCAGCAGCTTCAGCGGCTTCAGCTTCTTCTTCTTCTTTGGATTTGTCGCCGGCGTGTTTGGTGCCTTCGGCTTTCTCTTCGAGGCCGGTGGCTTCTTCCATCGTGCCTTTGAGCGAGAAGACCCAGAAGGCTTCACCGTGCGGGGTCGCCGCCAGCGAGTTGCCACCGGCGTAGATGGCGATTTTCTCTTCGCCTTCGTCTTCGAACGCGGTCACCGTCGTGTTGGCGCCGGCGCCGGTCTGCCAGTGCCAGAGTTTT
>DAIQOT010000160.1:0-8948 GCA_036787695.1 Solirubrobacterales bacterium | reverse complement strand
CCCGCTGCGAGGAGGCGCCGCTGTCGAGGTAGTCGAGCGCGACGCCGTTGACCTCGCGCTCGAGCGTCGGGAACTGGGCGCGGACGCGCTCGATCGGGAACGCGCCCGAGTCGGGAGCGCCGCTCGCCGGGATATTCGCGGTCGCCTGCTCCATGGGCCGGGGGGCTAGGCGGCAGCGCCCGCCCCGACCTCCTCACGGATCCAGCCGTAGCCTTTCTCCTCGAGGATGCCGACCAGCTCGGGGCCGCCTTCCTTGACGATCCGGCCCTCGAACATGATCGAGACCTGGTCGGGTTTCACCATGCTGAGGATCCGCTGGTAGTGGGTGATGATGAGCACGCCCATGTCGGGTCCGGCGAACTTGTTGACGCCCTCGGCGACGGTCCGCAGCGCGTCGATGTCGAGGCCCGAGTCGGTCTCGTCGAGCACCGCGATCTCCGGCTTCAGCAGCGCCAGCTGCAGCAGCTCCATCCGCTTCTTCTCGCCACCGGAGAAACCGTCGTTGAGGTAGCGGCTGGAGAAGTCTTTCGGGATGTTCGCCAGCTCCATCGCCTCTTGCGCGGTCTTGGCGAAGTCTTTGATCTTGATCTGGTCCTCGCCGCGCGCCTCGCGCTGGGCGTTGATGATCATCCGCAGGTACTTGGAGACGGAGACGCCGGGGATCGCGACCGGGTACTGGAAGGCCATGAAGAGGCCGGCCTGCGAGCGGTCCTCGGGAGCGGCCTCGGTGATGTCCTCGCCCTTGAAGGTGATCGACCCCTCGGTGACCTCGTAGGCGGGGTGGCCCATGATCACGTTGGCGAGCGTCGACTTGCCCGAGCCGTTCGGCCCCATCAGGGCGTGGACGCGGCCCTTCTCGACGTCGAGGTCGAGGCCTTTGAGGATCTTTTTGTCCTCGATCTGCACGTGCAGGTTGCGAATCTCCAGCTCAGCCATTGTGCTCCGTTTCTGGGGTCTTTCGGAAAGTTCGGGTGGCCCTCACAGGGCGCTGACGACCGCTGCCTTGCTCCGCCCCGTCGAGACGGGGGGCGCATGCGGGGTCGAAAACTCGACCAGCTCGGCCAGCGTGGTTCCCGCGAGGGCCTTGGTGACGCCGTTCTGGACTCGCGTCCACAGCAACTTGGTCGCGCAAAGGCCGTGATCGCCGACGAGGTCTGCCTCGTGCGAACAAAGCACGCGGCCCTCGGGCGTCTCGTGGAAGCACTCCATCGGGGATATCTGCCCTTCGAGTGCCTGGACGACCGCGTCCATCGTGATCTCCGCGGCGGGTTTGGCGAGTCGATACCCACCATGGGCGCCGCGGGTCGAGGTGACGAGGCCGGCCTTGCGCAGTTTCGCGACCAGGTGCTCCAGATAGGAGAGCGGCAAGCGCTCTGCCTCTGCGACCGAGTTCAGCGAGACCGGGGTTGACCCGGGCTGACGACCGAGCTCGATCATCAAGCGCACGCCGTACTCAGCTTTGGTCGAGAACAACATCAAGACCAAATCCTACTGAAGAGGTCGGTTTTGGTGAGTGCGCCTACGGCTCGATCAGCCCGCGGCGGATCGCGTAGCGCACCAACTCGACCCGATCTCTCATTCCGAGCTTCCTCATCGCGTTGGCGCGGTGGTTCTCGACCGTCTTCTCCGAGAGGTGGAGCAGCTCGGCGATCTGTTTGGTCGTGTTCGCCTCGGCGACCAGCTTCACCACTTCCTCCTCGCGCGGGGTCAGCTCCTCTTCGCCGGAGGAGCCGCGCTCGAGCACGTCCTTGATCAGCGTCCGCTGCGCCTCGGGGGTGAGGAAGGGCTCGCCGCGCTCGACCGCGCGGATCGCCGCCAGCAGGTCGGTGTCGGCCTGCGCCTTCAGCACGTAGCCGGAGGCGCCCGCTTTCAGCGCCTCGAAGAGGTAGCGCTCGTCGTCGTGCATCGAGAGGATCAGCACCTGCACGTCGGGCGCCTGCCGCTTGATCTCCCGCGTCGCCTGCAGCCCGGTCAGGTTCGGCATTTTGACGTCGAGGATGGCCAGGTCGGGCCGCTCGCGAATCGCCAGGTCGCGCGCCTCGGCCCCGTCCGCCGCCTCGGCGACTACCTCGATGTCCGGCTGGCGTTCGAGCAGCAGCCGCAGCCCGGACCGCACGATCCCATGGTCATCCGCGATCAGCACCCTCATGTCACACATCTTCGTTGACGGGCCGAAAACTCAAGACTGGCTTGAGTTTTCGGCCCGTCAACATCGCGGTGTCGCGTCACTGTGCCGGGATGGTGAGGCGGACGGTGGTGCCGGCGCCGGGGCGGGACTCGAGCGTCAGCTCGCCGTCGACCAGCAGGGCGCGCTCCCTCATGCCGCCGATGCCGAGGCCGCGGTCGGCTTCGTCGAAGGCGAAGCCGCGGCCGTCGTCGAGGACGGTCAGCTCGACCTCCTCCGGCCCGTGGCGCAGTGTCACCGCGACGTGCTCGGCGCCGGAGTGGCGGGCGGCGTTCGCGAGCGCCTCCTGGGCGACCCGGTAGACGACCAGCTGGGCGTCGTCACTGAGGTCGGAGAAGTCGCCTTCGATCTCGATCGCCGCGTCGACCTCGCCCGCGCCGAGGCGCTCGACCAGCCCCGCGATCGCCGCCGCCAGGCCGAGGTCGTCGAGCGCCGTGGGGCGGAGGTTGCGGGCGAGGTCGAGGAGCTCGCGCATCGCCTGGTTGGCTAGCGCTTTGGTCGCGGCGAGCTCCGCCTCGAGCTCCGGCGGCGCCGCCTCGCGCGCCGCCTCGAGCCGCAGCAGGAGGCCGGTCAGCGACTGGTTGACCTCGTCGTGGAGGTCGCGCGCGACCCGCGCCCGCTCCTCCTCCTGCGCCGCCAGCGCCGCCGACCCGGCCCGCCGCCGCTCGGCTTCGAGCCGCCGCATCATCCGCAGGAAGGCGAGCTCGATCCGCTCCACCTCCTCGGTCTCGCCGATCCCGTCGATGCGCGTGGGGAGGAGGGACCCGGGCCGGGTGAGGTCGACCCGCTCCATCTCCTCGATCAGGTCCTCGAGCGGGGCGAAGCGCCGCCGCAGCAAGATCATGTTGACCGCCGCCCCCGCGACGACCGCAAGCGCCGCGATCGCGACTATCTCCCCCCCCGAAACCCCCGCGACCGCCCCCGCCGCGATCCCCACGGCCCCCAGCAGCACCGCGTTGACGACCAGCACCTGAGTAAAGAGAGACCTGCGTCGCACCAGCCAAGCCTAGGCGGGGGAGGGGCGAGCTAAGTGGGGAGGGGGCGAGGGTGACCCTGAGCGAACCTCCCGCAGTTCGTGAGCGAAGGGTCACCCTCGCCCCCTCCCCCGTGGACTGCCCCCATCCCTAGGGAGTCCCCCGGCCCAACGCAGGGGTCACCCCCTATGTTCAACCCGCCCGTCCGTCGCAATACTCCGTCGACCACATTCCTCCACGAGGAGCACCTCAGCAATGAAAACCACCAAACAGTCGACCTTCAGCGCCACGCTGCGAACGACGATCCTGCTTGCCTCACTCGGCGGCCTGCTCGTTGTCATCGGCGCACTGATCGGCGGCCCCCAGGGCGCCCTCACCTTCCTGGTGATCGCGCTGATCATCAACTTCTTCTCCTACTTCTTCAGCGACAAACTGGCCCTGGCCTCGGCCCGCGCGAAGCCGATCGAAGAGTCGGAAGCGCCGCGGCTCTACCAGATCATGCGCGAACTGACGACGCGCGCCGGGCTGCCGATGCCGCGCCTCTACATGATCCCGAGCGACCAGCCGAACGCCTTCGCCACCGGCCGTAACCCGAAACACTCGGCCGTCGCGGTCACCCGCGGGATCACCAAACTGCTCTCCGAGGACGAGCTCCGCGGCGTGCTCGGCCACGAGCTCACGCACGTCCGCAACCGCGACATCCTGATCCAGTCGGTCGCCTCGGCGATCGGCACGGCGATCACCTACGTCGCCTACATGCTGCTCTGGTTCGGCGACGACGACAACTCGCCGCTCGGCCTGGTCGCAGCGCTCGGCATGGTGATCCTGGCGCCGATCGCCGCGAGCATCATCCAGCTGGCGATCTCGCGTCAGCGCGAGTACGCGGCCGACGCCGGGGGAGCCGAACTGTGCGGCAACCCGGAGTCGCTGGCGAGCGCGCTGCTGCGCCTCGAGTCGGGCGCCGACGCGATCCCGATGCAGGTGAACCAGGCGGCCGAGCCGCTCTACATCGTGCGCCCGTTCAAGGGCAAGGGCATCGCCGGCCTCTTCTCCACCCACCCGCCGATCGAGGAGCGGGTCCGCAGGCTTCGTCAGATGCGCCCCTCGCTGTAGGGAGCGCGATCCCGAAGGGCTAGGGTCTCGTCCGGTGACCTGAAGCCACGCCGCGGTCGTCCGAAAGGGCGGCTGCGGCGTTTTTTTTGGCTCTGGGCCACGGTTCACACAGGCGCGCCCAGGTCGCTATACTTTTTGAAGTAAAGCTGATCCGAATTAGGGGATTTTGAAATGGCGACTGGTGCAGGAACCGAGCAGACGCAGGTCATCGAGGAGATCGAACCCTTTGAGGCCGCGGAGGAGATCAAGGGCGGAGACATCGTCCTGATCGACACGCGTGAGCCCCACGAGTACCAGGAGGCCCACCTCGAGGGTGGCAAGCTGGTGCCGCCGGCGATGCTCGCCGACCAGATCGAGACCGTCGCGCCCGACAAGTCGGCGCGCACGATCGTCTACTGCCGCTCGGGCAACCGCTCCGGCACCGCCACCGCGCAGATGCAGGCGATGGGGTACACCAACGTCGCCTCCGTCGGCGGCGGGATCCTGCTCTGGCAGGAGCAGGGGCTGCCGGTCGTCTCGGCCTCCGGCATGACCCCCGAGCAGCGCGAGCGCTACTCCCGTCACACCCTTCTCCCCGAGGTCGGCGTCGACGGCCAGCTGAAGCTGCTGAACGCGAAGGTGCTGCTGCTCGGGGCCGGTGGCCTCGGCGCGCCGACCGCGCTCTACCTCGCCGCCGCGGGCGTCGGCACGATCGGCCTCGTCGACGACGACGTGGTCGACGCCTCCAACCTGCAGCGCCAGGTGATCCACAACACCGAGCGGATCGGCATGCCGAAGACCACCTCGGCGCGGATCTTCATCGAACAGCTGAACCCCGACGTCAACGTGATCGAGCACAACGGTCGCCTCGACGCGAGCAACATCCTCGGGATCATGGACGACTACGACATCATCGTCGACGGCGCCGACAACTTCCCCACCCGGTACCTGCTGAACGACGCGTCGGTGCGGCAGAACAAGCCGGTCGTCTCCGCCTCGATCCTCGGCTTCGACGGGCAGATCTCGACCTTCATGCCCCACGAGGGCCCCTGCTACCGCTGCCTCTTCCCGACGCCGCCGCCGGCCGAGCTGGCCCCGAGCTGCTCCGAGAACGGCGTGCTCGGCGTGATGGCCGGGACGATGGGGACGCTGCAGGCTAACGAGGTCATCAAGCTGGTGCTCGGCAAAGGCTCGCCGCTGATCGGCCGCCTGCTCCTCTACGAGGCGCTCAGCACGAGCTTCACCGAGCTCAAGGTCCGCCGCGATCCCGACTGCCCGATCTGCGGCGACAACGCGCCGGAGATCCCGGAGTCGGAGATGGGCCAGTTCCCGGACTACGACCTCTTCTGCGCCGGCGCGGGTGGGGACCGCTAAGCGGTCCCCGACTCGACTAGGATCACCACCCGATGGCGACCGTCCGCATCCCACCAGTCCTGCGCCCGAAAACCGGCGGCTCCCCCGAGGTCGAGGCCTCGGGCTCGAACGTCGGCGAGGTCCTGCGCTCCCTCACCGAGGCGCATCCCGACACCTCGGCCCAGCTCTTCGACGCCGAGGGCGAGCTCAACCGCTACGTCAACGTCTACCTCAACGACGAGGACGTCCGAGTCCTCCAAGGCCTCGAGACCGCCGTCAAAGACGGCGACAACGTAGTGATCCTCCCGGCCATGGCCGGCGGCGCCGCTTAGCGGCTGCTGCGTTCGTACTTAGTTCCGTATTCCGAACCAAGTACGAACGCCGGGCTAGCGCTCGAGCACCAGGCCGAGGAACTTCTGGGTGCGCTCCTCTTGGGGGTTGTCGAGGACCGATTTCGGGTCGCCTTGCTCGACCACGACGCCGCCGTCCATGAAGACGACCTTGTCGCCGACCTCGCGGGCGAAGCCGATCTCGTGGGTGACGACGAGCATCGTCATGCCTTCCTCGGCCAGCTCGCGCATCGTGTCGAGGACCTCTTTGACGAGCTCGGGGTCGAGGGCGGAGGTGACCTCGTCGAAGAGCATCACATGCGGTTCCATCGCCAGGGCGCGGGCGATCGCGACGCGCTGCTGCTGGCCGCCGGAGAGCGTTTCCGGGTACTGACCGAGGCGGTCGCCGAGGCCGACGCGCTCGAGAAGGGCGCGGCCTTTCTCCTCCGCCTCGCGCTTCGACTTGCCGAGCACCTGCTGCGGCGCCAGCGTGACGTTCTGCAGCACGCTTTTGTGGGGGAAGAGGTTGAACTGCTGGAACACCATGCCGACCCGCTGGCGGACGAAGTCGAGGTTCCAGCTCTGCTCGCCGGTGCCCGAGCCGGGCCCCTTGCAGATGTCCTGGCCCTCGAGGAAGATCTCGCCCTCCTCCGGCGGCGCCAGCAGGTTGACGCAGCGCAGCAGGGTGCTCTTGCCCGAGCCGCTCGGCCCGAGGATGCAGATCACTTCGCCTTTGGCGACGTCGAGGTCGACGCCTTTCAGCACTTCGAGCTGGCCGAAGCGCTTATGGATGTTCTTCAGCTGAAGCTGGATCTCGGCCATCACGCCACCTCGATGTGGGAGCCGCGGCTGAGTTTGCCCTGGTTGCGCTTGATCAAGTAGTCGACCAGACGCGCGCCCGGCAGGCAGATGACGAGGAAGAAGGCGGCGGTGAGGATCAACGCCGAGCTATTTAACTGTTCGGCCTGGATTTCTCGCGAGACGAGGACCGACTCGCCGAAGGCGATCACGCTGACCAGCGTCGTGTCCTTCAGCAGCGAGATCAATTCGTTCAGCATCGGCGCCGGGACCTTGGTCACGGCCTGCGGGACGACGATGTGCCGCATCGCCTGGAAGTGGCTCATGCCGAGCGAGCGCGCCGCCTCCATCTGGCCTTTCGGCACGGCTTCGATCCCGGCCCGGTAGACCTCGGCCATGTAGGCGCCGTAGACGAATACGAGAGCCGCGACGCCGTACCAGAACGGATCGGGCTTGCCGAACCACTCGGGGATCCGGATGCCTTTCGGCAGGAAGGTGAGGAAGGGGACACCGCCGGAGATCACCAGGATGATGATCAGCAGCGGGATCGCCCGCAGGATGTCGATGTAGGCGATCGTGAGGAAGCGGACCGGGATCAGTTTCTTCCCCGGCGCCTGGCGCAGCAGCGCGAGGACGAGGCCCCAGATCAGCGCGACGATCGCCGCGACGAGGAAGATCAACAGGTTCTGGATGAAGGCTTCGAGGACTTCCCCGAAGTGTTCTCCCATGATGTGGAAGTCGAAGTACTGTTCGAAAAAGACCTTCAAATCTCGCTCCTGATCCTGCGTTTCCCGTCCCAATCGAAGAGGGGGCACCGTCCCCCGGCGCCCCCTCCGTTATACGACCTTCGGGCTGTCTACTGCTCGGTCGTTACTTCGCTTCGGCTTCTTCGATGGCTTTTTCGAGGCCTTCGAGCGGCGGCGCTTCTTTGAACCACTTTTCGTAGACCTTGGCGTAGCTGCCGTCTTCGATGGTCATTTTCAGACCTTCGTTGATGCCTTCGAGCAGTTCCGTGTTCCCCTTGGCGATCGCGATCCCGTACGTTTCTTCGGTCGGGACTTTTTCCACGATTTCGATGCCGCCGAGTTCTTCGGCCTGCTGTTTGGCCACCGGCGCGTCGATGATCACCGCTTCGACCGTTCCGGCCTTCAGCGCGTTGTCCGCGTCGGGGCCTTCCGGGAAGGGACGGAGTTCCGAGGCTTCGGCTTTTTCCTTGCCGAGTTCGAGCCCGGTCGTGCCCTGCTGGGCGCCGACGACTTTGCCCTTGAGGTCGGAGAGGCCGGTGATTTCGCTGCCTTCTTTGACCAGGATCGCCTGTTCAGAGAGGTAGTAGGGGAGCGAGAAGTCGACGACCTTTTCGCGTTCTTCGGTGATCGTCGCCGCCGACATCACGGCTTCGAACTTTTCCTGCGCGAGATCGCGGAAGATCGTTTCGAAGGAGGAGTCGATGAATTCCGGTTCGCGTTCGATCTCTTTGCCGATCGCTTCCATCAGTTCGACGTCGAAGCCGGTGTAGCTGCCCTTTTTCCCCTGCTCGAACGGGGGATACGGGATGTCCGAACCGACCGTCAGCGTTTCTCCGCCGCCACTCGATTCTTCTTCCGCGGCGCCCCCCGCCGGTTCGGTGCTTTCTTCGCTTTCGCTCGTCGTGCTGCTCGAGCTGGAACTGCTGCTGCCACCACCGCAACCTGCGACGACGATGGACACGGCTCCTACGAGAAGTACCGCCAGGAAAGCGGCCAGCCGCGTTTTGCTGGACAAACGTGCCTCCGATCAGAAAATTGCTGGACGGGCTGAACCTACACCGGAAATCGGGGATCGCGTTTGTCCAATGGTCTAGATCGGGGTACTCGGTCTCCTCCCATCGGGCGATGGGCCACCCCACGGGGAGACGGCCCCTCGCTACACTTTCTGAAGTAAGGGGACCCGGCACACGATGGCACCAGATCCAGTTCTGAACAGACCCTGCGGGGGACGCTTTGGCGACGTCGTCGAATCGATCGGCAATACGCCGCTGGTCGAGCTCAAACGGCTCTCGCCGAAGCCCGAGGTCCACATCTTCGCCAAGCTCGAGGGCCACAACCCGACCGGCTCGGTCAAGGACCGCGTCGCCCGCTCGATGATCGAGAAGGCCGAGGCCGAAGGGGCGATCCAGCCGGGGCAGACGATCCTCGAACCGACCTCCGGCAACACCGGCATCGCGCTGGCGATGATCTG
>DAIQOT010000342.1:0-2573 GCA_036787695.1 Solirubrobacterales bacterium | reverse complement strand
CGACCCGGTCGCCGCCGCCGGGCAGTCGCCAGGGGCCTTCGTCGCGGTGGGGGCCGGCGCGGTGGGTGTGGCCGGTGATCACGTGGCCGGCGTCGACGCCGAGCCGGCGCGCCACCTCGGTCCCGCCGGCGACGCCGCTGCGGAAGATCGCTGCGCCGCTGATGTCGGCGTCGAAGTCGGAGTGCAGTAGGTGGTTGACGCCGGCGACGACGAGCGGGAAGGCGGCGCGGACGGCGCGGACCTTGGCGCGGCGGGCGGGAGTGCGGTCGGGGCGCTCGCCGGCGAGAAGTTCCCAGGCCGCTTCCGAGGGGCCGCGGTCGCGGGGCGGCGGCCGGCGGCGCATCGACTGGGCGGCGCCGAAGGAGAGGCCGTAGATGGGGCGGAGGAGGCGCTCGTAGTCGGCGGGAGTGGCCTCGTCCGGGAGCTCGCCGGCGAGGCGCCGGACCAAGGCGACGGCGACGCACTCGGCGCGCGGCAGGGTGAGGTGGGCGTCCATGTAGTGGCCGTGGGTCGCGTACACGTCGTCGCGCAGCCAGATCCCGGGGTAGGCGATCCGCAGTCGGGCCGGGGCGAGGGCGGCGGCGATCGCCGCGGTCGGGCCGGGGGAGGGGTCGGCGGTGGAGTCGAGCGCGAGCGGCGCGCCGGCCATCGAGAGCCCGTCGAGGAGCGGCTCGGCGAGGCGCGCGTCGTGGTTGCCGGGGACGAGGACGACCTCGGCGTCGCCGACCGCCGCGCCGATCTCGGCGAGCACCGGCAGCGCCGGGTCGAGCGCCGCCCCGAGCGGCCGTTCGCGTAGCTCGATCACGTCGCCGAGCAGCACCAGTCGATCGGCGCCGCGCAGCTCCTCGAGCAGGACGGCGCGGATCCCGGGGTCGCGCAGCACGTCGCTGCCGCCGGTGGTGCCGAGGTGGAGGTCGGAGACGATCGCTGTCTTCATCTGTGACCTTCTACCGAATAACGCCTCTTGGCCGGCGGGCCGGCCGTCGCTAAACTGCCGCCGATGTATTCATTTGGTGAAGAGCAGATTGCGCCGGCGAATGGGATCGAGCTCTGTTACCAGGAGATGGGCGAGCCCGACGGAGAGCCGCTGGTCCTCGTAATGGGGCTGGCGACGCAGATGATCGCCTGGTTCGACGGCTTCTGTGGTCTGCTCGCCGACCGCGGCTTCCGCGTCATCCGCTTCGACAACCGCGACATCGGTCGCTCCAGCCACCTCGACCAGCTCGGGATGCCGAGCCGCGCCGACATGCTGCTCGGGCGCCGCGCGCACGCGCCGTACCTGCTCAGCGACATGGCCAAGGACACGGTCGGGCTGCTCGACCACCTCGAGCTCGATCAGGCCCACGTGGTCGGCGCGTCGATGGGCGGGATGATCGTCCAGCAGATGGCGATCAGCCACTCGCACCGGCTGCGTTCGATGACCTCGATCATGTCGACGACCGGCAGCCGCCGCAGCGGCCAGCCGAGCTTCAAGGCCTTCGGCCTGATGCTGGGCAGCCCGCCGTCGAAGCGCGACGAAGTGATCTCGCGCGCGGTGAAGACCTTCAAGGTGATCGGCTCGCCCGGTTTCCCGTTCGAAGAAGACGTCGTCCGCGAGATGGCGGCGACCTCCTACGACCGTGGCCACTCGGCCTCGGGGGTGGCGCGCCAGCTGATGGCGATCCTCGCCTCCGGCGACCGCACCCAGGGCCTGCACCACGTGCAGATCCCGAGCCTCGTCATCCACGGCACCCGCGACCCGCTGG
The DNA here is from genome assembly GCA_036787695.1 of Solirubrobacterales bacterium. Lineage (GTDB taxonomy): Bacteria > Actinomycetota > Thermoleophilia > Solirubrobacterales > 70-9 > VAYN01. The sequence goes on along the minus strand of DAIQOT010000342.1, from coordinate 828 downwards.
TCAAACCGTCCGGCGGGCGGGCGACCGCGAAGGCGATCCCGAGGGCGCGACTGATGATGATCGACGGCATGGGGCACGACCTGCCTCGCGACCTCTGGCCGACCTTCGCCGAAGCGATCGACACCAACGCGGCCCGCGCCGACCGCTTCTCGGTCCCCGCGCCCGCCGCGCCGGCGCGCTCCTCGGAGCCCCAGCGCGCGCCGAAGCTCAGCACCAACCCGGCGACCGCCGAACACGCCCGCCCGGCCTAGCCCCGTCCGCCCAGCAGTCCGACCCCACTTCGGGGTCGGAGTAGTGCGGCTGAATGGAGTCGAACCATCACGGGCGTTAGCCCACACGGACCTGAACCGTGCGCGTCTACCAGTTCCGCCACAGCCGCGAGACCGTCCAATCTACAGACCCGGGCCCCGATCCCGCTCTGTGACCCCTGACCGCATTCTCCCCGCACGGCCCGCTAAACTGCAGATCACTTGCCGCTATCGTCCAGGGGACTAGGACGCCGGATTCTCAGTCCGGAAACCGGGGTTCGAATCCCCGTAGCGGTACTCCAGTCGTAGAGCGAAACGACCGCCCGCGAGGCGGTCTTTTTCGTTCTCTTGCGGCAGTTCTCGGTCGGCTCATTCGGCGAACGAGCCCATCTTCAGGCCGCCCCTGGCTTCTGCGTCGAGTTCTTCGACCACCGCGCGGATGGATTCGATCGAGTCGCAGGACTCCAAGCCGTTGCCTTCGTGGCATTCCCTCTGCAGGTGATGGGCTTCTCGTACGTCCTCGCTCTGGACCTTTTCGATCTTCGAGCGGTTGCCGGCGAATTGCTCCGCGGCTTCGCGG
>DAIQOT010000159.1:0-8963 GCA_036787695.1 Solirubrobacterales bacterium | reverse complement strand
TGCCACCAGGGCTCCGCGTCCGGTCGGCCGCACCACCGCCTTCAGCGGCGGCCGACCGGACGCGGAGCGCGCCCAACCCTCGACCTCCACGTATCCCCAGCGCCGCATCCCGTGGAGATCGGTCGGCGTCCGCGCCGTCGCCGTCAGCTCGGCCACCGTGATCCCGTCGCCGCCCGCCGGCACCCACTGCAAGCAGTTCCTCCACATCGCCACCGAGGTCAGCCAGGGCCCTTTCCCCGCCGGTCGCCGCGCCTCGACCGCGTCGTCGACCTCGATCACGAAGGCGACGAAGGCCGCGGACAGATCCTCGATCAGACCCACGGCCCGAGCCTACGACCGACCGCGACCAGACGGCGCCAGGTAACCGAATGGTCACAAGCCGCCAACAAAATGTCCACAAGCCAGCTTGCTGGAGTGTGGAGGATCGCCGACGGCTAACGAACGTTTGGTTCAAGTCTCTCGTCCATTCCGCATTTCGCCGTCGCCCACCCCACACATAAGAGGACTTGATGAAGCTCGGTTCACCCCTTTCCAAGAAGCTGCTCGCCGCCCTGCTCGTGTCCGCGCTCACGCTCGCCGTGATCGCGTCGACCGGGATCGGGACGGCCGCCGGCGCCACCACCGGCGTCTCCGCGTCGGAAGCATTCGAATCCGTCAATCCGTGGATCGGCACCGGCTTCAATACCAGCCAGAACAAGGGGAACTCCGCTTATGGGAATACCTGGCCGGGCGCGGCGATGCCTTTCGGCATGACGCAGTTCACCCCGACCACCCACGGCGCGCGCAGCGGCACCTCCGACGCCGGCGGCTACGAATTCGGGACCGAAGAACTCCGCGGCTTCGGCATGACCCGCCTCTCGGGCACCGGCTGCGAAGGAAGAAACTCGGCCTTCGACATCCCGCTGCTGCCCTACACCGGCGCGCTCGCCGGCAACGGCGCCCCCGCCACCTCCCCGGGCACCAACATCAACTCCTACTACCTCCACTACAAGCACGAAAACGAGGAAAGCCAGCCCGGCTACTACAAGGTCGCGCTCGAAAACGGCGTCGAAGCGCAGCTCGGCGCGACGCTGCGGACGACCGTCGGCCAGTTCGCCTACCCGACCGGCAAAGAATCCTCGACGCTGCTCGTCAACGCCTCCGGCTCGAACAATGACCTCGGCGAAACGCAGGTGAACATCGACCCGACGACGGGGACGATCTCCGGCTTCACCACCTCGCAGACCGTCTGCGGTGAAGGCACGTACCGGGTCTACTTCTCCTCGCAGTACGACAAACCGTTCGAAAGCTTCGGCACCTGGAACGCCGGCACGCTGAACGCCGGCGCCGAAGCCGTGACCTCCTCGGCCGGCAAAAACCAGTCCGGCGCCTACGTCACCTTCGCGCCAGGCACGACCGTCACCGTCCGCACCGGCATCTCCTACGTCTCGGTCGAAGGGGCCGAAGAAAACCGCCTCGCCGAAGCGCCGGAATCGAAGTCCTTCGCCACCGTCCGCCAGGAAGCGCGGGAAGCCTGGGAAAAAGACCTCGGCACGATCTCGATCGCGACCTCCGATGAAGAAGAAAAGGAAATCTTCTACACGGCGCTCTACCACGCGCTGCTGCAGCCGAACGTCTACGACGACGTCGACGGTAAATACCGCGAATTCGGCGCCGCCACGACCTTGAAACCGACGGTGAAGGAACTCGCCCCGGGCCAGGAACACGAGTACGTGACCTACTCCGGCTGGGACCAGTACCGCGGCCAGTCGCAGCTGATCGCCCTGCTCTTCCCGAAGGTCGGCGACGACATCGCCCAGTCGATCACCGACCTCGCGGTCCAGACGGGCAAATGGTTCAACTGGCCGCACCTCGGCTCCGGCCAGGACAAGCAGCAGGGCGACGCGCTGCAGACGATGATCGCCTCCTACGCCGCCTTCGGCGACACCGGTTTCAACGAGGCGGAAGCGCTGAACTCGATGCTCTCGACCCAGTCGCTGCCGGGCATCGGCTCGACCCGGTCGAACCTGTTGAGCGACGTGGCCGTCGGCTGGATCGAGGACCGCAACTCGATCGCCACCTCGACCACGCTCGACTACGCGATGGCCGACTTCGACATCGCCCAGTTCGCCAAGGAACTCGGCAACACCACCCAGTCGGAAGCGTTCATGACCCGGGCCCAGCACTGGGAGAACCTGGTCAGCTCCAACGTCCACCAGATCGTCCCGCGCGATCGCTCCGGTTACTGGTCGGGCTTCAACCTGAACGACCGCAACTTCGAACTCAACAAAGTCAACCAGGGCGCCGCCAACGAACAGTTCGACCAGTCGACCGGCAACCAGTACCAGTGGTCGGTGCCTTGGGACGTCACCCGGTTGATCAAGGAACTCGGCGGCAAGGCCGCAGCGACCACGAAGCTGAACAAGCTGATGGAACACCTCGACGAAAGCGGCGTCGCCGGCACCGGCAACTACCTCAGCAACGAGCCCGCCTTCATCACGCCGTGGATCTACTCCTGGCTCGAAGAACCGGACACGACGACGGCCACCATCGACCGCGTCCGTCACGAACTCTTCAACAACACCCCAGAAGGCCTGGCGGGCAACGATGACCTCGGCGCCCTGTCCTCCTACTACGTGTGGGGGAGCATCGGCCTGTACCCGGCGATCTTCGGCCGCGCCGAACTCCTCGAGGCCGCGCCCGCGTTCGAAAGCGTCACCATCGAACCGGTCGGCTCGACCAACAAATTCACCATCTCGGCCCCCGAAGCGGCGACCAAACGGGACGTCGCCTCGACCAAGGTGAACGGCGTCACCTCGATGAAGAGCTGGCTGCCGGCGAGCTTCGCCCAGCAGGGCGGCACGCTCGAATACACGCTCGGCGAAACGGCCTCTGGCTGGGGCGTCGGCGCCGAAAACGTCCCGCCGTCCTACGACGAAGGCAGCGAAGGGTTCAACGCCATCGCGACGACCAAAGACGGTGAAGTCAGCGCCGGCTCGCTCGACTTCAGCGGCAACTCGCTGTCGGTCGAAAAACTGGCGGAAAAAGGCCTCGTCGCCGGCCAGCCGGTCACCGTCCCCGGTGCCGCCTTCGAAGGCATCGACTACACCTGGCCGACGAAGACGGCCGGTGGGTATGACAGTTGGGTCCCCCACGGCCAGGCGGTACCGATGGGCGACGTCCGGGCGAGCAAGATCTCGTTCCTCGGCCTCGCCACCAACGGCCCCTCCGAAGGCACGGCGAAGGTCGTCTACACCGACGGCACGACCGAGACCGTCCCGGTCGACTTCACCGACTGGACGACCGGGCTCCCGGCCGACGGCAACGTCGTCGTCGCCGGGACCAGCGGCCGCAACACCAGCGGCGGCACCGCCGACGCGGTCGAAGCGCGCGTCTTCGCCACCCAGCCGACGGCGCTCGCCTCGAACAAATTCGTCGAAGAGGTGATCCTTCCCGAAACCGTCGAAAGCGGGATCGAGCACATCTTCGACGTCGCCACCAACTCGCTGCCGACCCCGACCGTGACGTTCGGCGCCGGCGCGGTCAGCGCGGGCGGATCGATCGCGGTCAGCGGCAGCGGATTCGTCGCCGGCGAGACGGTCGAACTGACCCTCACGGGCGCCGACGGCGCGGTCGTCGCCACCGGCACCGCCACGGCCGACGGCTCGGGTGGCCTCAGCACCTCGTTCAAGGTGCCCGGCGCGACCCCGACCGGGGCCTACGAGCTCAGCGTCGACGGCCTCCAGTCGGCGGACCCGGCGAGCACCGCGGTCACGGTCACCGGCTTCAGCCCGGCGATCACGGCCACGGCAAGCGTCACCAGCGGCGGCACGGTCACGGTGAACGGCACCGGCTACGCCCCCGGCGAGAGCGTCGCGCTCAGCCTCGGCGGCGCGACCACGACGGTCGATGCCGGCACCGACGGAGCTTGGAGCGCCACGCTCACGGCCCCGAGCGCCGCCGGCTCCTACGAAGTCGTCGCCGTCGGCGCCGTCTCGGAAGTGACGGAGAAGCAGGCGGTGACGGTCACCGCCGTGCCGCCGGCGAGCACCACCTCGCCCACGAACACCAACTCGCCGGCTCCCGCGCCGGCCCCGGCCCCGACGCCGAGCCCGACCAAGCCCGCGCCGACCAAGCCGAAGGAGAAGACGAAGACGACGCTGAAGGTGTCGGAGAGGCGCCTAGCGGGCGGCAAGAAGGAGGTCGTCACGGTGACGGTCTCGCCGAGCTCGGCCGCCGGCCGGGTCGCCCTGATCGACGGCTCGAGGACGCTGAAGACGCTGACCCTGAAGAAGGGCAAGGCCGAGGTGACGCTGGCGCTCGCCCCCGGCACGCAGAAGCTCAGTGCCCGGTTCCTCGGCTCGGCCGACGCGGCGTCGTCGAAGTCGCCCACGGTCGTCGTCAAGGTAGCCCGCCGCTAGGCGGTCGTCGATTCACCGGGAAGGGGGCGGCGGCCGCGCGGGCCGTCGCCCCCTTTTCGTCCAGGAGCGCGGAACGTTCACCGGCGCGGCTGCCCCTCCCGTTAGGGTCACGCTATGGCCGACTCTCCCGCTCCCAAGCTCGATCTGCCGGAGGCGATCACCGCGCTCCTCTTCGACCTCGACGGGGTGCTGACGAAGACCGCCCTCGTCCACGACAAGGCGTGGAAGCAGACCTTCGACGAGTTCCTCAAAAAACGCGCCGAGGCGAACGGTGAAGAGTTCGTCCCCTTCGACTCCGGCGCCGACTACAACGAATACGTCGACGGCATGCCCCGCTACGACGGTGTGCGCTCGTTCCTCAAGTCGCGCGGGATCGAGCTGCCGGAGGGTGAGCCCGACGACTCGCCGGATAAGGAAACGATCTGCGGGATCGGCAACCGCAAGAACGACCTGGTCCAGGAACTGATCGACCGCGACGGGGTCGAGGTGTACCCGGGCTCGGTCGCCTTCGTCGAAGCGGCGCGCGACGCGGGGCTGCGGCGCGCGGTCGTCTCCTCATCCGCCAACACCCAGGAGGTGCTGCAGGCGGCCGGGATCGAGGACCTCTTCGAGGAGCGGATCGACGGCAAGGTCGCCGACGAACAGCACCTGAAGGGCAAGCCGGCGCCGGACACCTACCTCGCCGGCGCCAAAGCGCTCGGGGTCGAGCCCGCCGCCGCCTGCGTCTTCGAGGACGCCGTCTCCGGGGTCGAGGCGGGCCACGCCGGCCACTTCGGCCACGTCGTCGGCGTCGACCGCGTGAATCACGCCGCGGCGCTCCGCGAGCACGGCGCCGACGTCGTCGTCGACGATCTCGGCGAACTGATCCTCGGCGATGGCGCCGCCGGCACCGAGGGCAAAGGCGCTTCGTGATCCAGGACCCCGCCTACACGGTCGAACCGTGGGGCATCCGCGAAACCCACCTCAACCTGGAGAACCTGGCCCAGTCGGAGTCGGTCTTCGCCCAGTCCAACGGCCACATCGGGATCCGCGGGACGCTCGACGAGGGTGAGCCCGCGGCGCTCCCCGGCACCTACCTGAACGCCTTCTGGGAGGCGCGTCCGCTGCCCTACGCCGAGGCCGGCTACGGCTACCCGGAGGCGGGGGAGACGGTGGTCAACATGACCAACGGCAAGATCATCCGCCTGCTGGTCGACGACTCGCCCTTCGACATCCGCTACGGCGACCTCGAAGAACACGAGCGGCGGATCGACTTCCGCACCGGCATCCTCACCCGCATGGCGCTGTGGCGCTCTCCCACCGGCAACACCGTGCGGGTCACCTCCGAACGCTTCGTCTCCTTCGCCCAGCGGGCGCTGATGGCGGTCCGCTACACGGTCGAGCCGACCGCCGCCGAGACCCGCGTCGTCGTCCAGTCGGAGTTGGTCACCAACGAGCCGCGCCCGGCGGTCTCGAAGGACCCGCGCGCCGCCGCCGCGCTCGAAGCGCCGCTCGAATCGGAGGAATTCCTCGGCGGCGACGATCGCGCCGTGCTCGTCCACCAGACCAAGCAGTCGAGGCTGCGGGCGGGCGCCGCGATGGGCCACGAGGTCAAAGGGCCCGAGGGCACCGTCTGGCACTCGGAGGCGTGGGAGGACCTCGGCCGCACGACGATCACCGCGACGCCCGGCCCCGGCGACCCGCTGACGATCACCAAGTTCGTCACCTACGGGTGGTCGGCGCGGCGCTCGGTCCCGGCGATCCGCGACCAGGTGAGCGCGGCGCTCGCCGAGGCGTCCCACACCGGCTGGGACGAGCTGGTCGCCGCCCAGCGCGCCTACCTGGATGACTTCTGGGAACGCGCCGACGTCGAGCTCGACGGCGACGCCGAGCTGCAGCAGGCGGTCCGCTTCGGCCTCTTCCACTCGCTCCAGGCGAGCGCCCGCGGCGAGGGCCGGGCGATCCCGGCGAAGGGGCTGACCGGCCCCGGTTACGACGGCCACACCTTCTGGGACACCGAGGCCTACGTGCTGCCGCTGCTCTCCTACGCGGCCCCGGAGGCCGCCGCCGAGGCGCTCCGCTGGCGTCTGGCGACGATCGAGAAGGCGCGCGAACGGGCGCTCGAGCTCGGCCTCGAGGGCGCCGCCTTCCCCTGGCGGACGATCTCCGGCGCCGAGTGCGGCGCCTACTGGCCCGCCGGCACCGCCGCCTTCCACATCAACGCCGACATCGCCCAGGCCGTGCTGCGCCAGTGCACCGCCAACGTCGACCCCGACTTCGAGGAGGAAGTGGCGCTGCCGCTGCTGGTCGAAACGGCGCGGCTGTGGCGCTCGCTCGGCCATCACGACGCCCACGGCGCCTTCCGCATCGACGGCGTCACCGGGCCGGACGAGTACTCGGCGGTCGCCGACAACAACATCTACACCAACCTGCTGGCGGCGAAAAACCTGCGCGGGGCGGCCGACTTCGCCGAGCGCTACACCGAGGCGGGGGAGGGGCTCCGGGTCGACCCCGAGGAGATCGCCTCCTGGCGCGACGCCGCCGAACGGATGACGATCCCCTACGACGAGGCGCTCGAAGTCCACCCGCAGTCGGAGAACTTCACCAACCACGCGCGCTGGGACTTCGACGCGGTCGGTCCCGAGGGCTACCCGCTGCTGCTCAACTATCCCTACTTCGACCTCTACCGCAAGCAGGTGGTGAAGCAGGCCGACCTGGTGATGGCGATGGTGATCTGCAGCGACGCCTTCACGCCCGAGGAGAAAGCCCGCAACTTCGCCTATTACGAGCCGCTGACCGTGAGGGACTCCTCGCTGTCGGCGTGCGTGCAGGCGGTGATCGCGGCGGAGACGGGGCACCTCGAGCTGGCCTACGACTACCTCGGCGAGGCGGCGCTGATGGACCTCGACGACCTCGAGCACAACAGCAGCGACGGCATCCACATCGCGTCGCTGGCGGGGACCTGGATCGCCGTGGTGCTCGGCTTCGGCGGCCTCCGCGACCACGACGGGATGCTCAGCTTCATGCCGCGGCTGCCGGAGCGCCTGGAGAAAGTCTGCTTCCGCCTCGGCTACCGGGGCCGGAGGATCTGGGTCGAGGTGACGAAGAAGGGGACCAGGTTCAAACTGCTCGACGGCGAAGAAGCGGTGCAGTTCCGTTACTACGGCGAAGAGGTCGAGCTGGGCGGGGACGGCCTCGAGTTCGGCCCGCCGCCGCCGGTCGAACCGCCGCCCGACCCGGTCCGCCAGCCGCCCGGCCGCGCGCCGCAGAAGCGTCGCCCGTCGCGCTGAGCGCCGCGGCCCGCGAGCGCGACAAGCGTCGTCCCCGCCGGTATCTTGCGCGGCGATGCCCGAAGAGCCACAGACGATCCTCACCCCGCTCACCGACGCGGCCATCTTCCTCACGGTCTGCGTCGACCCGGGCCGGGAGGACGGGGTCCTCGACCTGCTGCCGGACCTCGGCGGCCTGCGCCGCTCGGTCGGCTTCCGCGCTCCGGACGCCGGGCTCAGCTGCGTGGTCGGTATCGGGGCGACCCTCTGGGAGCGCCTCTTCGATGCGCCGCTGCCGCCCGAACTCCATCCGTTCCGCGAATTACGGGGGCCGGTGCACACCGCGCCCTCGACCCCCGGCGACCTCTTCTTCCACATCCGCGCCAGTCGCCTCGACCTCTGCTTCGAGCTGGCGCGGCTGATCACCGACCGCTTCGACGAGGGCGTCCGCGTCGTCGACGAGGTGCACGGCTTCCGCTCCTTCGACGAGCGCGACCTGCTCGGCTTCGTCGACGGCACCGAGAACCCGGAGGGCGGCGACGCCGAGGACGCGGTGGTGATCGCCGAGGACGACGACCCGACCTACGCCGGCGGCAGCTACCTGCTGGTCCAGAAGTACACCCACGACCTGGTCGGCTGGAACGAGCTCTCGATCGAGGAGCAGGAGGCGGCGTTCGGCCGCACCAAACTCGACGACGTCGAGTTCGCCGACGAGGACAAGGCGCCCGACTCCCACCTGACCCTGAACGTGATCGAAGGCCCCGACGGCCAGCGCCAGATCATGCGCTTCAACATGCCCTTCGGCCGCGTCGGATCCGCCGAGTTCGGCACCTTCTACATCGCCTACGCCAAAACGGCCGAACTGATCGAGCAGATGCTCGACAACATGTTCCTAGGCCTCGGCGAAGCGACCCACGACCGCATCCTCGACTTCTCCACCGCCCTGACCGGCAGCCTCTACTTCGTCCCCGGCGCCGACTTCCTCGACGACCCCCCGGCAAAGGGCGGGACGGACGAAGCCGCTGCGCCTCCCGCCGCCGACGCCGAGCTCCCAGTCGCCCCACCCGCCGACGGCTCCCTCGGCATCGGCGGCCTGAAGTAACTCGCCGCCCCCGCGGCTGGCGCCCGAAGTTGCGAGGGACGCGGCCGTCTCGTCCACGGCCCGGGCAGGCTGTGGCCGTGCCCGAGACGGCCGAGAGTGCGGGAGACGTCACGAAGCCCCATGCAACGTCACTGTTCGTCCCGTCTTCAGGGTCGCCCCGATGTTGATGGGCCGAAAACCCGCCTATATGTCCGGTTTTCGGCCCATCAACAT
>DAIQOT010000029.1:4546-25723 GCA_036787695.1 Solirubrobacterales bacterium | reverse complement strand
GGATGTGGTACTTCAGCATCTGGCTGCGCTCCGAGGCGCCGTAGCGCTCGCGCATCGCCCGCGCCCAGATCCGCCGCGCGACCCGGCCGATCACCGCGTACTCGGGGTCCATCCCGTTGGAGAAGAAGAAGCTCAGGTTCGGCGCGAAGGCGTCGATCTCCATGCCGCGGGCGAGGTAGTACTCGACGATCGTGAAGCCGTTGGCGAGGGTGAAGGCGAGCTGCGAGATCGGGTTCGCCCCGGCCTCGGCGATGTGGTACCCGCTGATCGAGACGCTGTAGAAGTTCCGCACCCCGTTGGCGACGAAGAATTCCTGGACGTCGCCCATCATCTTCAGCGCGAACTCGGTGGAGAAGATGCAGGTGTTCTGCGCCTGGTCCTCCTTGAGGATGTCGGCCTGGACGGTGCCGCGGACCTTTCGCAGGGTCTCGTCCTTGATCCGCCCGTAGGTCTCGGCGTCGAGCACGTCGGCGCCGGTGACGCCGAGCAGGCCGAGGCCCAAGCCGTCGTTGCCGGTCGGCAGGTCGCCTTTGTACTTGGGGCGCTGCTTGCCGGCGAAGATCTCGTCGAGCTTGCGCTCGGTCGCCTCCCACTGGCCGCTCTCTTTGAGGTGCTTTTCGACCTGCTGGTCGACCGCGGCGTTCATGAAGAAGGCGAGGATGATCGGCGCCGGCCCGTTGATCGTCATCGAGACCGAGGTCGTCGGCTCGCAGAGGTCGAAGCCCGAGTAGAGCTTCTTGGCGTCGTCGAGGGTGGCGATCGAGACGCCCGAGTTGCCGACCTTGCCGTAGATGTCGGGGCGCTCGGCGGGGTCCTCGCCGTAGAGGGTGACCGAGTCGAAGGCGGTCGAGAGGCGCGCCGCCGGCTGGCCCTGGGAGAGGTAGTGGAAGCGGCGGTTGGTGCGCTCCGGGGCGCCCTCGCCGGCGAACATCCGGGTCGGGTCCTCGCCCTCGCGGCGGTAGGGGAAGACGCCGCCGGTGTAGGGGTAGGAGCCGGGCAGGTTCTCCTTCATCAGGAAGCGCAGGCGGTCGCCCCAGCCGCTGTAGCTCGGCGGCGCGATCTTCGGGATCTGCTGATGGGAGAGCGATTCGCGGTAGTTCGGCCCGGTGATCTCCTTGCCGCGGACCTCGTAGCTGAAACTCTCGGCGGTGATCCCGGCGATCCGCTCGTCCCAGGACTCGAGCAGCTCGAGCGCCTCCGGTCCCAGCTCCTTGCGGGTCTGCTCGAGGGTCTGCCGCAGCTCGTCGTTCTCGCCGAGGATCTTGGCGGCGGCGTCGAGGTGCTGGAGGCGGTCGGCGATCTCGGCCAGCTCGTCGACCCGCCCGTTGATGCCGCGGCCCTGCTCGGCGATCTCGGCGAGGTAGCGGACGCGTTTGCCGGGGATCAGGACGTTGCCGAGCGGCTGGTGGTTCTCCGGGTCGATCCCGGGGGCGAAGCGCTCGGGGTCGTCGCCGCCGGCCCGCTCGGCGAGGGCCTTGCAGAGGTTGACGAACATCCAGGTGACGCCGGGGTCGTTGAACTGGCTGGCGATCGTCGGGTAGACCGGCACCTCGTCCTCGGAGAGCTCGAAGGCGACCCGGTTGCGGCGCCACTGTTTGCGCACGTCGCGGAGCGCGTCGGCGGCGCCCTGCTTGTCGAACTTGTTGATCACGACGATCTCGGCGAGGTCGAGCATGTCGATCTTCTCCAGCTGCGAGGCGGCGCCGAACTCGCTGGTCATCACGTAGATCGGCAGGTCGACGAGGTCGACGATCTCCGAGTCGGACTGGCCGATGCCGGCGGTCTCGACGATCACCAGGTCGAACTCGGCGGCGCGCAGGTAGGCGACCGCGTCGGCGAGGACGGCGGTGGTCGAGAGGTTCTGCCGGCGGGTCGCCATCGAACGCATGTAGATCTGCTCGTGGCGGAGGCTGTTGAGGCGGATGCGGTCGCCGAGCAGGGCGCCGCCGGTGCGGCGGCGGGTCGGGTCGACGGCGAGGACGGCGATGCGCAGGTCGGGCAGGTGCTGGACGAAGCGGGAGAGGAGCTCGTCGGTGACGGTCGACTTGCCGGCGCCGCCGGTGCCGGTGACGCCGATCACCGGGACGCCGGTGCCGGCGACCGCCCACTCCTGGCGCAGTCGGTCGAGGTCGCCCTCGGCAAGGACCCCGTCCTCGAGCGCGGAGAGCATCCGGGCGACGTCGAGGTCGGCGTGGCCGCCGCCCTCGGGCGGGGTCGACTTCATCTGCTGGGAGCGGGCGCGCTCGACCAGGTCGTCGATCATCCCGACGAGGCCGAGGTTCATGCCGTCGTTGGGGTGGTAGATGCGCTCGACGCCGGCGCCCTCGAGGTCGGCGATCTCGTCCGGGGTGATCGTGCCGCCGCCGCCGCCGAAGACGCGGATGTGAGAGGCGTCGAGCTCACCGAGCATCTCGACCGCGTACTTGAAGTACTCGGTGTGGCCGCCCTGGTAGGAGCTGATCGCGATCCCGTCGGCGTCCTCCTGGATCGCCGCGCGGACGACGTCGCGGACGCTGCGGTTGTGGCCGAGGTGGACGACCTCGGCGCCGGAGTCCTGGATCAGCCGGCGCATCACGTTGATCGCGGCGTCGTGCCCGTCGAACAGCGAGGCGGCGGTGACGAAGCGCAGCGGCAGATCGTCTCCCCCACGCGTTGCAGCCGTCGTCTCCTCGTTACCCAGCGATAGTCGACTCATGGATAGTAGGAATACCACATATCTGCCCTGACCGGGCCGATTTCGGCGGTGCGTTCGCAGAAACCCGCGCTATCCGCGGGGAAGTGCGAACGCCCCAGCGGCGGGGTGCCGACTACTCGTCGGAGAAGTCGCCGGCGCCTACTCGGAGGACGCGGAGGACGTTTGAGAGCTCTTCCAGCTTCTCGCCGTCGAGGGGCTCGGTGGCGAAGTTGGCGCCGTTCAGCGCCTCGGTCGCCTGCTCGGCGACTTTGCGACCTTTCGGCTGGATCTCGGCGAGGACCGCGCGGCGGTCCGAGTCGTGCGGGACGCGGCGCACTAGGTCGATCTTCTCCAGCCCGTCGATCGTGTTGGTGACGCTGGTGCGGTGGACCTGGAGGCGCTCGCCGATCTTGCCGAGCGGCAGCGAGCCGCGCCGCGAGAGGTGCAGCAGCATCAGCGCCTCGTAGCGCGGGAAAGTCAGCCCGAACGGCTCGAGCACCTCGTTCAGCCGCCCGATCAGGATCTGATGGACGCGCATGATCGAGGTGACGGCGACCATCTCGGTGGCCGCCTCGTCGGTCCAGCGCTCCCGCCAATGACGGCGCGCCTCCTCGATCGGGTCGAATGGCAATTGCGGCGAGTTCACGGCCGAGAGTGTTACAGCGCTCGCGGCAGGTCGTCGCTCTTCGCGCGATTTCTCGGTCCGGCAGGGGGCGAAAGGCAGAGCCCTCGCACCTTGAGAAGAGGTGCCGTCAATCAGCCGCTTCCACGGGAGAGAACTGGCGGCGAGCTCGTAACAGTGAAACACTGATCCAGATAGAGCCCTTGCGATGAAACTCTCGGACGAAATCATCACCGCGGTTTCCGTTCCCCGGCACGGGGTGCTGGAGATCACGTTCGCCGACGGGACGCACGGCGAGGTCGAAGTGATCCAGCGGATGCGGGGTCCGGTGTTCGAGGAGGCCCGGACGGTCGAGGGGTTCGCGAAGGTTGAGGTCGACCCCGAGAGCGGGACGGTCGTCTGGCCGGGTGAAGCCGACCTGGCGCCCGACACGCTCTATCTGCGCGTCAAGACCGGCGCCTGGCCGACGATGGATCCTTCGGCGGCCTGACCGAGGGCAAAGAGGCGGAGGGGGTGGGATTCGAACCCACGAACGCCTTGCGACGTCAACAGTTTTCGAGACTGTCCCGTTCAACCACTCCGGCACCCCTCCGGGGTCCTATACGGGACCAGCGATCCTAGCGGGAAGGGGTCAGGCGGCGGCGAGCTGGAAGCGGTTGCCCGACGGGTCGCGGGCGAAGAGGGAGTCGCCGTCGGCTTCGAGGTCGATCCCGGCGGCCTCGAGGCGACCGCTGATCGCGGCGAGGCCCGCCGCGTCGCGGGCGACGATCGTGAAGTGGCGGAGGCCCGCGGTGCCGGCGGGCGGCTGCGGCGCGCCCTGGCCCTGCCAGACGTTCAGCGCCATCCGGTGGGGAAAGCGGCCGCCGGTGTGGAGGTCGGCCATACCGAGCAACAGGAAGGTGTGCTCCTCGAAGCCGAGCTGGTCGCGGTAGAAGGCGTTCGCGGCGTCAAGGTCGCCGACGTGAAGGTGGACGTGGCCTACCTTGGTGCCCGCCGGGAGCGGCCGGCCGACGTCGGCGTCCTCCTCGAGGTGGGAGAAGACCGCGTCGGTGTCGAGCGCCTCGACCGGGCGGCGCAGGCGCCCCTCGGTGTCGACGATGCGGAACTCGGCCCCGCGCACCTCCATCTCGGCGACTCGCTCGGGCGTCTCCAGGGTCAGCTCGAGGCCGATCCCGTCCGGGTCGTCGAGGTAGGTGGCCTGGGAGAAGATGTGGTCGGTCGGCGACTGCGGGTAGCGCGCCGCGGCGAGGCGGGCGATGACGCGGGCGAACTCGCGCGCGTCGGGCAGGTGGAGGGCGACGTGGTAGAGCCCCGAGTGGCCGCGCTGCGGCGGTCGCTCGGCCCCGGCGTGGAGCACGATCACCTCGCGCCCGCCGGCACCCAGCCGGGCGACCCCGTCGGCCTCACCGAGGTCGGTGAGGCCGAGCAGGTCACGCCAGAAGGCGAGCGCGCGCGGCAGGTCGGTGACGTCGAGGTGGACGGCACCGTGGGCGATCGTCTCGTCCGTGTCGAAGATCGCGCCGGCCGCGGGGCCGGATTCGGTCGTCGTCGTGGTGGTGCTCATCCTCTACCTCTCTCGTCTACCTGGGCCCGCCGCGCGCTTGCCGGATCAGCTCGCGTCGAGGACGGCGGCGATGTCGAGCGTCAGCTTCACCTTGTCGGAGACGACGACGTTGCCGCTGCCGAGGGCCGCGTTGAAGTGCATGCCCCACTCCTTACGGGAGAGCGTGCCGGTCACTTCGAGGCCGGTGCGGGTTTCGCCTTCGGGGCCGGTCTCGACGCCGCCGATCTCCGCCTCCAGCTCGACCGGGTGGGTCTCGCCGTGCAGGGTCAGGTCGCCGGTGATCTTCACCGTCTCGTCGTCGACCTTCTCGATGCTGGTCGAGGAGAAGGTGATCTCCGGGTATTTCTCGACCTCGAAGAAGTCGGCCGAACGGAGGTGTTCGTCGCGGGCCTCCTGGTTGGTGTCGACCGAGGCGGTCTTGACCGAGCCGGTGGCCTTCGAGGAGGCGAGGTCGTCGCCGATCTCGAGCGCGCCCTCGAACTCGCCGAACTCGCCGCGCACGGTGGCGACGCCCATGTGTTTGACGGCGAAGCCGATCTTCGAATGGGCGGCGTCGACGCGCCAGGTCCCCTTCGGGACTACGGTCTGCGCTGCCTCCGGAGTGACGCTCATTTCAAGTCCTTTCTACTTCAACAGTTGACGTGGAAACGACTTTAGCAGGGATCGGCGCAGCCGGGGTCCAGCTAGGATTTGGAGTTCAAACTGGAGAGGTGTCCGAGCGGCTTAAGGAGCACGATTGGAAATCGTGTGGGCGGGGAAACCTGCCTCGTGGGTTCGAATCCCACTCTCTCCGCTCCTGATGGCGGCGCGTGGTGGTGTCATTCGGTCGCTTGTGTGCCGGGGCACACGACGCTCCCTCTTCCTTGCCACGCTTGCCCTCAGGAGCGGAGTCCCGGCTCAGTGGCCCGCGGTCATCGCGGCGTGGATCAGGGCGAAGTCCTCGGCCGAGAGCTCGATCAGGCCGCGGCGAAGCGCGTAGCCCCAGTTCGGCGTCGCGGTGAGGTCCAGCCGGTCCTTCAGGTCCGCGATCGGGATCTGGGTCGCCCCGCTCTCGTAGTCGATCCGACGCCGCCACGGTTTGAAGTCGCCTTCGTCGGCCTGCCAGACCTCGTCGTCGGCGACCCGGCCGACCGCCGTGAAGGCTTTCACCGGGGCGCCTTTCGGATAGGCGTCCCGCGGCGAGTAGTAGACGAACCCGTCGCCGGCGCTCATTCGTTTGAGTCCGCCGCTCTTGCCGTGGCCGATCTGGGCGATGCCCTGCTCGACGCCGCTCAGGACGTGGTCGCGGGAGACGACGCCGAGCCAGTTCTTCTCCCCCGGCATCAGCGCCTCGCGGCGAAGAACTCGCGGAGGAGGGTCGCGGACTCGGGGGCGCGGATGCCGGCGATGACCTGGGGGCGGTGGTTCAGGGCGGGCTCGGCGAGGACATTTAGGACGGAGCCGGCGGCGCCGGCCTTGGGGTCGGGGGCGGCGAAGACGACGGTCGGGATGCGGGCGAGGACGATCGCGCCGGCGCACATCGCGCAGGGCTCGAGGGTCACGTAGAGGGTCGTGTCGGGGAGGCGCCAGCCGCCGAGGGCGGCGGAGGCGGCGCGGATCGCGAGAACCTCGGCGTGGGCGGTCGGGTCCTTGCGCAGCTCGCGCTCGTTGCCCGCCGCGGCGAGCAGCTCGCCGCCCCGCAGGATCGCCGCCCCGATCGGCACGTCGCCGTGCTCCTCGGCCCGCCGCGCCTGCGCCAGAGCCAGCTGCATGCCGCGCTCGTGCGCCGCTTCGTCTTGCTCAGGGAAATTCCGTCCGTCGACTCCCACGAATAGAGGAGTATCCCGCCTGGAACTTCGGTACGGCAGGCGTGTTCGAAGTGGGACCGGCAATGAACTCGATGCGAATCAAATTGGCTCTGGGAGCCGCGATGGCGGCCTTGCTCGCGCTGCTCGGCGTGGGCGCGGGGTCGGCGGGCGCCGCCTCGGCCATCGGCCGGCACCACGCCTTCGCGCCACGCCAGCTGGTCGTCAAGTTCGATGGCGAAGCGCACGGGCGCACGATCGGGCTGCCGCGCGGCGCCGGCGTCCGCGAGACCGCGCGCGCCCTGCGGGCCAAGCCGAACGTCGAATACGCGGTCCCCAACTTTGCCGCACACGCCTCGGCAGTCGAACCGGAACCGTTCGATCCCGACGACGACGGCACGATCGAAGCGGTCACCGGCAGCTCGGTGACGAGTCCCGGCGGCTGGGCGACGCGCCAGTGGGACTTCCTCGACTACAGCGGCACGCCGACCTCGCGGCTGCCGATCTCCCCCGGCGGGATCAACGCGGTCGGTGCCTGGGCGAACCTCGAAGCGGAGGGCCGGCCCGGCGCCCAGGGCATCGTCGTCGCCGTCCTCGACAGCGGCATCGCCTACCGCGACTACGGCAGCCAGTACCTCCGCAGCCCCGACTTCTCGCCGGAAGAGTTCGTCCCCGGTGCCGACTTCGTCGACCACGACCACCTGCCGCTCGACGAGAACGGCCACGGCACCTTCGTCGCCGCGACGATCGCCGAGCAGACCAACAACGGGATCGGCCTCACCGGCCTCGCCTACGGCGCCAAGCTGATGCCGGTCCGCGTCCTCGGCCGCAACAACATCGGCTTCGCCAATCGGATCGCCAAGGGGATCCGCTTCGCCGTCGCCCACCACGCGAACGTGATCAACATGAGCTTCAACTTCGAATGCGGGGCCAAGGTGCCGCAGGTCGACGAAGCGCTGCGCGAAGCGTACGCGGCCGGGATCGTCACGGTCGGCTCCGGCGGCAACTACTCCTCGACCGTCTCCAGCGCCGACAACTGCGTCTCCGAGCCCGCCACCGGCCCGCGCGTGATCGGCGTCGGCGGCACCACCGAGGGCGGCTGCATGGGCAGCTACTCGCTCGCCGGCAAGGGGATCGACGTGGTCGCGCCGGGCGGCGGCAAGCCGGTCGTCGGCTGCCCCTCGGTGCTCTCGCGGCCGATCTACCAGGTGACCTTGAAGGAAGGGACGACGAACCAGTTCGCGATCCCGAGCAAATACGAAGGCACCTCGATGGCGGCCGCCCACGTCTCCGGCGTCGTCGCGATGATCCTCGCCTCCGGCGTGATCCCGGCGGGCCTGAACCCGAAAGCGAAGGTCCGCGCGGTGATCAAACGCCTGAAGGTGACGTCCCGCAGCCTGGGATACCCCCGCACCCAGGAGGGCGCGGGCCTGATCGACGCCGCGAGGGCGACCGCGCTTCCCTAAGTCGTCTGGATGATGAGAACGCTGCAGGGAGCGTGGTGCGACACGTTGTTGGGGACGCTCCCTAGGAAGTAGCGCCGGGTGCCGGTCATGCCCTTGTTGCCGACGATGATCAGGTCGGCCTTGATCTGTTCGGCGACGTTGAGGAGGGCGTCGGCCGGGTCGGCCTCGACCGGGTGGGTACGCACCTCCACTCCCGCCGCGCGCGCCTCGGCGGCCGCGGCGTCGAGCACCAGGTTGACGTCCTCGCGCGGCCCGATCCCGTAGGCGATGTCGGGGGGCGCGCCCTCCGCCTCGCCCTGGATCCGCCGTTTCGAGATCGGCGCGTAGGCGCTGACGATGCTCAACGTCGCGCCACTTATCTTCGCCAGGTCGATCGCCTGCCGTACCGCCTCCGCCGCGGTGTCCGATCCATCGGTACCGACCACGATTCGAGTGAACACGCCGCCCCCTTCGCTCGCTCACCGTACGGCGCCGATACTAGCGGCGGTGCGGGCGGTCCCGGCGGAGAAGGGTCACGGTTCGGCCGGTTCGCCGCCGCCGTATTCGTGCTTGTGCGCTTCGACGTAGGAGGGCGGCAGGCCGCGGAACCCGAGGCCGATGATTTCTTCCGGCGTCGACGAGAGCTTCACGATCGCGATCACCATCGAGGCCACCAGGCAGACGACCAGCACGATCATTCCGATTCTCCAGGCGTAAGGCACACGGCAACCCTAGAGCGAAGCGCCCGCCCGATCCCCGCCGACGACCCGCCGGCCGGTTAAGGTGCGCGGATGGCGTTAGAACGGGTTGCCGACGGCGTTTGGCTGCTGCGCGGAGATCTGCGCGGGGCGATGAACGTCTACTTCATCGAGGACGGCGAGGGCGTCGTCCAGTTCGATGCCGGGACGAAGTCGATGCGCAAGAAGACGGCCGCGGCGGCGCAGGAGCTCGGCGGGCTGAAGCGGATCGTCCTCGGCCACGCCCACGCCGACCACCGCGGCACCGCGCCGTTCCTCGGCGCGCCGGTCTTCTGCCACCCCGACGAAGTCGACGACGCGGGCTCGAGCAAGGCGGTGACGCCCTACTTCAACCTCTCGCTGCTCGAGGTGGCGCCGGTGCGCTGGATCTACCCGGCGCTGCTGAAGCACTGGGACGGCGGGCCGGTGCGGGTGGCCGGGACGGTCGCCGAGGGTGACGAGGTGGCGGGCTTCCGCGTCCTCCACTTCCCCGGGCACGCGCCTGGGCTGATCGGGCTGTGGCGGGAGAGCGACCGCGTCGCGCTCGTCTCCGACGTCGTCTACCTGGTCGATTCGGCGCGGCTGAAACCGCTGCCCGAGGGGGAGGCGAGCGTCCCCCACCCCGCCTTCAACTGGAACCACCAGGAGGCGAAGCGGTCCCTGCGGCGGCTGGCGGAGCTCGAACCGCTGGTCGTCGGCACCGGCCACGACCAGCCGCTGCGCGGCGAGGGGCTGCGGGCGACGCTCGAGGCGGCGGCAGAGAAGTACTGAGTCCCATAGGTTTGCCTGCTGATGATCGGGACTTACGCCTCGGCGGCGCTGATCTGCCTGGCCTCGCTCTTGGTCGGGCGCGCGACCTTCACGCTTGCCGGGCGACGCGAGTGGTGCTGGATCGAGCCGGCGGTCGGCTTCGCCGCGATCATCGCCGTCTCCGGGCTCCTCGCCCGGGCGCCCGGCCACGGCACCAGCGCGACGCTCGGGATCGTCCTCCTGATCGTGGTCGCGGCGGCGGTCGTCTGGCGCGAGCGCGAGTACGCGGCACCGGGAGCGCTCGGCGTCGGCGTGACGACGGCGCTGGTGATCGCGATCGTCCTCTCCTTCCCCTTCGCCGTCTCCGGCCACTGGGGGCTCCTCGGCGTCGGCTTCAACAACGACCTCGGCCTGCACCTCGCCTGGGCCGAGTGGCTGCGTAGCGGCGCCGGGCCCGAACCGGACCCTGGTTACCCGCTCGGCCCGCACGGCCTCGCCGTCGCCACCGCCGCATTCCCCGGCATCAGCCTCGGCCAGGCGTTCATCGGCGAGATCTTCGCGATCGGCATGCTCACCGGGCTGACCGCGCTCGGCGCGCTGCGGGAGATCGCCACCTGGCGGCGCGTGATCGGCGCGACCCTGGTGACGGTCTGTTACATGGCCGCCTCCTACTTCGCCCAGGCCGCCTTCAAGGAGACCGCCGAGGCGCTCTTCGTCCTCGCCGTCGCGATCTACCTGATGAGCCCGCAGGCGCCGCCGCGCGGGCTCTGGCCGCGGGTCGGCTGGGCGCTGCCACTGGTCGCCATCGCCGGCGGCGTCTTCTTCTGTTACTCGTTCGCCGGGATCGCCTGGCCGATCGCGATCGTCGTCGTCTGGGCGGCGGCGCAGCCGGCAACCTGGCGGGCGCTGCGGCCGGCGCGGGTGCTGCGGATCGTGCTGAAGCCCTGGGTCCTGCTCGGGATCGTCGTCCTCGTCGGGGTAGGGATCGCGCTGACCGTCGCCGGCCCGTTCGGCTTCGGCTCGAGCTTCAACGAAGTCGCCGGGAGTAACACCTACGGCCCGGTCTCCCCGGTCGAGACGCTGGGGATCTGGCCGGCGGCCAACTACCGCCTCGAAGCCGCCGGCGGCGCGGCGCTGCCGGGCCTGATGGGCGCGGTCGCGGTCCTCGCGCTGCTCGTCGCGGTCGCCTGGTGGGTTCAGCGCCGCGAAGCCGCCGTCCCCCTGGCCCTCGGCGCCGGCGCCGCCGTCTACCTCGCCTCCCTCCCCTTCACCGGGGACTACAGCCAGGCCAAGGCCCTGATGATCATCGCCCCGCTGACGATGCTGGTGATCGTCCGTCCCCTGGTGACCGAATTCGGTCGACGGGCCGAAAACCCGTCAGATAGTCCGGTTTCCGGCCCGTCAACGGAGCGGGCGCACGGGAGTGTCTCGGGAGGCGCGCTGCCCCGTGTCGCCTGGTCGGCGCTCGCCGTCGTCTTCGTCGCCGGGGCGGTCTGGTCGACGTTCCTGGCGCTCCGCGATGCGCCGGTCGCTCCTCCCGGCCACGGGGCGCAGCTAGAGGCGTTCCTGCCGATCGTCCACGGGAAGCCAGTGCTCTACGCCGGCCAGGATCGCTACGCCGCCTACGAGCTGCTCGGCGCCGACACGCACGTGCCGCTGGTCGACTTCCCCGACGAGAAAGTCTCGCCCAACGCCGAAAAGCCCTTCGACACCGGCGACGCCTACTCGCCGATCGACTTCGACTCCTTCAACCGCGGCACCCTCGACCGCTTCCCCTACGTGGTGACCAGCCGCGGGGCCTGGAACAGCCAGGCGCCGCCAAACTTCAAGCGGATCGCGAAGACCGCCGACTTCGTCCTCTGGGAACGGACCGGGCCGACGCCGCTCCACCGCCACGTGCTGCTCGAGGGCACCGAGGCCGGCGCCCTCGCCCACTGCGGCTCGCCGGAGGTGCGGATCCTGCTGCAGAGCGGCGGCAAGGCGTCGGTCTTCGGCGAAACGACGATCGGGACGAAACCGATGTGGTCTGACGGCTCCATCCTCGGCAACGGCGAAACGACGTCCCAGACCCTGAACCTGCCGAAGGGGACCTGGGACCTCTCGCTCCAGTACTTCTCCCCTTTCGGCCTCTCGATCACCGCCCCCGGCTTCAAGGAAGAACTGATCGCCGCGCTCGACGGCCAGCGCCCCAACACGATCAGCCTCAACAACAACGGCCAGTTCTGGCCCGCGGGCAAATTCCGGAGCCCCGGCGGCAAGGTCGAATTCACCATCCACGCCGCCCCCGCCGACTGGTTCCAGAGCCTCACCGGCTGGGACGCCAAGGCCTACATCGGCGAGATCGTCGCGACCAAGGCGGAACCCCACCAGACGGTCCCCCTGAGCGCCGCCTGCGGCAAGTGGATCGACTGGTACGAAGGCCAAGAATCCCCCTGAGTGAGTTGCCCCTCCTATAGGGAGGTCAACTCATGCAGCGGCAGGTCGGGCGGCCCGTGGCTGGCGCCCGGAGGGGCAAGAGACGAGGCCGTCTCGTCCACGGCCCGGGCAGGCTGTGGCCGTGGCCGAGACGGCCGGGTATGAAACGAACGGAGGATTCGTGACGCCCTCGGCATCTTCGTCACGTCCAGCATTGGTCAACGCTTTGCTGTGGAGAAAAACCGTCCCTATACGGCGGTAAGGCTCCACAGCGACAGAAGTGAGACGAACCCCTCACGTCCCGGACGGACGGGACGGCGCGAACTCCAGCCGGCGAAAGACGCCGGCCAGGCCCGACTACATCGCCTTCGCGGCGAGGCGCTCCGGCGATACTCGCACGACGTCCCAGGCGAGGTCGGCCTTCTCGAGGCCGTCGATGACGAGGGCCGAGAGGTCTAGCTGCCAGGTGCCGAGGCCGTGGGTGGCCGAGGTCGGGAAGGCGTGGTGGCTGTTGTGGAAGGCCTCGCCGAGGGTCGGGATCGCGATCAGGGCGAGGTTGCGGGACTGGTCGTCGGTGTCGAATTCGCGGCGGCCGAAGAAGTGGCAGAGCGAGTTGATGCTGTAGGTGAAGTGGTGGAGGACGAAGACGCGGACGAGGCCGCCCCAGAGGAGGCCGGTGAGCGCGGCGTAGATCGTGCCGCCGATCAGCCAGCCGAGCGCGAAGGGCACCATCAGGCCGAGGATCGCCCAGAGGATGAAGGTGCGGTCGACCCAGGAGATGATCGGGTCGGCGACGAGGTCGCGGGCGAAGCGTTCCTTGTTCCCGCGCTGGGTGTGGATGAAGATCCAGCCGACGTGGGCGTGGACCAGCCCGCGCAGGGCGCCGCTCCAGCCGTGGCCGTGGTCGACGTGGGGGCTGTGCGGGTCGCCCTCCTTGTCGGAGAAGGTGTGGTGCTTGCGATGGTCGGCGACCCAAGAGATCACCGGGCCCTCGATCGCCGCCGAGCCGAGGATCGCGAGGAACCCGTGCAGCCAGCCGTAGGTCTTGAAGCTGCGGTGGGTGAGGTGGCGGTGGAAGCCGACCGTGATCCCGAGCCCGGTGAAGACGTACATCCCGAGGAACAGGAAGATGTCGGACCAGTGCAGAGCCGACCCCCACACTTGCCAGGCGGCGAAGAAGAGGGCGACGAAGGGGACCGTGGTGACGAGGCCGGTGATGATCCGGTCGCGCGTCTCGTTCGCGACCGGCTGGATGTCACCGGGCTGAAGGCCGGGTTCAGTCATGACGCGCGATCATAGGGTTTAGGTACCCCGAATTGGCTGAAGGGCGCGAAAAGATTTAGATTTGAGCGCTCGGCGGCTCTGTCGCCCGCGCCCGCGTAACCGGGGTGCGGAGCCCGCCGTCGCTAGGGTCCCGATCCATGCCATTCGCCGATCCCACCTCGCTGCGCCGCGAGCTCGCCGCGCGCCTCCCCGACCGCCCGTTCACGATCAAGTTCTGGGACGGCACGGTACTGCCGGCCACCGCCGACGAGGGCCCCACCTTCACCATCCGCTCCCCCCGCGCCGCCATGCACGCGCTCCGCGCCCCGGGCCAGCTCGGCCTCGGCCGCGCCTACGTCTCCGGTGAGCTGGAAGTCGACGACATCGACGCGGTGATCGGCCTCCTCGACGGCTGGCAGCCGCCCTCGCTCGACGGCGCCGACAAGCGCGCCCTGGCGCTCGGCGCGGTCCGCGCCGCCGGGCTGACGAAGCCGCCGCCGCGCCCCGCCGCCGAGCTCGTCCCCAGCGGCCGCCGCCACAGCAAAGAGCGCGACGCCCGCGCCGTCCGCCACCACTACAACGTCGGCAACGAGTTCTTCTCCCTCTTCCTCGACGAGTCGATGACCTACAGCTGCGCCAACTGGTTCCGCAGCGGGGCGAAGACGCTGGAGGAGGCGCAGGAAGCGAAGCTCGACATGGTCGCGACGAAGCTGGACCTGAAGCCGGGCGAACGGATGCTCGACGTCGGCGCCGGCTGGGGCAGCATGTCGATCCGCGCGGCGAAGAATTACGGCGTCGACGTGGTCGGCATCACGCTTTCGGAGCCGCAGGCGGAGGAGGCGCGGCGGCGTGCCGAGGCGGCGGGCGTCGGCGACAAGGTCGACTTCCGCGTGATGGACTACCGCGACCTCCGGGGCGAGCGCTTCGACGCGATCTCCTCGATCGGGATGGCGGAGCACGTCGGCGCGGTCCAGATCGACGCCTACGCCCAGACCCTTGCCGACCTGCTCGAGCCGGGCGGGCGCCTGCTGAACCACGCGATCGGCCGGCTGCGCCACACCGACGGCGAGGCGGGAGCGTTCTCCGAGCGCTACGTCTTCCCCGACGGCGCGCCGCTCCACCTCTCGCGGATGCTGCTGGCCTTGGAGCGCGCGGGCTTCGAGGTCCATCACGTCGAGGACTTCCGCCCCGACTACGCCGAGACGCTGCGTCACTGGGCCAACCGCCTCGACGAAAACCTGGAGCGGGCGACCGAGCTGGCGGGCCCGGAACGGATCCGGGTCTGGCGCCTCTACCTGCGCGCCGCCCGCAACGGCTTCGAGAAAGGCTTCATCTCGATCTTCCAGGCGCGCTGCGAGAAGTCCTGAGCTTCCCGGAGCGGCGCATCTCGGCGTCCTCGGTCGCTCGCGTGCCGAGCACGCCACGCTCCCTGCGTCCTTGACCTGCTTGCCCCGGAAAGCTCAGGCTATGTCGACGCCATTCTTATAGAGGCGGTCGTACTCGGAGGTGAGGACGACGGTCAGGCCGGTCTCGACCTGCTCGGCGACCTCGGGCAGGTCGTTGGTCGAGCAGACGAGGACTCGGGCGGGACCGGCGGCGCGGTTGAGGATCTGGTGGGTGCCCTCGCGGCCGGGCGGGAACGAGACGATCTCCCCGGTGGCGAGGACGCGCTCGTCGTCCGCCCCGGTCCCGGTGCGGAGCGTCGGTTCGCCGGCGATCACGAACAGGATCTCCTCGGCGCCGTGATGGAAGTGGAGCGGCGAGGCCATCGCCCCGCTCTCCAGCTCGTAGAGGCTCGCCCCGAGGCGCTCGGCGCCCGCCTGAGCGCCGAGCCGCACCGCCCGCGTGGTCGGGCCGCCCTCCTCGCGGGACCCCTCGAAGTCCCAGACCGGATCGAAGAGGTTCGACGCTCCCATCGCTAGGCGCGCTGGTTGATGCGGATGAGGTTGCCGGCGGGGTCGCGGATCGCGGCTTCGCGGATCCCGTAGGGCTGGTCGGTCGGCTCTTCGACCACCTCGACGTCTGACTGCAGGCGGGCGAATTCGCCGTCGAGGTCGGTGCTCTGGAGGTTGACCCGGGCGTAGGTGCCCTTGGCCATCATCGCGGCGATCGTCGCCTGCTCCTCCTCGGTCACGCCGGGGTCGGCGGCCGGGGGGAAGAGCACGATGTTGGTGTCCGGCTGGTCGGCGGGGCCGACGGTCAGCCAGCGCATTCCTTCGTAGCCGACGTCCTGGCGGATCTCCCAGCCGAGCGTGTCGCGGTAGAAGGCGATCGAGGCGTCGGGGTCGGTGTGGGGCAGATATGCGGTGTGAATTTTGAGGTCCATGCGACGACCTTAGGCCCGCGTTTGGAGGGTCGCTTCTTGATTCCTGACTGATGCGGGTGTGGCCGATCTGGGCCGGACGGGCCGCGTGGCTTGTTTGGCGAGGCATGAGTGCAAGCCGGCGACGGCGCTCCCTTCGGCGCGGCGGTACTCGCTCGGCGACATCCCGACCAGTTCGGTGAAACGGGTGCTGAAGGTGCCGAGCGAGGAGCAGCCGACCTCGAAGCAGACCTCGGTGACGTTGAGGTCACCGCGGCGCAGCAGCGCCATCGCCCGCTCGATCCGGCGGGTCATCAGGTACGAGTAGGGCGGCTCGCCGTAGGCGAGGCGGAACTGGCGGCTGAGGTGCCCGGCCGACATGCCGACCTCCCGCCCGAGCGCCTCGACGTTCAGCGGCTGCGCGTACTCTCGGTCGATCCGGTCACGGACCCGGCGCAACAGGACGAGATCCTCGAGCCGCTGCCCGGCGCGTTCGCACTTTCCCGCGCTATCCGCGGGTTTCTGCGAACTCATCGCGGCTGCGTCTCGCGGGTTCGCCATGGCTAGATGGGGAAGCCCGCGGTCACGTCGGGAATGGCCCAGTCGGCGCCGGCCTCTTCCTGTTCGGCGACGCTGTAGGAGCCGGTGGCGACGCCGACGACGCGGATGCCGGCGCCGTGGCCGGCGGTGACGTCGCGGGGGGTGTCGCCGACCGAGATCGTCGCGGCGAGGTCGAGCGGCGCGCCGGCCGCCTCCCCCCCGCGCTCGATCGCACGTTCGGTGACCTTGGTCCGGTCGCGATCATCGGAGCCGAAGCCACCGAAGGAGAGGTACTTGTTGAGGTCGCCGCGCTCGAGCTTGATCCGCGCCGCCGGCTCGACGTTCCCGGACACGATCCCCTGGACGATCCCCGCCTCCGCCAGGCGGGGCAGGATCTCCTCGATCCCCGGCATCACCCGGTAGCCCGGGGATTCAGCGACCGCGTCCGGCATGTACTCGAGGTACTTGGCGACGACCGCCGCGTGTTCCTCCGGCGTCCCCGGCCGCCCGACGACCTGGGCGAAGATGATCTCGGTGATTTCCGGGTCGGTCATCCCGGCGCGGGTGTTCTCGTCGATGTTCGCCTCGACCCCGTAGAGGTCCTCGAACGCCCGCTGCCAGGCGATCGCCCCCGCGCCGCCAGTAGTGAGAAGCGTCCCGTCGATGTCCCAGAGCACAGCTTTGATCGCATCGCTCATCGCGATGGGCACGCTACCGAAGCTGTCGCCCGTAGGCCAAAGGGACGGCCGTCTCGTCCACGGCCCGGGCAGGCTGTGGCCGTGGCCGAGACGGCCGAGGGTGCGGGGAGAGGACAAGGGTTCGTCACTAAGGCGTGTGTTCCGCCACGAACCGCGTGCCTTCCGCGCGCATCCCATGACACCCCGATGTTGATGGGCCGAAAACCGGACATATAGGGAGGTTTTCGGCCCGTCAACCTGGCGGGCGCACCGAAGGGTGACGAAGGTCCCGAACCTGTGGACTTCCTGGCGGAAGCCTCACGTGCCGGGCGCCGCCGGGCCGCGGCGTGGAGGATCAAGCAGGTCAAGGACGCAGGGAGCGTGGCGTGCTCCGCACGCGAGCGACCGAGGACGCGGAGATGCGCCGGTCATCCGCGTCGTGGCTAGTGCTCGTGCTCTAGGAAATCGGACTGCGCGAGGAAGTACAGGAGGAAGAGCGCGGGGAGCACCAGGACGACGGCGATGCCGAAGACGACGAAGACGGCGCTCAGGGTGGCGTTCGGGGCCGCGGCTTCGGAGATCGTCATCGAGGTCGGCAGCAGGTAGGGGAACATCGCGGTGAAGGCGCCCCAGATGACCGCGACGACGGCGAGGGCGGCGAGGGGACGGAGGAGGAGGCGGTTGCCGAGGAGGAGCGCCGCCAGGGCGGCGAGGCCGCAGACCGCGGAGACGATCACCACGGGCAGGCCCTCGTGGAGAAGGCGGTGGTAGACGTAGTGGCCTTCGGAGTGGAGTGCGATCAGCCCGACGACGGCGAAGATCCCGGCCACGGCGCCGGCGATGAGCGCCCGTTTCTCGAAGTAGAGCTCCATCGCGCGGTCACCGGCGCGGCGCGAGTCGCCGACCAGGAAGATCGCCGCCAGGTAGGCGCTGGTGGCGACGAACATCGCTCCGATGAAGAGCGGCAGCGGCGCGATCCAACTGGAGAAGGCCGGGCCGCCGCCATGGCCGGGGACGTTGCCGGCGGCGATCGCGCCGACCACGGTGCCCATGAAGAACGGCGTGATCACCGA
Source organism: Solirubrobacterales bacterium (assembly GCA_036787695.1). Taxonomy (GTDB): domain Bacteria; phylum Actinomycetota; class Thermoleophilia; order Solirubrobacterales; family 70-9; genus VAYN01. The sequence goes on along the minus strand of DAIQOT010000029.1, from coordinate 7,877 downwards.
GGAGAGGGCGAAGGTCGCGCCCGCGGCGCGCTGCTCGTTCAGCCCTTCGATCGACTTGCGGAAGGCGAAGCCCGAGCCGCGCAGGACGATCCCCAGCACCGCCAGGATCAGCGGCACGTAGAGGGTCGTGAAGATCGCGCTGAAGGCGGTCGGGAAGGCGGTCCAGAGGACGACCAGGATGAAGATCAGCCAGACGTGGTTGGCCTCCCAGACCGGGGTCAGCGAGCGCTGGATCGCCATCCGCGGCTCCCAGCCCTTCTTCGCGTCCCCCGCGATCAGGTCCCAGAAGCCACCGCCGAAGTCGGCGCCGCCGAAGATCGCGTAGAAGGACGCGCCGGTCCAAAGGATCACTGCCGCAGCGATGCTCATACGGCCACCCCCGTCTCCTCGGGCGAGTACGGCGACGGTTCATCCTCGGCGGTGCCCTCGCCGCCTTCGCGCCATTTGCGCGACATCCGTCGCAGGACCAGGACCGCGATCGTGCCGATCGTCGTGTAGAGGATCAGGGTGAAGATGAAGGCGCCCCAGATGCCGTTCGCGTGCGTCACCGCTTCCGAGGTTTTCATGTACCCGTAGACGATCCACGGCTGTCGCCCGACCTCGGTGACGATCCATCCCGACCATAAGGCGAGGATCGCGCCGACCCCGGAGATCGAAACCGCTTTGAGGAACCACGGCGTCGACGGGATGTCGCGCTTTTTGAAGACCGAGTAGGCGAGCCACAGCACCAGCACCATCAGCGCCGAGCCGATCCCGACCATCACGTTGAAGGCGAGGTGGATGAAGGTGTTGTCCGGCGGCCGTTCGTCGTTGGGGATCTGGTTCAGGCCGGTGACCTTGGCGTTCGGGCTGAAGCCGACGAGCAGCGAGTCGAGGTCGGGGATGCCGATCCCGAACTTCACCCCCGAGGAGGTACAGATGCCGCCCAGGTACTCGGTCTGGTGACCGCCGGTGTTCTGCACGCACTCCATCGCCGCGAACTTGGCCGGCTGGTTGTGGGCGACCTCGCGGGCGGCGGTGTCGCCGACCAGCAGCTGCACCGGGGTGGCGATGCAGGCGATCGTCAGCGGGATCAGCAGGCCGAGGCGGTGCAGCCGGTCGCGGCGCCCTTTCAGCATCCCGACCGCGTAGATCGAGGCGACCAAGAACCCGGTCACCATGTAGGCGCCGAGGATCATGTGGGGCACCTCGTACCAGGTGGCCGGATTGAAGAGGACCTTCACCGGTTCGACTTCGGTGACCTTGCCGGCGGCGTTGAGGACGAAGCCCTGCGGCTGGTTCATCCAGGAGTTGGCCGCGACGACGGAGAAGGCGCCGCCGATCCCGGTGATGAACATCGGCACGCCCGCCCAGAAGTGGGCCCACGGCGGGAGGCGCTTCCAGCCGTAGATGTAGATCGCGAGGAAGATCGCCTCGAGGAAGAAGAAGAGCCCCTCGATCCCGAACGCGATGCCGAAGGCGGCGCCGAAGCGTTCCATGAAGTGCGGCCAGAGCAGGCCGAACTCGAACGAGAGGACGGTGCCGGTGACGGCGCCGACGGCGAAGGTGACGGCCATCGCCTTCGACCAGCGCTGGGCCAGCTCGATCGCGTCGTGGTCGGTCTTTTTCAGCCCGATGTAGTTGGCGACGAGGATCGTCGCGGGCAGCGCCACACCGAGCGAGGCGAGGACGATGTGGAACGCGAGCGTGAACGCCATCTGCTCGCGCGCGGCAAACAGGTTGGTCGTCGCCGACGCGGCCAGCGGAATTACGCCGGAGAGGGCCATGTGACCAAAGTACCCGTTGGTGATTGAGCCGTATGTGTCATTCGTCGCTCAAGTGGCGTCGATTACATAGGGCGGCCGAGTATTTGGCTACTCGTCTCGACGCATGTTGCGGTACCGCCGGATCAGCGCGTTGGTCGAGCTGTCGTGGTGGAGCTTCGGCTCCTCGCCGGCCTCGAGCTCGGGGATGATCGCCTGCGCCAGTTTCTTGCCCAGCTCGACCCCCCACTGGTCGAACGAATCGATCCCCCAGATCGCGCCCTGGGTGAAGACGCTGTGCTCGTAGAGGGCGACCAGCGAGCCGAGCGTCTGCGGATCGAGGCGCTCGGCCAGGATCGTGTTCGACGGCCGGTTGCCCTCGAACACCCGGTGGGGCACGACCGCCTCGGCCGTCCCTTCTTCACGAACTTCCTCCGCGGTCTTGCCGAAGGCCAGCGCCTCGCCCTGGGCGAAGACGTTCGACATCAGCTTGTCGTGGTGGTCGCCGAGCTCGTTCAGGGAGTGGGCGAAGCCGATGAAGTCGACCGGAATCAACCGCGTCCCCTGGTGGATCAGCTGGTAGAAGCTGTGCTGGCCGTTGGTCCCCGGCTCGCCCCAGTAGATCGCCCCGGTGTCGTAGTCGACGTGCTCGCCGGCGAGGGTCACGTGCTTGCCGTTCGACTCCATCGTCAGCTGCTGCAGGTAGGCGGGGAAGCGGTGCAGGTACTGGTCGTAGGGAAAGACGCCGCAGGTTTCGGCGCCGAAGAAGTCCGAGTACCAGACGCTCAGCAGGCCCATCAGCATCGGCAGGTTGGCGCCCGAGTCGGCCTCCTGGAAGTGCTCGTCCATCGCGTGGAAGCCGGCGAGCATCTCGGCGAACCGCGCCGGGCCGATCGCCAGCATCGTCGAGAGACCGATCGCCGAGTCCATCGAGTAACGGCCACCGACCCAGTCCCAGAAGCCGAACATGTTGTCGGTGTCGATGCCGAACTCGGTGACCGCGTCGGCGTTGGTGGAGACGGCGACGAAGTGTTTGGCGATCGCCTCCTCCTCGCCGCCGAGGCCGGCCAGCGACCACTCGCGGGCGGAGCGCGCGTTGGTCATCGTCTCCAGCGTGGTGAAGGTCTTCGAGGAGATGATGAAGAGCGTCTCCTGAGGATCGAGGTCCCGGGTCGCCTCGACGAAGTCGGTGCCGTCGATGTTGGAGACGAAGCGGAAGGTCATCTCGCGCCTGGCGTAGTGGCGGAGGGCCTCGTAGGCCATCACCGGGCCGAGGTCGGAGCCGCCGATCCCGATGTTGACGACGTTCTTGATCTCCTTGCCGGTGTGGCCGCGCCACTCGCCGTCGCGGACGCGCTCGCAGAAGGCGCCCATCCGGTCGAGCGTCTCGTGCACCTCCTTGACGACGTCGACGCCGTCGACGATCAGCGAGCGCTCGCGCGGCATGCGGAGCGCCACGTGGAGGACTGCGCGGTCCTCGGAGACGTTGATGTGCTCGCCGCGGAACATCGCTTCGCGGCGCTCTTCGACGCCGCGCTCGCGAGCCAGCTCGCCGAGCAGCATCACCGTCTCGTCGGTGATCCGGTTCT
>DAIQOT010000029.1:0-4536 GCA_036787695.1 Solirubrobacterales bacterium | reverse complement strand
GAGCCGCTCGCCGCGCGCTTTGTCCTCGGCGAAGAGGTCGCGCAGGTGCCGTTTGCGGACCTCGGCGAAGTGAGCCTGCAGGCGCCCCCAGGCGGGCGCCTCTCTCAGCGGACCCGCGGCGCCGGCACTCACCCGGCCGTGACCCCGCGCTTGTCGGCGATCGTCTTCAGCAGTTCTCCCCAGGACTTGTCGAAGCTGTCTTTGCCCTCGCTCTGGAGCCGCTGGGCGAGCGCCGCGAGGTCGATCCCGGCACCTTCGAACTGTTTCAGCACCTGCTCGGAGTCGCCCCCGCTCGGGTCCATCAGGTCGGTGACCTCGCCGTGGTCGGCGAACGCCTCGAGCGTCTTGTCGGGCATCGTGTTGACCGTGAAGGGCGAGGCGAAGGCCCCGATGTAGAGCGTGTCGGAGGCCTCCGGGTCCTTGGTCCCGGTGCTCGCCCAGAGCAGGCGCTGGGCGCGGGCGCCCGCGTTGGCGAGGCGCATCCAGCGGTCCGAGTCGAGCAGCTCGCGGTAGGCCCGGTAGGCGCGCCCGCCGATCGCGATCCCGAGCTTGTTCTTCAGCTCGGCGGGGACCTCGTCGGCGACGGCGACGTCCCAGCGCGACATGAAGATCGAGGCGACCGAGGTGACGACCGGGTCGAGCCCGGCCGCGATCCGCCGTTCGATGCCCTTCATGTAGGCGTCGGCGCTGGCGAGGTACTGCTGGTCGTCGAAGAGCAGCGTGACGTTGATCGGGATGCCGGCGAAGATCGACTCCTCGATCGCCTCGACGCCCGCGGGGGTGCCGGGGATCTTGATGAAGAGGTTCTCGCGCTCGGCCTTGGCGTGGAGCGCCGCGGCCTGTTTGATCGTCGCGGCGGCGTCGTCGGCGAGGAGCGGCGAGACCTCGAGGCTGACGAAGCCGTCGACCCCCGCGGTGCGCGTGTGGACGTCGGCGAAGAGGTCGGCGGCGTCGCGCAGGTCGGCGAGCGCGAGCTCGAAGAAGACGTTCTCCTCGGAGTTGGCGCCGGGACCTTCGGCGCTCTCGGCCGGGCCGCTGACCTCGGCGATCTGCTGGTCGTAGGCGTCGCCGTCGCCGATCGCCTTTTCGAAGATGCTCGGGTTCGAGGTGAGGCCGGTGACGGAGAGCTCGTCGATGTAGCCCTTCAGGGTGCCTTCGGAGAGCATCGGGCGGGTGATGTTGTCCACCCAGAGGCTCTGGCCGAGCTCGTGCAGTTTCTGCGTGGCTTTCATGCCTGCTCCTTCTTCGTGGATGCCTGAAAAGTTCTTGTACCCAGCTTCGCACGCGGCGCTCGCGGGCGAGGCGGGCGGCTTGGATGCGGTTCGATCCTATTCCTCAGGGTTCGATCCGCGTTACCGAGCCGTCACCGTCGTTGACGACCCAGACGGCGGTGGTGCCGACGGCGATCGCGCCGGGTTCAGGGCCGACCGGGATCGGGGCGCCGTCGGGTTCGCCGGAGGGGAGGTCGAGGCGGCGGACCGCGTTGTCCCCCGCGGTGGCGACCCAGACGGCGCTGGTGCCCGCGTCGATGCCGCCGGGGTGCTCGCCAACCGCGATCGGTGCGCCGCTGACGGCCTGCAGCGAGGGGTCGACGCGGGTGACCGAGCCGGAGCGGGTGTCGGCGACCCAGACGAGGCCGTCGGCGACGGTGATGCCGGTCGGGCGACGGCCCGCGGGGATCGGCTTGCCGACCGCGAAGCTCGACATGTCGATGCGGCGGACCGTGCCGCGTTCGGCGACCGAGGCCCAGAGACCGCCGGCGCCGCTGGCGAGGCGGAGCGGCGCGGTGTGTGGGGCCAGGTCTCGGCGGACGACCCGGCCGCCTTTGGTGTTGACGGCGGTGATCCCGGCGCCTTTGGTGTCTGCGATCCAGACGCGGCCGCCGCCGTAGGCGATCGGTCCGGGATGGCCGCCGATCTTGATCCGCTGGGTGACGCGGGCGGTTTCGTCGTCGATGCGGAGGAGCTCCCCGGTGCGCGCGTCGGTGACCCAGACCGAGCCGCCGCCGACCGCGACCGCCGCGACCCCTTTGCCGAGGTCGATCGGCGCCCCCATGACCCGGTCGGTTTCCGCGTCGATCCGCGTCAGCGTCCCTTCCGGTTCGGAGAGCACCCAGATCTTTTCCGACCCCGCCGCGATCCGCAGCGGCGGCTCCCCGATCGCGACGGGCGGCGAGACCGTGGGCCCCGAGCTGCCGCCGCCGCCGAGCAGGAGCACCGCCGCGACGATCGCCGCGGCGAGCACGATCGCCCCGCCGGCGAGCGCCACCAACCGCCGCGAGCGCCGCCGTCCCCCAGCCCCGCCGTCTCTGCGGTCGTCCTTTGGCCCGTCTTCCGGGCCTAGGGTCGACCGCCCGGCCGGGGCCGGGCCAAGGGTCGACCGCACCGGCGAGGTCGGGGTTCGGGGATCGGAGTCGGCGCTCAGGACCTGGGTCGGACGCTCGGCGCCGCCCTCCCCCGCTCGCGCCGCGTCGATCAGCTCACTCGCGGTGCGGAAGCGGTCGACCGGGTTCGGGGCGGTCGCTTTCTCGATCGCGCCTTCGAGGCCGGCGGGCATCCGCGGGGTCGTCTCGGGGTCGGCGTCGGCGCGGGCGTAGGGGACGACTCCGGTCACCGCCTCGAAGAGGACGCAGCCGAGGGAGTAGATGTCGGCGGGCGGCCCGACCGCCTCGCCGCGCCACTGCTCCGGCGACATGTAGGCGACCGTCCCGACCACCGAGGCCATCGAGCCGCCGCCGCTGTCGTCGATCGCCTTGGCGAGGCCGAAGTCGGAGAGGTAGGCGCGCTCGCCTTCGACCAGGACGTTGTGGGGCTTGACGTCGCGGTGGACGATCCCCGCCGCGTGGGCCGCGTCGAGCGCCGCCGCGACCTGGCCGAGCAGCGCCGTCGCCCGCGCCGGCGGCAGCGGCCCCTCGCGCTCGATCAACGCCCGCAGGTCGCCGCCCTCGACCAGGCGCATCGCGACGATCAACTCGCCGTCGACGTCGCGGGAGTCGTAGACCGGCACCACCGCCGGGTGGTCGAGCCGCGCCGCCAGCCGCGACTCCCGCAGGAAGCGGTCCCGGAACGAGGCATCGCCCGCGAGCTCGCGGGCGATCACCTTCAGCGCCACCGGGCGGTCGAGGCCGAGGTGGGTTGCGCGGTAGACGACGCCCATCCCACCGCGGGCGATGCGGGCGTCGATCCGGTATCCGGCGACTTCGTCACCGAGGGCGAGGTCTGCCACCGGGCGGTTATACCGCCCGGTGACGTCACCTCACCGAGCGGTCAACGCACCGGCTGCCAATCGATCACCGGGCCAAAGGCCTGTTCGTCGCCTTCGCCCCAGATGCCGGCGAGTTCGGAGTGGCGCCCGTTGGCGAGGTTGATCGAGATCAGCGACTGGCTGTCGTGCGTTTCGATCATCGTCGCGACGCTGGTCCCGTCGGAGCTGAAGACCGAGTTGGTCTGCGCGCCGTCGGGCAGTTCGACGACCTTCTTGGCGGTCTTCGGGCCGATCTGCTTGACCCAGAGGCCGCGGTCGCGGCGGAACATCAGCGTGTGGCCCTGCGGCGAGACGTCTTCGACGTAGGCCGAGCCGACGCCTTCGACCAGCGGCTTCACCTTGGTTCCGTTCTTTTTCATCGTGTAGATGTCGGCGTAGCCGGCCGGCCCTTCGGACTGGTTGCCGCGGCTGAAGACGATGCCGCCGGCGAAGTAGCGCGGGTCGAACTCGTCGACGCGGCCGGTGGTCGTGAGGCGGGTGATGCCGGTGCCGCTGGGACGGATCGAGTAGAGGTCGGCGTTCTCACGGCCCGACGCTTCGGTGGTGCGGACGAAGACGATCGTCTTGCCGTCGGGGGCGAAGCGCGCTTCGCTCGTTTCTTCGGGGCCGGGCGTGAGGTCCTTGGCCGGGCCGCCGTTCACCGACACCGTGTAGAGGTTGGCGGGCTGGCCTTCGGACGGGCGCCGCTCGAACATCACGATCTTGCCGTTCGGCGAGATCTGCGGGCGCGAGTCGAGGGTCGGGCCGTTGGTGAGGCGGCGCTCGCCGGAGCCGTCGGGACGGACGGTGTAGATGTGGCCTTCGCGGGCGAAGGCGATGGTTCGGCCGTCCGGCGCGAACGAGGGTTCGGTGTCGGCCGGGTTTTCGGTCAGCTGGTTGCGGTGGCCGTCGCGGACGGCGAAGAGCCCGCCTTCTTCGACCCCTTCGACGGTGCTGGTCTGGGAGAAGACGACGGCGCCGGCCCGGTGCGCGGCGGCCGATGCCGCGGAGGGCAGGGCGAGCGCGAGGACGGCGAAGGCGGCGAGGAAGATCGTGCGGAGTGAGAAGCGGAAGGACATGGGGTGCTCCTTTCGAGCGTCGGTGAATTCCATGCCCCCATGCTCCGACCGCAAGCCGTACCGGCCAACGACACCCGCGCCACCCACCGAGCCACCTTTGGCCCCCTCCGAGCCAGCCGCCGGCCTTCCGCCGCACCTCCGTGTTGATGGGCCGAAAAGCTCCCTATATCTCCGGTTTTCGGCCCATCAACAGCGGGGGCCGGCGGAGGGTGTG
>DAIQOT010000158.1:0-9112 GCA_036787695.1 Solirubrobacterales bacterium | reverse complement strand
CGCGATCGCGGGCGCCCTCGAGGTCGGCGGCGCGGCGGGCGAGGCCTTCAACGCCGGCGGCGATCAGCCGCACTCGGTGCGCGAGGTCGTCGACCTGACCGCCGAGGTCGGCGGGGGAGAGGTCGCGCCGGAATATGGGCCGGGGCTGCCGGCGGGGGAGATCCTTGATCAGTACCTCGACTCGACCAAGCTGCGCGAGCTGACCGGCTGGGCGCCCGCCGTCGACTTGCGGACCGGGCTGGGGCGTACCGTTGACTGGTACCGCGAGCATGAGGAGGTGCGTCCCTGATGTGTGGACGCTTCACTGTCACCACCAAGGACACGAAGTCGATCGCCGACCGCTTCCAGGTCGAACTCGAGAAGGCGCTCTCGAAGAGCCACGAAGGCGCCCCGCCCGCGCAGGAGTCGCTGAAGGCCCCGGCCGACGGCGCGGAGGGAGTGAACGGCGACGGCGCGAGCGCGAAGGAGAAATCCCCGCCCGGGCTCGGCCGCTTCAACGTCGCGCCGACGCAGGAGATCCTCGTCGTCCGCTCATCCCCTGAGGAGGGCGAGGCGGAGCAGGGCGAGCGTGAAGCGAAGCTGATGCGCTGGGGGCTCGTCCCGGCGTGGGCCAAGGACCTCAAGGTCGGCTACCGGATGATCAACGCGAAAACCGAGAACCTGCAGACGAGCAAGGCCTACGGGCCGCTGGTCGGCAAGTTCCGCCACCGCTGCCTGATCGTCGCCGACGGCTTCTACGAGTGGCTGAAGGCGGAGGACCCGAAGCAGCCGCGCCAGCCGTGGCGCTTCACCGTCGACGGCGGCGAGCCGTTCGCCTTCGCCGGGCTCTGCACGCGCAAGCAGTGGGACGACCCCGAGGAGCGCGGCGTCGACCCCGACGGCTACCTCTACAGCGCGACGATCATCACGACGACGCCGAACGCCGTCGTCCGGCCGGTCCACGACCGGATGCCCGCGATCCTCTCCGGCCCCGAAGCCGAGGCGGCCTGGCTCGACCCGCGCCTCTCGACCGAGGAGGCGATCGCGATGTGCGGCCCGCTCGACGCGAGCCGGATGGAAGGCGCCCCCGCGAACCCGGCGCTGAACAAGGTGGGCAAAGGGATGGTCGAAGGACCGGAGCTGCTGGTCGCGCCCGCGGCCTGAACTTCTGGCCGGGCTATTCCGATTCTTCTTCGGTTTCGCCCGAAGCTTCCCCGGCTTCTTCGCGTTCTTCCTGTTTGGCTTCTTCGGCTTCTTCGTTGATCGGCGGCGGGATGTGGGGCAGGGAGCCTTCGGTTTCCACCGTCGCTTTACCGAGGTTCGTTTTGAGGGTGCAGGCGATCTGAGCGGCCGCCGCTTTCTTGGTTTTCCAGATCGTGTAGAAGGGCAGTTCGACCGTCGTCTTGGCTTTCCCGTGGGGCAGGTGGTAGAGGATCCGCTCGGTGCCTTCCTCGTATTTGGGCCAGCCGACCTTGACGCCCTGGATCGTCGTGAAGAATTCCGGCATGTCTTCGGTGACTCCTTCGAGCACCGCCAGCAGGTGGCTGTGGGAGGCGAACCTGGCGACGACGGTTTCCGGTTTCAGGCCGGAGATGCCGTCTTCGGAGGAGCGTGGATAGGTCATCCGCAGGCCTCCGGAGCTCTGGGCGATCAGCGTGCCCGTCCGCTGCGCGTGGATCGAGCAGAGAAGTTCGCCGCCGATCCGCGCGCCGGCGTCGATCTTCGCGATCGAGACGATCCGGAAGAGCGAGTAACCCGAGACGTTCGAATCGGTCGACTCGATCACTCCGTCGACCAACTGCAACTTCGCCGTCTTGCTGCCGGGCACGGCGACGGCCTTGGAGTCGGGGACCTTCGCCTTCTGGGCGAATTCGAGATACGCCGCTTCGCCGCTCCCGCCGCCGCCGGTGAGGACCGCCGCCGCGATGGTGGCGATCAGACCGACCACGACCACGGCGATCGCGCCGCGCGGGATGCGTTCGCCGGCCGGGACCTCGGATCGCTTGATCGAAGGGAGCTTCACTGCCGCGCGACAGTATTGAAAAGGGCCGACGGGGTGTCACGTCCGCCGCGCGGTGGGGTACCAATTGACCATGCCATCGATCGATGCAAGCTTCTCGACCGCTCAGACGGTCTCCGTCCACGGGCGCAGGGTCAGTTTCCTGAAAGCGGGGGAGGGGCCGCTACTGCTGCTCATCCACGGCATGGCGGGGACGGCCCACAACTGGGAGCCGGTGATCGAGCCGTTGGCGCTCCACAACACCGTCGTCGCACCCGATTTCCCCGGCCACGGCGAGTCGGAGCCGGGCGGCGGCGACTACAGCCTCGGCAGCCTGGCGAGCGGGCTGCGCGACCTCATGATCTCGCTCGGCCACGAGCGGGCGACGCTGGTCGGCCACAGCCTCGGCGGCGGCGTCGCACTCCAGTTCACCTACCAGTTCCCGGAGATGGTCGAACGGCTGGTGCTGGTGTCGAGCGGTGGGCTCGGACCCGAGGTCGGAGCGATCCTCCGCGCCGCCGCCCTGCCCGGCGCCGACCTCTTCATCCGCGCGACCTCGCGCCCCGGCGCGATCGCCGGCGGCTTCCTCTCCAACGCCGCGGGCAAGATCGGCCTGCGACCCAACGCCGACCTGGCCGAGGTCGGCCGCGCCTACGCCTCGCTCGCGGATACCGACCGTCGCAAGGCCTTCCTCTCGACCCTCCACGCGGTGGTCGGCACCGACGGCCAGCGGGTCGCCGCCCTCGACCGCCTCTACCTCGCCGAGGACCTCCCGGTCCTGATCGTCTGGGGCGAGCGCGACCCGATCATCCCGGTCGGCCACGGCCGCGCCGCCCACGCCCAGCTCCCCGGCAGCCACCTCGAGGTCTTCCCCGACGTCGGCCACGTGCCGATGATGGAGAGCCCCGGCCGCTTCGCCGCCGTCCTCCAGCGCTTCCTCGACGACACCGAGCCGGCCGAGTTCGACGGCGCCCAATGGCGCGCCCGCTTCAGCGCCAAGTAATCGACAGCGAATGCGCCCGACTGGATTCGAACCAGTGGCCTACGCCTCCGGAGGGCGTCGCTCTATCCAGCTGAGCTACGGGCGCTTGCGAAGGAGCTTAGTCGTCTCGGCAATTTGCGGGCGACACGAACGTATGTTCTATCCGGCCGTGGTCTTAGCTTGGCTGCATGAAGACGGCGACGCGAGGAAACGCCGCAGAGGCGCAGATTCTGGCCGCCTTTGTGGTGCGCGGATTCGACGTTCTCACCCCGTTCGGTGGCGGCCAACCGTTTGACCTCGTCGTCCATCTGGGCGGCTCCCAGTTTCTTCGGGTTCAGTGCAAGACCGCCTGGCTGATCGCCCGCGGATGCCTCGCGTTCCACTCGCGCTCGACCGACCACGGGCGCGGTCGACAGCCCTACCTGGGACTGGCCGAGCTGTTCGCGGTTTACCTGGCCGCTCATGATTCCGTGTTCCTGGTCCCGGTGGGGCTGGTCCCGGGTCACCTTGGCCGGCTGCGACTCGAGCCGACGAAGAACAACCAACGGCGCGGTGTTCGCTTCGCCGCGGAGTTCGAGATCGACCGGTGGGATCGAGAGAGACTCGAAGCGCTCCTACCGGCAACGCACGCGCCGGCCGCGTAGGCTCGCCGGTCATGGATCTTGAGGTCACGTTTCTTGGGACGGGGGCGTCGGCGCCTTCGGCGCGGCGGTCGACGGCGGCGGTGCTCGTCGCTCGGGGTGGGGAGCGGCTGTTGTTCGACTGCGGCGAAGGCACGCAGCGGCAGATGCAGAAGTCGATCGGGCTGACGCAGGTCGATGAGATCTACCTGACCCACTTCCACGCCGACCACATGATGGGGCTGCCGGGGCTGCTGAAAACGTATGAACTGACCGACCGGGAGAGGCCTCTCAAGGTGTTCGGGCCGCCGGGACTGAAAGAGCTCTTCACGGTGCTGCGACCGCTGATCGGGCGGCTGCGCTTTCCGCTCGAACTGGGGGAAATGAAAGCCGGGGAGCGGGTCGACCACGACGAATACGCGGTCGAGGCGTTCGAAGCGGCCCACAACGTCCGTGCCTTCGGCTGGGCGCTGGTCGAGGACGACCGGCCGGGGCGCTTCGACCCCAAGGTGGCGAAAGGCCTCGGCGTGCGCGAAGGCCCCGACTTCGCCCGGCTGCAGCGCGGAGAGGAGGTCGAGGGGTCGAAAGGGCCGGTGAAGCCCGACCAGGTGATGGGCGAGACCCGCGAAGGCCGGATCGTCGTCATCACCGGAGATACCGCCCCTTCCCCGCAGACGGTCGCCGCCGCCGCCGACGCGGACCTCCTGATCCACGACGCGACCTTCACCGAGGAGGACGTCCAGCGAGCCGCCGAAACCGGCCACTCAACGCTCGGCCAAGCCGCCGCGGTAGCCGCCGAGGCCCACGTCCGCCTGCTCGCCTTGGTCCACATCTCGGCCCGCTACCACGTCGGCAAAGTCCTCGACGAGGCCCGCGAGGTCTTCCCCAAATGCGTCGCCCCCCGCGACTTCGACCAGATCGTCATCCCTTTCCCGGAGCGAGGTTCGCCCCAGCTGATCCCAAACGGCGCGAGAGAGCGAACCGCGCCGGCCGCGCAAGGCGGATCAGATGAGGCCCTGAACGAACCTCCCCGCAGTTCGTGAGAGAAGGGCCTCATCTGATCCGCCTCCCGGGTACCGCCTGAACCCTTGCTACATTCAGAGCCGTCCTTTAACCCGGTCCCGAGAGGCCAGGAAGGCAGCGAAAATGAGTGAGAAGGTCGTGCTTGAGCACGACGATCTGAGGCGAACCCTACGACGGATCGCCCACGAGATCGCCGAGAAGAACCCTGAGCCCGCGCGGCTCGCCGTCGTCGGCATCCACACTCGCGGCGCTGTCCTGGCCCGCCGCCTTCACACTTTTCTCGGCGAGCTGACCGGCACCGACCTGCCGATCGGCGACATCGACATCAGCTTCTACCGCGACGATGTCGGCGCCTCGGGCCACCGCCTCTCCCAGCCGGTCGTCCACGACTCCCACATCGACTTCGACCTCGCCGAGCGCACCCTCGTCCTCGTCGACGACGTCCTCTTCACCGGCCGCACCACCCGCGCCGCGATCGACGCGCTCTTCGACTACGGGCGCCCCGACCGCGTCCAACTCGCCGTCCTCGTCGACCGCGGCCACCGCGAGCTCCCGTTCCGCCCCGACTACGTCGGCAAGAACCTGCCGACGTCGCGCGAGGAGCGGGTCAACGTGCGGCTCGAGGAGACCGACGGGATCGACCAGGTGACCATCTCCGAGCCCCGACCCGCGGAGGCGCTGGCATGAGGAATCTCCTCAGCATCGAGGAAGTCGACCGCGACGGGATCGAGGCGATCCTCGACCGCGCCCAGAGCTTCGCCGAGGTCGGCCGCCGCGACATCAAAAAGGTGCCGACCCTGCGCGGCCGCACCGTCGTCACCCTCTTCTACGAGTCGAGCACCCGCACCTCGAGCTCCTTCGAGCTCGCCGCCAAGCGCCTCTCCGCTGACCTCGTCTCGGTCAAGGCGGCCGGCTCCTCGGTGGACAAGGGCGAGTCGCTGAAGGACACGGTGGCGACGCTCTCCGCCTACGACCCCGCCGCGATCGTCATCCGCCACCCCTACGCGGGCGCCGCGCAGCTGATCGCCGACTGGACCCCCGCCGCGGTCGTCAACGCCGGCGACGGCAAGCACGAGCACCCGAGCCAGGCGCTGCTCGACGTCTACACGCTGCGCCGACGTCTCGGCACACTCGAGGGCAAGCGGATCTGGATCGTCGGCGACGTGCTCCACAGCCGCGTCGCCCGTTCCAACCTGATCGCCTTCAAGCGGATGGGCGCCGAGGTGACCCTCTGCGGCCCGCCGACGCTGATCCCGCGCGGGATCGAGGAGCTCGGCTGCGACGTCACCTACTCGCTCGACGGGCTCGAGGAGGCCGACGTCGTCTACGCGCTGCGGATGCAGCTCGAGCGGATGAACGACAAGTTCGTCCCCAGCCTCGCCGAGTACGCGGCCAACTTCCAGATCGACACCCGCCGGCTCCACCCGCGCCAGCTGCTGATGCACCCCGGCCCGGTCAACCGCGGGGTCGAGGTCTCCGGCGAGGCGATCGACTCACCGCAGTCGCTGGTCACCGAGCAGGTCGCCGCCGGCCTCGTGGTGCGGATGGCGATCCTCTACGAGCTGCTCGCCGGCCGCCCCGAGCGCCCGACCTCGATCGGCGACGGCCCGGCCGCCGCCGAAGCCGCCGCGCCGACGATCGGCCAGCCGGCATGAGCGCCGCGATCAACCTCACCGACGTCCTCGACGTCCGCGCGGGCGAGCCCGCCGACCTCGTCCTGCGGCGCGCCACGCTGCTCGACCCGGTCGCCGGCATCGACGGCGTCCACGATCTCGTCATCCGCGACGGCCGGATCGCCGAGCTCGCGCCCCCCGGCGAGGCCGACGCGACCGACGTCGAGGAGGTCGACGCCGAAGGCCTGCACGCCTTCCCCGCCTTCTTCGACCCCCACGTCCACCTGCGCACGCCCGGCCAGGAGCACAAGGAGGACGTCGAGACCGGCACCCGCTCCGCCGCCGCGGGCGGCTACTGCGGGATCATCGCGATGGCCAACACGGCGCCGCCGGTCGACGACGCCTCCGCCGTCACCGCGCTGCGCGAGCAGGCCCGCGCCCAGGCCTCGGTCCCGGTCGGCTTCGCCGCCACGGTCACGGTCGGGATGAAGGGAGAGGAGCTGACCGAGATGGTCGAACTCCGCGACGCCGGCGCGGTCGCCTTCACCGACGACGGGCTGCCGATCGCGAGCGCCCGGATCATGCGCCGCGCGCTCCAGTACCAGAAGCTCGCGGGCCTGAACATCGCCCTCCACGAGCAGGACCCCGACCTCTCGGCCGGCGGCGTCATGCACGAAGGCGCGGTCTCCGCTGCCCTCGGCCTCGGCGGCTGGCCCTCGGTCGCCGAGTCGACGATGATCGCCCGCGACTGCGCCCTCGCCGCCTACGAGGACGCCCGCATCCACGTCCAGCACCTCTCAGCGGTCGAGTCGATCGACGTCGTCCGCGCCGCCAGGGCGGCCGGGGTGCGGATCAGTGCCGAGGCGTCCCCGCACCACCTCTGCCTCACCGACGAGGAGGTCCGCAGCCTCGACCCGAGCCGCTTCAAGATGAACCCGCCGCTGCGCCACGAGACCGACCGCCAGGCGCTGATCGCGGCGCTCCGCGACGGCACGATCGAGTGCATCGCCACCGACCACGCACCGCATCACGCCGACGAAAAGGAAGTCCCCTTCGAGCAGGCCGCCTTCGGCGTCACCGGCCTCGAGACCGCTTTCGCCGCGCTCCACACCGACCTGGTGATGCCCGGCGTGATCGACCTCGGCCTGTTGGTCGAGCGCCTCTCCGGCGGCGCCGCGCCCTTCGACCTGCCGCGGCCGACGCTGGCGCCGGGCTCGGAGGCCAACGTCGCCCTCTGCGACCTCGCGGCCGAGTGGACGGTCGGCGAGGACGGCTACGAGAGCCGCTCCTCAAACTCCTGGTGCGAGGGCAAGACGCTCACCGGCCGCGTCCTCGTCACCGTCGCCGGCGGCCAGATCGCCTACAGACTTCGTTCCTTCTCCCTGGGAGTAGCCCAATGACCACCCCTGTCCCGTCCGCCTACCTGCTGCTCGAGGACGGCCTCCGCTTCGACGGCGACCTCGTCGGCCACCCCGACGCGACCGTCGGCGAGGTCGTCTTCAACACCTCGATGACCGGCTACCAGGAGGCCGTCACCGACCCCTCCTACGCGGGCCAGATCATCGTCTTCACCTACCCGCTGATCGGTAACTACGGCGTCAGTGGGGCGGCGATGGAGTCCGAAGCCGTCCACGCCCGCGGGGTCGTCATGCGCGACGCCAAGAACCGCGAGGACGTCGCCACCGCCGAGGGCGGCTGGCTCGACTGGCTCGACATGACCGGCACGCCGGGGATCAGCGGCATCGACACCCGCGCCCTGGTCCGCCACCTGCGCGACCGCGGCGCGATGCGCGGCGGCATCTTCCCGGCGAGCGTCCCGGAGGCCGAGGCGCGCGAGCGGATCGCCGCCGAGCCCTCGATGGCGGGCGCCGACTTCGCCCGCCAGGTGACGCCGCCGGAAATCGTCCGCTTCGGCGGCGACGGCCCGCACGTGGTCGGCATCGACACCGGGGTGAAGCTCTCGATCGTCAAACAGCTGCGCGAGCACGGCGCCAAGGTGACGCTGCTGCCCTGCACCTCGACCGCCGAAGAGGTGCTTGCCGAGGACCCCGACATCGTCTTCCTCGCCAACGGCCCCGGTGACCCGGCGGCGCTCGACTACGTCGTCGACACCGTCCGCGGGGTGATTGGCAAGCGCCCCGTCTTCGGCATCTGCCTCGGCCACCAGCTGCTCTGCCGCGCGGTCGGCCTCGAGACCTACAAGCTGCCCTTCGGCCACCGCGGCGCCAACCACCCGGTCAAGGACCTGGAGACGGGCCGCATCGACATCACCTCGCAGAACCACGGCTTCGCGGTCGCCGGCCCCGGCGGTGAGCCGCGGATCGAGGGCGACGAGCCGGTCCGCTGGGACACCGACTTCGGCGTCGCCGAGCTGAGCCAACTGAACCTGTACGACCGAACGGTGGAGGGACTGATCTTGAGGGACGTTGCCGGAGCAACGGTGCAATACCACCCGGAGGCGGGCCCCGGCCCGCACGACGCCCGCCACCTCTTCGACCGCTTCCTCGCCCTCGCCGACGGGAGCCCCGCCTGATGCCGCGCCGCAACGACATCGAGAAGATCCTCCTGATCGGCTCCGGGCCGATCGTCATCGGCCAGGCCGCCGAGTTCGACTACTCCGGCGTGCAGGCCTGCAAGGTGCTGCTCGAGGAGGGCTACGAAGTCGTCCTCGTCAACTCCAACCCGGCGACGATCATGACCGACCCGGAGTTCGCCACCGCGACCTACATCGAGCCGCTGCTCCCGGGGCCGGTCACGCAGATCATCGCCCGGGAGCGCCCCGACGCGCTGCTGCCGACCCTGGGAGGCCAGACCGCCCTCAACCTCGCGAAGGAGCTCCACGAGAACGGGGCGCTGGAGCGCTACGGCGTCGAGCTCATCGGCGCCAACTACGACG
>DAIQOT010000028.1:0-25802 GCA_036787695.1 Solirubrobacterales bacterium | reverse complement strand
ATCGTCCGCGACCCGGCGGCGTTCCTGATGGACGAGCCGCTCTCCAACCTCGACGCGAAGCTGCGGGTGCAGATGCGGACCGAGGTCGCGAGGCTGCAGTCGGACCTGGGGACGACGATGGTCTACGTCACCCACGACCAGACCGAGGCGATGACCCTCGGCGACCGCGTCGCGGTGATGCGCGCCGGCGTGCTCCAGCAGGTCGGCTCGCCGGAAGACCTCTACCAGCGGCCGAAGAACCTCTTCGTCGCCGGCTTCATCGGCCTGCCGATCGGTGAGGTCGACCCGTCCCAGATCGACGGCCTCGAGCTGCCCGCCGAGGGCAAGGCCGTCGCCGGCATCCGGCCGGAGCATTTCGAGGACGCGACGATCGTCGCCGACGCGACCAAAGCCGAACGCGGCATCACCTTCGAGGCGGAGATCGACATGGTCGAGTCGCTCGGCTCCGACCTCTACGCCTACTTCCACATCGAGTCCGAAGGCGTCCAGTCCGACCAGCTGGCCGACCTCGTCGGCGAACGCCTCGCCGAGACCGGCGCCGCCGGCCTGCGCGAGGGCCAGGAGCAGATCGTCGCCCGCCTCGAGCCGACCAGCAAAGTGAAACGCCGCCAGACCGCCCAGCTCTGGGCCGACACCGCGAAACTCCACCTATTCGACCCCGAGAGCGGCGCCCGGCTGGGCTGAGCACCACCTGAACGTTCGTCGAGTACTGCACGAGCGCCGCGCGGATGGATAGGGTGCCGTCCGTCGTGGAACTGTCCAGGTAGTCCGCCTGGCTCATAAAAGGGGAAGAGCGGTGCGTAGACGCAGCGTGGTGTTGGCTCTCGGGTGCGTGGTCGCGGGGTTCTCGATGGTCACCGGGTCGGCGTCCGCCGCCACCGTCGTAGGAAGCAACTGCCCAGCAAAGACCACCGCCGCTGCCGTGAGCGTCGTCTCACTGAAGAACCCGGCCGGCTACCCACTTCCGAGCGCGATCCCGAGCGCAGGGGTCATCACCAGCTGGACTTTCACCGTCGGGGGAATAGTTCCCCCCGAATTCCAAGTGACCGAGAAACTGAAGGTGTTCGCTCCGACCGAAACTCCCGGCCAGCTCAAGGTCGTCGGTGAAAGCCCCGCCACCATCTCCAGCTCTTCCACCACCAGCGCGGTGAGGATCCCGGTCCAAAGCGGAGACCTGCTCGGCTCTTCCCTGAGCCTGCTCAACAACGGCAAACTCGAACAGGGCGCCTTTTACTGCGACACCGAAAATCCGGGTGACGAAATCGCCACGGTCTCCGGCGACCCGATAACCGGCTCGACGGTATCGACCCTGTCGACCGAAGCCGGGCTTCAAAACCCGATCGTCGTCTCCGTTGAGCCCGACGCCGACGGCGACGGCTACGGAGACGAAACGCAGGATCAGTGCCCGACCGACGCCTCGACGCACGGACCCTGCCCAGCGCCGAAGGACGCACCCGCTCCTCCGGCCCCTACGGCTCCTACGGCCCCGATCTCGTTGAGCGCGTCGGCGGCGGCCAAGAAGGCGTTCCTTACCGTCAGCCTCACCACGACCGCGCAGGCGAGCGTCACGGTCACCGGAACGGCGACGATCGGCAAAGGCAAGACGGTGAAGCTGAGCGGCAACACGCAGACCGTCGCGCTCGGGGCGCTGGCGAAGTTCACCGTTCTCTTCCCGGCGAAGCTCAAAGCGGCGCTGAAGCAACTGCCGACGAGCAAGAAGCTGACGATCGATCTGTCGGCGAGCGCGCCGGGGGCGACGACGAAGACGCTGACGGTCAGGGTGCCCGGCCAGATGAAGCCCGAGAAGAAGCGCCACGTGAGATAACGGCCTGCGAGCGTGGGCGACGTCACGGTGCGTCGCCCGGCCGCTGGTACGGTCCTGGGATGGGCAAGGTGTTCGAGTCCATCGACGAGCATCAGCGCGAGTGGATCGCTCGTCGCGAGCTGTTCTTCGTCGGCACCGCGCCGCTCGCCGGCGACGGACGGGTGAACGTCTCGCCGAAGGGGCCGATGGGGACCTTCCGGGTGCTGGACGACCACACGGTCGCCTACCTCGACATGGTCGGCTCGGGCGCCGAGACCGTCGCCCACCTGCGGGAGAACGGGCGGATCGTGGTGATGTTCTGCGCTTTCGAGGGGCCGCCGCGGATCCTCCGCCTGCACGGTCGCGGCGAGGTGATCCCGGCCGACGACCCGCGCTTCGCCGAGCTCTACGAGCGCGCCGACTTCGACGCTCCGCACGACATCGAGGCGGCCCGGCGGGCGGTGATCCTCGTCGAGGTCGAGCGGATCGCCGATGCCTGCGGCTACGGCGTGCCGCTGATGTCCTACGAGGGCGAGCGCGAGCACGCCGAGAGGTGGGCGGAGAAGAAGCTGCGGGCCGACGGCGAGAGCGGGATCGCCGACTACATGGCGGAGAAGAACACCGCCTCGATCGACGGGCTGCCCGCATTCGACGCCGGCGAGCGCGTCGGCTGACCGCATCCGCCTCCCCGCGCCGGCGAAAAACGCCGAATACGCGGGATTCTGGTCGCCAAAGCACGCGTTCGCCCGCTGCTACCCTCCGCTGGTAGGCGATCGGTGCTGATCCGCCTGCGCTCCCGTCGTCCCTAGCCAACGAGGAAAGCGCGCTCCTTGACCAGCTTCGAGCGGTTCCCGGAAGACCGCGATGGCCCCCGCGATGAGTGCGGGGTCTTCGGTGTCTACGCCCCCGGCCACGACGTATCCCGCCTCGCCTACTTCTCGCTCTACGCGCTCCAGCATCGCGGCCAGGAGTCGGCCGGGATCGCCACCTGCGAGGGCGGCCACATCACCACGATGCGCGACGCCGGGCTGGTGTCCCAGGTCTTCGACGAGGAGAAGCTGCGGGCGCTCTACGGCGATATGGCGATCGGCCACGTGCGCTACTCGACCACCGGCGGCGGCTCCTGGGAGAACGCGCAGCCGATCTGGCGCGACGACGGCCGCGAGGTGGCGCTCGCCCACAACGGCAACCTGACCAACGCGGTCGAGCTCTGGGGTGAGCTGAAGGGGCGCGGCATCGACTTCCGCGGGACGAGCGACTCGGAGATCATCGCGGCGCTGCTCTCCTCCCACGACGGCAAGCTGATCGAGGACGCGGTCGAAGACGTGATGCCGCGGCTCGAGGGCGCCTACTCGACCGTGGTGATGACCAAGCACGCGATCGTCGCCTTCCGCGACCCGCACGGGATCCGGCCGCTCAGCCTCGGCCGGCTCGGCGACCGCTTCGTCGTCGCCTCCGAGAGCTGCGCCTTCGACATCATCGGCGCCGAACTGATGCGCGAGGTGCACCCGGGCGAGATGGTCAGCCTGACCGAGCGCGGGCTGGAGACGCGGCAGGTGGTCAAGGGCGTGCGGCGCGCGACCTGCGTCTTCGAGCACATCTACTTCTCGCGTCCCGACAGCCGCATGGACGGCGTCGTCCTGCAGCAGGCGCGCGGGCGGATGGGCGAGATCCTCTGGCGCGAGGCGCCGGTCGAGGCCGACCTGGTGATCGCCGTGCCGGACTCGGGCAACCCGGCGGCGGCGGGCTTCGCGCGCGCCTCGGGCATACCGCGCGACGACGGCCTGATCAAGAACCGCTACGTCGCCCGCACCTTCATCCAACCCGGCCAGGAGCTCCGCAAACACGGGCTGCGCCTCAAGTTCAACCCGCTGCCGGAGATCGTCGCCGGCCAACGGCTGGTCGTCGTCGACGACTCGGTGGTGCGCGGCAACACGACCCGGCAGATCGTCGGGATGCTGCGCGACGCCGGCGCGCGCGAGGTACACCTGCGGATCTCGGCGCCGCCGATCCGCAACCCGTGCCACTACGGCGTCGACATGTCGACCCGCGAGGAGATGATCGCCCACGGCCGGACGATCGACGAGATCGCCGACGAGCTCAACGCCGACTCACTCGCCTACCTCTCGATGGAGGGCGTCTACGAGGCGATCGGCGGCAGCCCCGAAGATCACTGCGACGCCTGCTTCAGCGGCCACTACCCGCTCGGCGATCCCGACGAGGCCGACGGCAAATACGCGCTCGAAGACATCGCCGTCCTCCCCTCCAGCTAGCGCTTCGCCTTCTTACCCCGGCTGCCGTGACTCTTCGGCGGCGCCTTCTTCACGCAGCGCTCCTTGCCGTGGACCTTCGCCTTCTTGAATCCCTTGTGGCAGACCAGCGGCTTCGGCTTCTTCGGCGTCTTTTTCGGCTTCAGCTTCGCCGGCGGCGCCTGGGCTGGTGGTGAGCTCGGCGTCGACGTCACGGGCGGCGCCGGCGACGTCTTTTCTTCTTCGGCAGGCGTGGCGATCGGCCCGATTTCGGCCCGGCGCTCCGGGACGAACTTCGCCGTCACCGTCGAGTCGAAGCTGACGTCGACGGTGCACGCTCCGGCACCCGAGCAACCGCCGCCGCTCCAGCCTTCGAATTCCGAGCCGGACGCCGGCTGGGCCACCAGGGTCAGCGAGGTGCCCGCGGAGATGTTGTAGTGACAGAGCGCTCCGCAGGCGATCCCGGCCGGTTCGGAGCTGACCGTCCCCGACCCTTCGCCACCGGTGCGGACGGTCAACAGGCGCAGGTTGCTCGTGGCGGGGACGAGGTGCAGTTCGGCGCGCCCGCCTTCGGCGCCCCCGACCGCGATCCGGTAGGTGGTGCCGGCGACCGCGCTGAATTCGATCGTCGTGCCGCGCGCGCATTCGCCCTCGGCGCCGACCACCGGCACCGGCGCCAGCGCCGCCGGCTCGTCGCCGGTGAAGACACCGAGCGCGGGGGCGAAGCCGACGCCGCAGGCTTCGAGGCTCACCTGGCCCGCGGCCTCCGGCGTCCATTCGAACCAGACCGAGTGCCCGGCGGGAGCCGGCTCGCCGCTCTCCGCGGTGGCGAGCGTCGTCGTCGCCAACACCCAGCCGCCGGTCGGCGGGATCGTCACCGCGTCGGCGAAATCGTCGTTGGCGGGCGCCACGTCGAGGTGGAGGTCGATCGCGCCGACCGCGCTGCCTTTGCCGTCGATCGCGATCCGGTAGACGTCGCCTTCGGTCGCGGCGAAGACGACCCGGCTGCCCGGCGAGCATTCGCCGCCCGCGTCGTCGTTGCTCGCGACCTCGGTCAGAGCGTTCACCGACGAGCCGGTGTAGACGCCGAGCAGGGTGTCGATCGCGCTGCCGCAGGTGTCGACGTCGTAGGTGCCGCTGCGCGGGGCCGTCCACTTGAACCAGATCGAGTGGCCGCCGGCGACGCCCGTGATCTCCGGCTCTCCCGGCTGCACGGTGGCGAAGCGGTTGGAGACCAGGCGGGTGTTGGTCTTGGTCGCGCCGAGCGAGGTCGGGTGTTCGAAGTCGTCGTCGGCGGGCGCGCCTTCGATTTCGAGCCCACTGGTGCCGACCGAGCCGCCCTTGCCGTCGACCGCGATCCGGTAGGTCGTCCCGGCGACCGCGTCGACCTCGACGCCGCTGTCGGTCGAGCGGCAGTGTTCGCGGGCGGGGGCGCCGTTGTCGCTGCTCGCCACCGGGGTCAGCGCACCGACCGTCGAGCCGGTGTAGACGCCGACCAAGGTGTCGATACTGCCCTGCGTGGTGCAGGTGGAGACGTAGACCGGGCCGCTTGCGGTCGGCGTCCAGTCGAACCAGACCGAGTGGCCGCCGGGGTCGCCGGCGTGGTCGGGCTCGCCGACCTGCTTGGTGGCGAAGCGGTTGTCGACGGAGCCGTAGAGCGGCAGCGCCCCTTCGAGCGTCCGCGCCGCGCTGAATTCGTCGTTGGTCGCGCCGCGTTCGAAGGCGAGCGTGAACGGGCCTTCGGCGCCCGCGGCGGCGTCGACCGCGATCCGGTACGTCGTCCCGGCGACCGCGTCGAACCGCGCCTGGGTCGCGCCGTCACGGCCTTCGAGGTCACAATTGACCGGTTCGGCCACCAGGCCGCCGCGGGCGCTCGTGACTTCGCTCAAGTCGGTCACCGATTCGCCGGTGTAGACGGCCAGCAGCGCGTCGACGCCGCCGCCCGAGCGGAAGGGTCCTTCCATCAGCCCCGGGCAGGCATCGATCCCGACCGGCCCGCTTTTCGTCGGCGTCCAGCTGAACCAGACCGAGTGGCCACCGGGGTCGCCGGCGTGGTCGGGCTCGCCCGGCTCCTTGGTGGCGAAGCGGGTCGTGCCGCTGGCGAACAGCGGTTCCCCGCTGAGGCTCTGGGCCGCGGCGAAGTTGTCGTTGAGAGGGACGCCCTGGGCCTGGAGCGAGAAGAGCCCGCCCCCGCCGCCGGTCGCGTCGACCGCGATCTTGTATTCGGTGCCGGCGCTGGCGTCGAACTCGACCTGGCTCGCTTCCGGGCCGCAGAAGGAGCCACCGCCGCCGTCGGCGGCGACCGGGGTCAGCGCGTTCACCGCGGAGCCGGTGTAGACGGCGAGCGTCGGCGCGCCGCTGAACGCGCCCGAAGGGCAGGCGCTCACCGTCACCGGCCCGCTCGCCGCCGGCGTCCAGCTGAACCAGAGCGAGTGGCCGACCGAGTCGCCCGCGTGATCGGGCTCCCCGGGTTCGGCGGTCGCGCTGCGGTTGTTGCCGCCGTTCCACCCCGAGGTGCCGGTGCCGAGCGACTGGGCGTGCGCGAAGGAGTCGTTGATCGTCGGCCCTTCGATGTCGAGCTGGAAGCTGCCTTCGCCGCCGCCCTTGCCGTCGACGGCGATCAGGTAGGTGACGCCCGCCGTCGCCTGGAACCTCGCCTGGCTGCCTTCGCCCGCGCAGGTGAGGTCCGGTTCCGCCGCCGAGGAGGCGACCGGAGTGAGGGCGTCGACGGCCGCTCCGGTGTAGACGGCGGTGACCGTTTCGAAGAGGCCTTCGGGCGACGTGGGGCAGACGTTGGCGGTGGCGGGGCCGCTTTCGGTCGGCGTCCAGCTGAACCAGACCGAGTGGTCGGCCGGCTCGCCGGCGTGGTCGGGCTCACCGGGTTCCGCGGTGGCCAGCCTGTTCGTATCCTGGCCGGTGCCCACATTGCGGCCGGCGGGGAGCACCGTCGGGGTGGCGAAGGAGTCGTTCGCCGGGCGCCCGTGGAAGCGCAGGTTGAAGCCGCCGACCGTCCCGCCGGCGCCGTCGACCGCGATCTTGTATTCGGTCCCGGCGACCGCTTCGAGGCGCACTTCGCTGTTGCCGAGCCCGCATTCGATCGAGGGGCCGGGTCGCAGCGCGTCGTCGTTGCTCGCGACCGGGGTCAGCGCGTTCAGCGAGGAGCCGGTGTAGACGGCGAGGACCGAGTCGAGCTTGCTCGACGACTCGCAGGTGGTGACGATCACCGGGCCGCTCTTCGCCGGCGTCCAGTCGAACCAGACCGAGTGATCGGCCGGTTCGCCGGCGTGGTCGGGCTCGCCCGCCTCGGCGGTCGCGCGGAGATTGGTGCCGTGGGTGAATTCGGGCGGTTCGGCGGCGATCGTCGTCGCGTCGGCGAAGTCGTCATCGAGCGGCGCGCCCCGCACTTCGAAGCTGAAGGAGCCGGTGCCGCCGTTCTTGCCGTCGATCGCGATCTTGTATTCGACCCCCGCCTGCGCGTCGAATTCGACCTGCTGAGCTTCGCTGCCCGGACCGCAGTTGACGTTGAGGCCCTGGCTCGAGGCGACCGGGGTGAGGGCGGCGACGGCGGAGCCGGTGTAGACGCCCATCAGCAGTTCGAAGCTCGACCCGAACTGGCAGGGGAGCGTCACGCCGACGTCTTCGGTGCGGGGCGCGGTCCACGAGTACCAGACCGAGTGGCCGCCGACGTTGCCGGCGTGGTCGGGCTCGCCGGGCTCCTTGGTCGCTTCGAAGTTCCACGCGTTGACCGGGGTGTCGAGCGCGATCGCCTGGGCGTCGGCGAAGTCGTCGTTGGTCGGCGCGGCGAGCGCGGTGGCAGCGAAGGCGAGGCAGACGAGTGCCGCCGCGAGCAGCGATCCGACGATGCGACCGACTCCCGACACTCCCCGACGCTTGCTCAATTCCATCCCCTGACACTGGGTTTCACAATTCGACCGGCGGCACTCTAGCCGGGCATCCCCTGATTGGGATGTGAATTTCTTGTAAGCCCTAGTTTTCGGTCGGAGCAGCGCTTTTTTCGTCGAGAGCCGCTGTGTGACGCGGTTCACGCTTGGATGCAAGCTTAGATGCAACACTGATCGGCGTGAGCTTCACGCCGCACGCATCGGTCGCTTCGGTCCTCGACGGCGACGGCCCCGCCGCGGACAAGGCGTACCGGGTCGTCCTCGACGCGATCGCCGCCGGGTCGGCGCCCGCGGGGACGCTGCTGACCGAGGGAGTGGTCGCCGAGACGACCGGGATGAGCCGCACGCCGGTGCGCGAGGCGTTCCTGCGGCTGAGCACCGAGGGGCTGCTCGAGCTGTATCCGAAGCGTGGCGCGATCGTCACCGCGCCGAGCGACGCCGAGACCGACGAGCTGCTCGAGGTCCGCGCGATGTTCGAGACCAGCGCCGTCGCCTGGATGGCGGCGCGCGGCGTCCCGGCCGACCTCGAGGCGACGCTGCGCGGCCACATCGACGCGCAGGCGGGCGCCTCGGACGCGCTCGAATTCGCCCGCTCCGACCGCGCCCTGCACGAGGCGATCGTCGCCGCCGGCGGCAACTCGATCGCGACCTCCCTCTTCGCCCAGACCGGCCCGCGCCTCCTCCGCTACTGGCACCGGCCCGCCGAACAGGCCGAAGACCGCGCCCGGATGGCGTCCGAGCATGGCGAACTGGTCGAGCTGGTGATGGCCGCCGACGCGCCCGGCTTCGCCGCGAAGCTCGACCAGCACATCGACGGGGTTCTCAAGCGATGAGCGCCGGGGCCGCGAGCGCTCCGCCCGCCACCGGCGCCCCCCGGGTCAAGCCCTGGCTGCTGGTCGCCGCGACGACCGCGATGCTCGCCTGGGGCGGCAATCACTTCACGCCGCTGCTGCTGATGTACCGGCAGGTCGACGGCTACAGCTCGGTCGAGGTCGACCTCTTCCTCGCCTTCTACATCCTCGGCCTCGTCCCCGGCTTCCTCGTCGGCGGCCCGCTCGCCGACCGCTACGGGCGCAAGCGCGTGATGACGGTCGGGATCGGCACCGGGGTCGTCGGCAGCATCGTCCTCGCCGCCGGCGCCTCCTCTCCCTACTGGCTCTGCGCCGGCCGGCTGATCATCGGCGTCAGCGTCGCGGTGGCGATGGTCGCCGGGACCTCGTGGATCGAGGAGCTCTCCCAGGAGCCCTACGAATCGGGCGCCGGGACCTCCGGCGCGCGCCGCGGCTCGCTCGCGCTGACCGCGGGCTTCGGGGTCGGCGCCGGCGTGTCCGGGGTGCTCGCGCAGTGGGCGCCCGCGCCGGAGGTCCTCCCTTACGTGGTGCAGATCGGCCTACTGCTGGCCGCGGCGGTGCCGCTCGCCTGGGCGCCGGAGACCCGCCCCGCCCTCGCCGGCGCCTCGGCCGGCTCGCTCGGCACGACGCTCCGCGGCCTCGCCGCCGACCTCCGCATCCCGGCGGAGAAACGCGCCCGCTTCCTCGGTGTCGTCGCCCCGAGCGCGCCCTGGGTCTTCGGCGCGCTGGCGATCGCCTACGTCATCACCCCCGCCCTGATCGGCCCGAAGATCGGCGGCGACGAGATCGCCTTCGCCACCTTGCTGACCGTCGTCGCCCTCGCCGCCGGCGCCCTCGTCCAGCCGATGGTGCGGCGCCTCGCGGTGCTGACCGGCGGCCGCCAGCTGGTGCTCGGCCTCGGCCTCACCTTCCTCGCCGCCGCCCTCTGCGCGGTCGAGGCGGCGGTCCTCTCCCCCGCCCTCGCCGTCGTCATCGCACTCGTCGCCGGCCTCGGCTACGGCATCTCGATCGTCTCCGGCCTGATCGAGGTGCAGCGGATGGCGGGCCCCGACGACCTCGCCGGCCTGACCGGCATCTACTGCTCGCTCACCTACGTCGGCTTCCTGATGCCCGTGGCCCTCGCGGCCCTCGCCGCCTCGACCTCCTACACGACCCTCCTGATCGTCGTCGCCCTCCTCTGCCTCGCCAGCGCGATCACCGCCGCCTGGAACCTCCGCTCCTCCCGCCGCGCCACCGAGCCCGACCCCGCCCTGGCCTGACCTAATTCGTGTCACGGTGACCCGAATCGGGTCACCACGAACCGATTCCGGTCAGTCTGCGCGAAGATCAGCGGGTGAGTGAATTTCGCATCGTCGTGCTCGCCTCGGGCAACGGCACCAACCTGCAGGCGATCCTCGACCAGCTGCACGGGCGGGACGGGATCGCGGTCGTCGGGGTCGGCTCCGACAAGCGCGAGGCGCGGGCGCTGGGGCGGGCGCGGGAGGCCGGGGTGGCCGTCGGGGTGTTCCCACGTGAAGAGTTCGCGAACCGCGAGGCGCGCGACGAGGCGATGGGCGACTGGATCGAGGGGCTCGCGGCCGACCTGATCGTCCTCGCCGGCTACATGCAGATCCTCGACGCCTCCTTCGTCCGCCGCTTCCCCGACCGCATCGTCAACGTCCACCCTGCGCTGCTGCCGGCGTTCCCCGGGCTCGACGCGATCGGCCAGGCGCTCGAGGCGGGAGTCGACGTCACCGGCGTCACCGTCCACTTCGTCGACGAGGGGGTCGACACCGGGCCGCCGATCGTCTCCCGCGAGGTCCCGGTGCCCGCGAGCCGCGACCGGACCGAGCTCGAAAACGCGCTACATGCGGTCGAGCACGACCTCTATCCGGAGGCGATACGCATGCTGGCCCGGGGCGAGGCTAGGATCGACGACGGCGACCGACCGCAAGTCGCCGACCGATGAGCGACACCACCGCCGACACCAGCAGCGACGCCGGTTCCGCCGACAGCGGCCTCGGCGCGATCCGCGTCCGCCGCGCCCTGATCTCGGTCTCCGACAAGACCGGGGTCGTCGACTTCGCCAAGACCCTCGCCGGGCTCGGGGTGGAGATCCTCTCGACCGGTGGCACCGCGACGGCGCTGCGCGAGGCGGGCCTCGAGGTCACCGATGTCTCATCGTTCACCGGCCAGGAGGAGATCCTCGACGGCCGGGTGAAGACGCTCCACCCGCGGCTGCACGCGGCGATCCTGGCGCGGCGCGACGACCCCGCCCACATGGACACGCTGGCCGCCGAGGGGATCGAGCCGATCGACCTCGTCGCGGTCAACCTCTACCCCTTCGAGCAGACCGTCGCCCGCGACGACGTCGACGAGCGCACCGCGATCGAGAACATCGACATCGGCGGGCCGACGATGATCCGCGCCGCGGCGAAGAACCACGAAGGGGTCGCGGTGGTGGTCAAGCCGGAGGCCTACGACGCGGTCTGCGCCGAGCTTGAGGTCGACGGGGCGGCGCTGCTCTCGGCGACGACCCGGCACTGGCTCGCCAACGAGGCCTTCGCCCAGACCGCGCGCTACGACGCCGCGATCAGCCGCTGGTTCGGGATGTCCTACGAGGACTTCCCGGAGCACCTGGCGATCGCCTACGAGAAGGAGCTCGACCTCTCCTACGGCGAGAACCCGCACCAGCGGGCGGCTCTCTACTCGGAGGCCGGCGCGCGCAGCCACATCCTCTCCTGCGTGCAGAAGCTGCACGGCAAGGCGCTCTCCTTCAACAACGTGCTCGACCTCGACGCGGCGCGCTCGCTCTGTGCCGACTTCGAGCCGCCTGCCTGCGTGATCGTCAAGCACAACAACCCTTGTGGGGTGGCGATCGGCGGCGACCTCGGCGAGGCGCACCGCAAGGCGCGCGCCTGCGACCCGATGTCGGCGTACGGCGGCGTGCTCGCCTTCAACCGGCCGATCGACAAGGAGATCGCCGAGGAACTGCACGCGACCTTCGTCGAGGTCGTGATCGCGCCCGGCTACAGCGACGAGGCGCTGGCGATCCTG
This sequence comes from Solirubrobacterales bacterium, assembly GCA_036787695.1. GTDB lineage: Bacteria > Actinomycetota > Thermoleophilia > Solirubrobacterales > 70-9 > VAYN01. The sequence goes on along the minus strand of DAIQOT010000028.1, from coordinate 13,960 downwards.
CAGCAGAAGGAGCCGATCCGGATCCTCAACGAAGAGGAGAAGCGGGTCCGCGACCGCGGCGAACGCGACGTCAAGAAGGTGCTCGGCGGCGTGCTGATCCAGGAGCTCGACGACCAGCCCGACCTGCGCGAGTCGATGGAGGCGGTCACCCAGACCAAGCCCACCGAGCAGCAGTGGGAGGACATGCTCTTCGCCTGGACCGTCTGCCGTCGGGTCCGCTCCAACGCGATCGTGATCGCCAAGGACGGCGCCACCGTCGGCATCGGCGCCGGCCAGATGAGCCGCGTCGACTCGGTCCGCCTGGCGGTCGAGAAGTGCCGCGAGGCCTTCGGCGACGAGGCCACCGACCTGCTCGCCAACTCGGCCCTGGCCTCCGATGCCTACTTCCCCTTCGCCGACGGCCCCGAGCTCGGCATCCAGGCCGGCGTCACCTCGGTGATCCAGCCCGGCGGCTCGATCCGCGACGACGAGGTGGTCGCCGCCTGCGACGCTCTCGACGTGGCGATGGTCTTCACCCGGCACCGCCACTTCCGCCACTAGCGGGGAGCGCCCCGCCGCGATGATGCTCCTCGTCACCGGCGCGAGCGGCGTCGGCAAGTCGACCGTTCGCGCGCTGATCGCCGCAGAGCTGGCGCCGGAGGTGCGGGCGGTCGAGCTGACGCAGATCACCGGGCCGCCGACCTACGAGCGCGGCTGGCGCCAGCGGGCCGTGGAGGAGGTCGTCCAAGTGGCCCTCGCCGAACAAGAGGCGGGGCGTCACTTGCTGCTCGCCGGCGACCCGGTGCCGCCCGGCGAGGTCCTGGCGGCGCCCTCGGCCGACCGGCTCGGCGGCTTCGCCGCCTGCCTCCTCGACTGCGCGCCCGAGGAGCAGGAGCGAAGGCTGCGCGAGCGCGGCGACCCCGAGGAACTCCTCCCCCACCACCTCGCGTTCGCCGAGTGGATGCGCGGCCACGCCCGCGACCCGCGCCACCGCCTCGACGTCATCGACGCGGGCTGGGATGAGATGCGCTGGGAGCGCCTGCCGGACTCCTGGGAGGTGCCGGTGATCGACACCACCGAGATGTCACCGGCGGAGGCGGCGGCCGACGTGGTCGCCTGGTGTCGACAAACGTTGGACTGATCCCGACCGCATCGAAACTTCCGGTTCGGACCCGGTTTCTTCCGGTGTCCAACGAACTGGAGGGAATGCAATGCAGGGGATTCGGCGGTTGTCATGCCTGGTCGCGATGGGGCTGGGGCTTCTCGCGACGGCGGGTCCGGCCGCGGCCGCGGAAAGCTTCGCGCCGGCGAGCGCGCGCGGCGTCACCGAATTCCCGGTCGAAGCGAGATGGATCGGCAGCCTTTCCCAGGCCGGCGACGGCACGATCGTCTACGGCGGCAGCGGAGGCACCAAGGAAAACCTCCAGTGGCGTCTCGGGCGCGTCGCCCAGACGGGGCCCCTCGGCGAAGTCCCCAGCTCGCAGGCCCAGAACCTCGTGACCTCGGGCGATGGGACCACGTGGGCGATCGTCAGCGATTCCACCAACCAGACCTGGGTCGGCCGCCAGACGACGTTCGGCTCGTGGGAACAGATCGCCGGGACCATCGGCGCGAAGGCGGTCGGCGCCGCCGCGAAAGGCGGGGTCTGGTTCCTGCAGAACGAACCGCATGGCAACTACGGCCCCGACGCCGTCGGCAAGGTCGGGTTCGTCTCCCCCACCGGACAGGTGACGTCGTTCGTCGCCCCCGGCGAAGGGGCGGCGCTCGGCTCGATCGTCGAAGGGCACGAAGGGGACGCCTGGTTCCCGGAGCATTTCGGCGGCAAGGTCTGGCGGGTCACGCCGAGCGGGGAACTGACCGAATTCAAGCTCGCGTCGGGCTCGCGGCCGACCAGCATCACCATCGACGGGCCCGGCAACCTGTGGTTCACCGAGCCCGAACAGAGCCGGATCGGCCGCATCACTCCGGCCGGGCAGATCACCGAATTCACCCTCCCCAGAGGCGTGACGCCGTCATCGATCGCCGCCGGAAGCGACGGGCGCATCTGGTTCTCCGAATGGTCGTCGCCAGAACCGACGGCGGTCAGCGGGGGCCTCGGCCACATCGGGCGGATCACCCCCACCGGCCGCTCCACCCAGATCCAGCTGCCGAACCGCGAAAGCTTCCCGGAGTCCCTGGTCGCGGGCTCCGAAGGGAACATCTGGTTCACGGCGATGGGAGAGGACACCTTCTGCGGCGGCGGATTCAGCTGCATCGCGTGGGAACCGAAGAACCCGGCGATCGTCGGGCGGGTCGGTCCGACGCCGCTGAAGTCGGTGGTCACCGCGGGCACCGGCACCGTCGGCAGCCGCGGGGTGCGGGTCCCGCTCGCGTGCGAAGGCGGCGACGCGTGGAACCACTGTCGCGGCACGATCGCGGTGAAGGTCGGCGGCAAGAAGGTCGCCTCGACGGGGTACTCGCTCGAAGCCGACCAGGCGATCCAGGTGGTGGCGACGTTCGCGCCCGGGGTCAAGTCGCCGCTGCGTGGCGCGAAGAAGAAGGCAGGGCTGGTGTCGATCGTCGCCACCTCGGGCGGCGGCAGCCGCCGGCAGGTAAGCCTCACCCGGGCCGGCAGCTGACGCGCCGACGGCGTGGATCCTCGACCTCAGTGGAGGTTGTCGAGGATCCGCAGAGCGCCGACTTTCAGGCGCTGCTCGACCGTGGCGGGGTGGAACCAGACCTGGGCCTGAAGGGCGCGGCCTTCCTGGCGGTAGTCGAATTTGAAACTCGGGCCGGCGCACTCGAAGTCGGCCCAGGTGCCGTCGGACCAGTGGAAGTGAGCGGGGCGCCGGGGCAGGTGGGGAACGCGGATCGGGTGGCCGTCGGGGGCGCGGGGCGCGTATTCGATCACCTGCAGGAGGGCGCCGCCCGGGGGCATCTCGGCGAGGACGCGGGGCGGCGGTCCGCACCGGCCGGGCGGATGGCGGAGGACGATCGGGTAGGTCGCGGCGGCGAAGACCTGGGTCGGGTAGGTGACGGCGGTCAGCGGCCGGTCGACCTCGTGCCAGCCGACCGGGATCGGGTCGACGGTGGCCGGGGTTCCGAGCATCGTCATCCCCAGCCGGGGGCGAGAAGGGCCTTCGGGAAGAGCGCGTTGGCGTGGCGGCCGCCGGCGAAGGTCACGCGGAGTTCGACCGGGACGCGGATGACGTTGACGCCGCTGTCGTAGGAACCCGGCGCGAGGCCCGATTCGGTGAAGGTCCCGACCCAGTCGTGGCGGCGGACGCCGTCGTGCTCCCCGGGCGTGCGCAGGAGGATTCGCTGGTCCCCGGCGACCGCGACGACGCGGGTCGCGGCGCGACGGAAGACGACGTCGATGCCGATCCGTTCGCACTCGGCCTTGGCGACCGGGTGGCTACAGCGCAGGCCCAGAAACGGCCCATAGGTGACGCCGAGGCGCCTCGCCGCGGCGCCGGTCGGGCGGGTGAAGGAGAGCCCGCGCGCGGCCTCGACCAGCTCCGGGACCCAGGCGCGATGGCCGCATTTGGCGGCGAGCGGCGAGGCGATCGCGTTCAGCGTCTGCGCGGCGTAGCCGGGGCCGCCGGGGCGGCGATAGACGGCGGCGAGGTCGGTGATCGTCGGCGCGTCGAGAGCTTCGCGCAGCTGGTGCTCGACGCAGGCGGCGAAGTCGGGGCCGCCGATCCCGGTGCCCGCGGCGAAGTCGCGGGCGGCGCCGCGGACCACCGCCGCGCGGACTTTGGCGAAGTAGGCGGTGCGGGCGGAGTGTCGCGCCGTGGTGCCCGAGCCGCCGGCCGTGGCGGCGAGGAAGGCGGCCAGGGCGACCGGGATCAGGAGAGCGAGAGCGGTGAGGCGGCGTCGCGAAGGCATCGCTCTCTATACGACGGCGATGGCCCGAGAGGTCCCGCGATCAGTGGACGGTGCAGCACCAGCCGACGACCGACGGGAAGCGCGCGGCGGTCGGGTCGCCGGGGGAGAACTGCTTCGCCAGGTGGGCGACGGCGTGGAGCTTGCCGGTGCCGCTGCCGGGCTCGAGGAAGAGCCACTGGTCGGCGCTCGTCCAGGGCAGGAGGAGCCAGCGGCCTTCCGGGGACCAGCGCGGCGCGGCGAACTTCCCGGGGCCGGCGAAGAGGACACGCGAGGGGCGCGCCTTGGCGATCAGAAGGACGCGGCCGGTGCCCCCGTCGGCGGTGACGACGGCGACGCGATCGCCACCCGGCGCGACGGTCGCCGAGCGGACGCGCGAGCCGGCCGGCGGCGTCCAGGTCCAGACCGGCCTGCCGTCGTTGCCGCTCAGCAGTTCGACCCGGTCCCCGCGCGTCACCAGCAGGCGCGCGCCGGTCCACTGCAGCGAGAGGACTCCGCCATCGGGGGCAACCCCAGAGACATCGCGCTGTCCTCCGACGTCGGACGCGGACCTGGAGACGCCGCGCAGTGGTCCGGAGGTCGGCGTCGTCGCGAAGATCCGGCGTCGGGAATCGGCGGAGAAGGCGACCACCGCGCCGCGCTCGGTCGCGTAGGCGACCTCGTGACCGGGGCCGGATCGCCACGCGGGCGCGACCGCGGCCGCGCCGCCGGCGATGAAGCGGTCACCGGTCCCGTCGCCGTCGACGACCCGCAGCGCGCGCCCTTCGAGGTAGGCGATGCGGAAGCCGTCGGGGCCGTTCCAGCGCGCCAGCTCGACGTGGCCGGGCCGGGTCAGTGTCCAGCGCGGCGTCCCGTCGGGCTCGACCGCCGCCAGTTCGTGCCCGCGGGTGACGACCGCGTACAGGCCGTGCGGGGACCAGCTCGCTTCGGCGTAGTCGCCGAGCAGGCGCTTGGAGCCATCGGGATGGACGACCCACGGTCCCTCAGCCGAGTCGACCAGCAGTGAGCCGTGGCCAGGGAGCGACGAGAGCACCGGCACTGCGTGCGGCGCGCCGGGTTCGATCCGGTCGGCGACCCAGTGGCGGACCGAGGCGCCCGCCGGGCTGACGACGAGCGCGATCAGCGCGGCGACGAGCGCGACCCGGGCGGCGCGCCAACGGTGCCGGCGGCGTCGCTCCGGCCGACCGACGCCAGCGACACCGGCCGCGGCGACCACCCGCCAGGCGCGATCTTCGGCGGCGCCCTCGTCGCCGACCCGCACCTCGTCCAGCGCGTCGCGCAGCACCTGCTCCCGGCTGCTCATCGCGAGCCCTCCACCGACGCCGGCCGTGCCTGCGCCGATGCGTGCCGCCTGCCTCGCGCGTGTCCCGTCATCGCGGCACCCCCTCAAGCGCGGCGGCGAGGTGGTCGAGGCCGCGCCGCAGCCGCGAGTTGACGGTGCCGCGCGGCAGCTCGAGCATCCGCGCGATCTCTCCCGGCGTGTACTCGAGCAGGTAGCGGAGGACGATCGCGGCGCGCTGCTCGGGGTCGAGCGCGGCGAGTGCCGTCGCCAGGTCCGGGTCGAGGCCCGCTTCGACCTCGGGCGCGGCCGGCTCGCCGATCGCGTCCTCCCCCACTTCGCGGCGCAGCGCCCGGGCGCGGGCGTGGTCGATCGCCCGGTTGACGACGATCCGGTGGAGCCAGGGGCGGAATGGGCGCCGGCGGTCGAAGCGGTCGAGCGCCCGCATCGCGGCGAGGAACGCCTCCTGGGCGATGTCCTCGGCTGCCGCGGCGTCGCGAACGATCAGGAAGGCGGCGCGGTGGGCGCGGCGCCAGTGCCGGCGGAAGAGCGTCTCGACCGCCTCCTCGGAGCCGCGCTGAGCCGCGCGGACAAGTTCGGCGTCGCGGCGGGGCTCCGCATCCTCGTCTTCCCCACGAACGAGCATCACTCCAGCCTGGGAGCCGAGGGTCGCGAAGTCAACTGCCGCCACACCCGTGTTACGGGCGGGAAGGCGCCAGAGGTCCCGCGCGACCGGGATTCCTATCCGTCCTCCAGGTTGACCGTCAATCTAGTTGACGATATGGTGAGCTCCACACAGACGACGGAAGGAGACAGGCGATGGCGGATGACGACGCGAACTGGTGGGAGGAGCTGGCGCTGCCGGTGCTGCTCGGCGAGGGACGGTTGACCTATGGGCGAGCGATCCGCGAGGGCTACGCGGAGGCGGGCTTCGACGACATCCCGAGACTGGGGCCCCGGCTGCTCGGCGGGATCCTCCGCAACGGCGGCACGGTCGGCAGCGCGAGCAACGTCGGCCATGACTTCGGGATCTCCAAACAGGCGGCGAGCAAACTGATCGACATCCTGGTGATCCGCGGCTACGTCAGCCGCGGGGTCGATCCCGAGGACCGCCGCAAGCTCACCCTCGAGCTGACCGACCGAGGCCGAGCCGCCGCCGAAGTCGGCTGGGAGGCGAGCGACCGGGTCGACCGCGAGCTCGAGGCCAAGGTCGGCGCCGACGCGATCCGCCAGGTGCGCGCCACGGTCGGCGCCCTGGTCGAGCTCCGCGGCGAGTAGCCGCGACGCCGCCCGGCGCGTTCGCAGTAATCCGCGGATAGCGCGGGGAACTGCGAACGCGCGCTGGGGGCTCGGTCAGCCGGCGCTGCTGACAGCGGCGGCGCTCTCCGGGGGCGCTCCCTCGGGGCTCGACCCCGCCCCGCCCTCCGGCACGTGGACGTGGAAGTCCTTGCGGCGGATCAGGGGGAAGGCGAGGACGCCGCCGACGATCGCCAGCAGGCCGGAGATCAGGAGGATCTCGTTGAGGCCGCTGACAAACGCGCCCTTGGTCGCCGCGCCGGTGACGCCGTTGGTGTGGGTGGCAAGGATCGTGCCGAGCGCGGCGACGCTCGTCGCGATGCCGACCTGGCGGAAGGTGCTGTTGATCCCCGAGGCCATGCCGGCGAAGCGGGGCTCGACCACGCCGACCGCGGTCGAGGCGAGCGGCGGGTTGACCAGGCCGCTGCCGAGGCCGGCGACGAGGAAGCCCGGGATCAGGTGGGTCCAGTCGGAGCTCGCGTCGAGGCCGCGCATCAGCAGCAGCCCGCCGCCGACCATCAGCAGCCCCGGCCCGATCAGCCAGCGTACCGGGACGCGGGACGAGAGCCGCCCGGCCGGGATCGCGGTGAAGAGCGTCGCGCCGGTGATGATCGCCAGGCGCAGGCCCGTCTGCAGCGCCGAGTAGTCGAGCACTTCCTGCAGGTAGAGGGTGAAGTAGAGGAGCATCGCGAACAGCGAGCCGTTCATCGCGAACGCCGCGATCGAGCCGCCGACGAAGGTCGGTTTGCGAAACAGCGCGAAGTCGAACATCGGCTGCTTCACCGCCCGCTCGACGAACGGGAAGGAGACGAGCAGCACCGCGGCGAGGCCGAACGCGATCAGCGAGACGGTGTTGGTCCAGCCGTGCTCGTTGGCGCGGATCAGCCCGTAGACGAGGCTGACCAGCCCGACGGTGAAGACGGCGAAGCCGGGGACGTCGACCCTGCGCGCCTGCGGCGGCTTCGACTCCTCGACGTAGCGGAGGGTGACAAGGACGGCGACGATGCCGATCGGCACGTTGACGAAGAAGATCCAGCGCCAGCCGATCCCGGTGGTGAGGACGCCGCCGAGCAGCGGGCCGGCGGCGGTGCTGATCGAGACGACCGCGCCCCAGACGCCGAAGGCGACGCCGCGCGCTTTGCCCTGGAAGGTCTGCGCGAGCAGCGCGAGCGAGGTGGCGAAGATCGTCGCCCCGCCGATCCCCTGGACGGCGCGGAAGGCGATAAGCATCGCCGGCGACTGGGCAAGGCCGCAGAGCAGCGAGGCGCCGGTGAAGATGATGAGCCCGACGACGAAGGCGCGGCGGCGACCGTAGAGGTCGGCGATCGAGCCGGACGCGAGCAGTAACGAGGCGAGCGAGAGCGAGTAGGCGTCGACCGTCCACTGGACGTCGTCGAAGCCGGCCCCGAGCGCTTTCTGGATGTCGGGGAGCGCGACGATCACGATCGTGATGTCGAGCAGGAGCATGAAGGTGCCCAGGGAGACGGCGACGAGCGTCCACCAGGCCTGCGGGGTGATCTTTTCGGACTGGTTCATGCGCGGCACCATATCACAAGGTCTTGTGAAAGACTTGGCAAGGATTTGACACAGACTTGCCTACGTCTTGACACGCAATACGATTGAGCCATGGCACCCGAAGAGATTCCCGACCGCAAACACCTCGGCCACCTGCTCTGGGAGGTCGGCTCCCGCGTCTCCCTGCTGAGCGAAGCCGCCCTGGCGCGGACGCCGCTGACCCCGCGCGCCGCCGGGATGCTGGAAGCGATCGCCTCCGACCCCGGGACCTCCTTCGCCGAGATCTCGCGCCGGCTCCCGGTCACCCCGCAGGCGGTGGCGCAGGTGACGGCGCGGCTCGAGGAGGCGGGCTTCGTCGAGCGCCGCGCCGGCGAGCGCGGCCGCGGCGTCGCGCTCCACATCACCGCGGCCGGCGAGACGGCGCTGGAGGCGGCGAAGGAGCGCAAGACCGCCTTCGACCGCGACCTCGCCGCCGCCCTCGGCGAGGAGCGCCACGCCGAGCTGGTCCGGCTACTGACCGAGGCGCTGCCGATCGTGACGGCGATGGAGCGCGGCAACTAGGTCTGCCCCGCCCTCAGGCGCCGTCGGTGAGCACGGCGACCAGGTCGTCGACCAATGCTTTGTCGAGCCGCCGCCGGGTGGCGAGGACCCGGTACCAGATGGTCCCGAAGACGAGATCGAGGACGACCCCGCGGGCGGGGCGCGAGGGCAGGTCGCCACGCTGCCGCGCCCGGTCGACGATGACGCCGAGGGCGTCGCGACGGCGTTCGAGGAAGTCGCGCCGGAAGCGCTCGCCGAAGACCGGATTGAGCTGCGCCTCGGCCATCAGGGCCCGCAGCAGATCGGAGAGGGCTGCGTCGTTCGCCATCTTGTAGCTGGCGGTGAGGAAGGCGCGCAGGTCCGCCGCGTAGGAGCCGTGGTCGCCGAGCGGCACACGCAGCTCGGCCTTGGCGGCTCCCGCGTCGAGCAGGACGTCGGCCTTTGTCGGCCACCAGCGATAGATCGTCTGCTTGCCGACGCCGGCGCGCGCCGCGATCCCCTCGATAGTCAGCGCCGAGTAGCCCTCCTCGGCGGCGATCTCGAGCGCCGCGTTCAAGATCGCCCGCCGCGCCTCCTCGCTGCGCGGTCGCCCGCGTGCCTGCTCTCCCGTCACGGCGCCAGCTTACAAGACGTTCCGTCTCGTATACTCTTTTCGAGACGTTACGACTCGAAATGACTGGAGTGACTTATGCGCGTAGTGATCATGGGCGGAACGTCGGGCATCGGCCTGGCGACCGCGAAGCTTTTGGTCGGCGACGACACAGAGGTGACCGTGACCGGCCGCGACCCGGAGCGACTCGCCGCGGTGCCGGAGCCGATCGCGACCGAACGCCTCGACGGCACCGACCGCGCCGCGGTGACCGACTTCTTCGGCCGCATCGGCGAGTTCGACCACCTGGTGCTCGCCTTCTCCCCCGGCCCGGTCGGCTTCGCGCCGCTGCGCGACCTCACCCCCGAGGACCTGGAGACGGCCTTCAGCGGCAAGCTCTTCGCCTACCTCCACGCGATCGCGCAGGCCAAGGTCACCGGCTCGATCACGATGATCTCGGCCGTCAGCGCCCGTGCCGCGGAGCCGGGGACCGTCGCCCTCGCCGCCGTCAACGGGGCGATCGAGCGGGTCGTCTCGCCGCTCGCCGCCGAACTGGCGCCGGTCCGCGTCAACGCGGTCTCGCCCGGTTTCGTCGATACCGCCTGGTGGGCCTCCTTCCCCGAGGAGCAACGCGCCGCCGCCTACGAGGAAGGCGCCGCCGCAGTGCCGATGAAGCGGGTCGGTCAGCCGGAGGACGTCGCCGGAGCGATCGCCTACCTGCTCGAGGCCGACTTCGTCACCAGCTCGGTGCTGCCGGTCGACGGCGGCTTCTCGATCGCCTGAGCGGCGCCGGGCGACCTCGACGGCGACTAGGCGGCGAACTCGGCGGGGCCCTTCTCGACCGCGACCGGATCCATCCAGGCGATCTCCCAGAGGTGGCCGTCGAGGTCATAGAAGCTGCGCTGGTACATGAAGCCGTAGTCCTGCGGGCCCTTGGCGTCGCCCGCGCCCGCGTTGCCGGCGGTGTCGGCGAGCGAGTCGACTTCGTCACGGCTCTCGGCGCTGACGCAGACGGTGAGGGCGGTCGTTTCGTCGCTATTCGCCAGCGGTTTCGTCACGAACTCCGCGAAGCGGTCACGCTGCAGGAGCATCACAAAGGCCCGCTCGCTGACGACCATGCAGGCGGCTCCCGCGTCGCAGAACTTCTCGTTGAACTCGAAGCCGAGCTTGGCGAAGAAGGCGCGGCTGGCGCCGAGATCGGCGACGGGCAGGTTGAGGAAGAGCAGTCGGGACATATGGTTCTCCTTGGTGAATGGATCCGTTGAGAGGAGAGACGGTGGCCGCGTCCGGAACTAATCGGTCAAGTGGCGATCTCGCGCTCGAGGGCGAGATGGAGCGGCTGCGGCCGGGGCTGACCGGCTACTGCTACCGGATGCTCGGCTCGGGGTTCGAGGCCGAAGACGCGACCCAGGAGACGCTGCTTCGCGCCTGGCGGCGCTCCGACACGCTGGCCGACCGGGCGGCGCTGAAGTCCTGGCTCTTCTCGATCGCGACCAACGTCTGCCTCGACCAGATCGACGCGCGCAAGCGCCGCGCCCGGCCGGTCGACCTCGCCGACCCGGGGACCGCGATCACGGAGGTCGGCGCGCCGCTGCCGGAGACCTCCTGGGTCCTGCCGATCGCGAGCGGCCAGGTCGCGGATCCCGACGGCGATCCCGCCGACCAGGCAGCGCAGAGCGAGACGCTCCGTCTCGCCTTCGTCGCCGCGCTCCAGCACCTGCCGGCGCGCCAGCGCGTCGTCCTCGTCCTGCGCGAGGTGCTGCGCTGGAGCGCCAAGGAGGTCGCCGACGTGCTCGAGACCTCGGTGGCGTCGGTGAACAGCGCGCTGCAGCGGGCGCGCGCGACCCTCGACGAGCTCGACCTGGAGGACGCCGAGGCGCCGACCCGGCCCTCGACCGAGGATGAGCAGCGCCTCCTCGACCAGTACCTCGCCGCGTTCGCCGAGTACGACATCGACCGCATCGTCGCCCTGCTCCGCTACGACGTCGTCTTCGACATGCCGCCGCTGCCGCTCTGGATCGTCGGCCCCGAGGAAGTCGGCACCTTCATGCTCGGCCAGGGCTCCGCCTGCCGCGGCTCGAAGCTGATCGCCACCTCCGCCAACGGCCTCCCCGCCTACGCCGGCTACAAACCGGACCCCGAGTCCGGCGCCTGGCTGCCCTGGTCGGTGACGCTGCTCGAATTCGGGGCGCCGGGCGACGGCGCGAGCGAGCCGAACATCACCGGCGTCCACAACTTCCTCGCGCCTTTCATGCCAAACCTGTTCGCCTCGTTCGGCCTGCCGGAGCGGCTGGAGGACGCCGATCCGGTGATCGGCACCACCCTCTTATGATGAGCGTGGATGTCAGACCAGACCTTGGACCTCGCCGCGGCTGACGCGGCCCAGTGGAACGGTCCGTCGCGGTCCGAGCACCCGACCGCCGTGGTCGCGATGGCGGGCGCCGGGCAGTTGGCGCAGATGTGCCAGCAGGCGGCGGTCTCGCTGGGGATCGAACTGAGGGTGTTGGCGGGCAAGTCGATCGAGCCCGCCGTCGCCGCCGGCGCCCGCGCGCTGATCGGCGACAACTCGATCGAGAACATGCGGGCGCTCGCCGAGGGCGCCGCGGTCCTCACCTTCGACCACGAGGGCTTCGACCCGGAGATGCTGTCCCAGCTGAAGGCCGAGGGGTTGAACCTGGCCCCCTCCCCAGAGGCCGTCCTCTTCGCGCAGGACAAGCTGGTCGCCCGCGAGAACCTCTCGCGCCTCGGTTACCCGCTGCCGCCCTTCGCGGTCGCCGGGTCGATCGAGGACTTCGACTCGTTCGCCGACGAGCACGGCTGGCCGCTGGTGGCCAAGACCCCGCGCGGCGGCTACGACGGTGGCGGCGTCTTCGTGCTCGACGATCGCGCGGCGGCCGTCGACCTGCTGGCGGGGAATCCCGGCGCGCTGATCCTCGAGCCGCTGCTCGCGATCCGCCGCGAGTTCGCCGTCCAGGCCGCCCGCAGCGTCACCGGTGAGATCGCCCTCTACCCCGCGGTCGAGACGATCCAGGTGGACGCGATCTGCCACGAGATCCTCGTCCCCGGCACGCTGCCGGAGGAGGTCCGCTTCCTCGCCGTCGAGATCACCCGCCGCCTGGTCGAGGAGATCGGCGCGACCGGGATGGTCGCGGTCGAGTTCTTCCTCACCGACGACGGCGTGCTGATCAACGAGCTGGCGCTGCGCCCGCACAACTCGGGCCATTGGACGATCGAGGGATCGATCACCTCGCAGTTCGAGCAGCACCTGCGCGCGGTCCTCGGCTGGCCCCTCGGCTCGACCCAGATCACCGCGCCGGCCGTGGCGACCGCCAACATCCTCGGCCCCGACAACGGGGTCGATCCGAGCGACCGGGCGGCGGAGATGATCGCCGACCCCGGCGTCCATCTGCACCTCTACGGCAAGGAGTACCGGCCCGGCCGCAAGCTCGGCCACGTGACGGTGCTGGCGGGCGACATCGAGACCGCGCGGGAGAAGACCGGGCGGGCACTGGCCGCCTTGGAAGGGGAGAAAGCATGAGCAAGCCGCTGGTAGTCATCGCGATGGGCAGCGAATCCGACCTGGAGAAGATGCGGCCGGCGGCCGAGGTCCTCACCGAGCTCGGCGTCGCCTCCGAACTGCGGGTGCTCTCCGCGCATCGGACCCCGGACGCGATGCTCGCCTTCGGCCGCGGGGCGGCGGACGAGGGCTTCAAGGTCATCATCGCCGGCGCCGGCGGCGCGGCCCACCTGCCCGGGATGCTGGCGGCGGTCACGACGCTGCCGGTGATCGGCGTGCCGGTCTCGCTCAAGAACCTCGATGGCCTCGACTCGCTGCTCTCGATCGTGCAGATGCCCAAAGGCGTCCCGGTCGCGACGGTGGCGATCGACGGCGGGCGCAACGCGGGAATCCTCGCCGCGCGGATCCTCGCCCTCGCTGATCCCGAGCTCCGCGGACGGGTCGAGAAGGCGATGGAAGAGCAGTCCGCCGTCGCCCGCGCCTCGGACGAGAAGCTCCGCGGCCTCAGCTCCTAGGCGCGTCCCCGCGGCCCGGCTCGGGTCGCGAATCTACGATTCAATTCCTGATTAAGCTTATCGACTTTATCTTGAAGCCTCCGGTCGCACGCCGTCACCCAGAAGGAGGCCCGCCATGTCAGTCGAGTTCATCGGTCACGTTTTCCCCCACGAGCAGTCCGAGACGATCGCCCAGAGCGGTCCGATCGTGCAACCCGACTACCTGAAGGCGCTCGCCCAGGCCCATGAGGCGTCGGGCTTCGACCGCGTGCTGATCCCCCACTCCTCTTCGATGGTCGACGGCTTCATCATCGCCGACCAGACCCTCAACGCGACCGAGCGGCTCGGCGTCCTCCTCGCCCACCGCCCCGGCTTCGTCGCCCCGACCCAGGTCGCCCGCAAGTACGCGACGATCGACGCCTTCCACCCCGGCCGGATCGCGATGCACGTGATCAGCGGTGGCGATGACGCCGACCAGGCGCGCGACGGCGACTGGATCGACAAACCTTCCCGCTACCGCCGCAGCGGCGAGTTCCTCGAGATCGTCAAGCAGGAGTGGTCCTCGACCCCGAGCGACCACTTCGACCACGAGGGCGAGTTCTACAAAGTGAAGGACGCCTGGTCGACGGTCACTCCCGACGGTGGCCACATCCCGATCTACTTCGGCGGCGCCTCCGCCGACGCGGTCCGGGTCGGTGCCGAGCACGCCGACGTCTACGCGGTCTGGGGCGAGCCGCTGAGCGGCTTCCGCGAGCGCATCGACCAGATCCAGTCCGCCGCGGCCGAGCACGATCGCAAGCTGCGCTTCTCGGTCAGCCTGCGGCCGATCGTCGCCGACACCGAGGAGGAGGCCTGGGCGAAGGGCCGCGAGATCCTTGAGATCACCG
>DAIQOT010000157.1:0-9134 GCA_036787695.1 Solirubrobacterales bacterium | reverse complement strand
TCGCCGCCGTCGCCTCGATCACCGCGGCGCCGGCCGACATGTCGTACTTCATCTCGCTCATCCCGGCGCCGGGCTTCAGCGAGATGCCGCCGGTGTCGAAGGTCACTCCCTTGCCGACGAAGCCGAGCGTCGGGCCGTCGCCGCCGCCTTGGTAGCGCAGCACGATCAGGCGCGGGTCAACCGGGCCGCCCTGGCTGACGGCGGCGAGGCCGCCCATGCCCTTGGCGCGGATCGCGTCGCCGTCGAGGACCTCGACCGTGACCTCGTCCTGGGCCGCGGCGATCGCCTCGGCGCGCTTGGCGAGGTCCTCGGGACGCATCGAGTTGGCGGGCGTCTCCTGCAGGTCGCGGGCCCGGTTCGCCGCCTCGGAGTAGACGCGGGCGGTCTCGGCCGCCCCGGCGAGCTCCTCGCCGGCGAGCACGGTCAGGGACTCGAGCACCGACTCCCCGTCGTCCTCTTTCGTGTCGCCCTTGAAGTCGGTGAAGCGGTAGGAGCCGAGGATCGTGCCGGTGACGATCGCCTCCGCCGCGGCGGCCTCGTCCTCGTAGGCGGGCAACGCCCAGGCCAGCGAGCCGGCCTCGAGCTTCGCCGCCTCGCCGGCGACCAGCGCCGCCAGCACGCGCAGCTTCTCGACGTCGAAGGAGTCGCGCTCGCCGAGCCCGACCACCAGCAGCCGCTCCGGGCCGCCCGGGTAGAGCCGGGCCATCGCTTTGAACGAGCCCTTGGCGTCGCCGGCGCCGGGCGCGCCCGACACCTCGTCGGGCAGCGAGTCGCCCTCGTAGAGGCCAACGACGACGAGCCCCGCGTCGGCGTCCTGCAGTGACTTATCTCTCACATCGACGTTCATGGGACGGCGAGTCTAATGAGGCGGGGAGTGCGGCTTCGGTCGGTATCGTCCCGCGTGGAGGAGGCGCCCGCGCCCGCGGGCCCCGGAAATAGGAGAAAGGCCCCGCAGATGTCCAGCTCAGTGATCCTCGGTACCGCGCGCACCCCGGTCGGCAAGATGGGCGGCGCCCTGTCCACGCTCGAAGCTCCCGAGCTCGGCGGCATCGCGATCGAGGCCGCGCTGGAGCGCTCCGGCGTCGGCGCCGAGCAGGTCCAGCAGGTCATCTTCGGCCAGGTCCTGCAGGCCGGCCAGGGTCAGATTCCCTCGCGCCAGGCCCAGATCAAGGGCGGCATCCCGAAGGAGGTCCCCTCGGAGACCGTCAACAAGGTCTGCGCCTCGGGCATGCGCACGCTCGGCCTCGCCGACCAGGCGATCCGCGTCGGCGACCTCGACATCGCCGTCACCGGCGGCATGGAGTCGATGAGCAAGGCGCCGTACCTGCTGCCGAACGCGCGCTTCGGCTTCCGGATGGGCGACGTCCAGGCGCTCGACGCGATGACCCACGACGGGCTCACCAACGCCTTCACCGGCAAACAGATGATCAACGAGGCAAGCGAGGTCTCCAACGAGATGGAGATCACCCGCGCCGACATGGACAAATTCGCGGTCCGCTCGCAGACGCTGGCGGGCGAGGCGACCGAGTCGGGCCGGATCGCTGACGAGATCGTCCCGGTGACGATCAAGGGCCGCAAGGGCGACACGACCGTCGAGGTCGACGAGGCGCCGCGGCCGGGCACCACGCTCGAGGCGCTGGCCGGGCTGAAGGCGATCGGCGGCGAGGGCGCGACCCACACCGCCGGCAACGCCCCGGGCGTCAACGACGGCGCCGGCGCGATCGTCGTCGCCTCCGAGGAGTGGGCCGAGAAGGAAGGCCGCAAGCCGCTCGCCAAGATCGTCTCCTACGCGATGGTCGCCGACGACTTCGCCTACCTGGCGCGCACCCCCGGCAACGCCGCGCTGAAAGCCCTGGCCGCGATCGGCAAGACGCCCGATGACGTCGACCTGTGGGAGATCAACGAGGCCTTCGCATCGGTCGCGATCGGCTCGATGCGGATCCTCGGGATCGACGAGACCAACGTCAACGTGAACGGCGGCGCGATCGCCTACGGCCATCCGATCGGCGCCTCCGGCGCCCGCATCATCGGCGCGCTCGTCCACGAGCTCGGCCGCCGCGGCGGTGGCCTCGGCGTCGCCGCGATCTGCAGCGGCGGTGGCCAGGGCGACGCGATCGTGCTCGAGGTAGCCGCGGCGTAACGCCGCGCGCCGCATCCCAGGCGCGTAGTCCGATGAGCAAAGCCGCGGCCTTTTTCGATCTCGATAAGACCCTCATGGCGGGGTCGTCTGGCATGCAGTTCGCTCGGGTGGCGGCGCGGGGCGGCGTGGTCTCGAGGCGCCAGCTCTGGGGCTGGGGCGTCGAGCACCTGCGCTACCGCCTGCGCGGCACCACCGACGAGAAGACGACCGAGGTCCTGCGGGTCGCCCGCGGGCTGATCACCGGGGTCTCGGCGAAAACGATCGAGCGGATGGGGCCCGAGGTGATGGCAGCGATCCTGCCGCGGGTCTACCCGCAGATGCTGGAGGAGGTCCACGCCCACCAGGACGCGGGCCGCCCGACCTTCATCGTCAGCGCCGCCGGCAACGACGTGGTCGAAAGCCTCGCCGCGGTGCTCGGCATGGAGGGTGGGATCGGCACCCGCTACGAGGTCGACGCCGAGGGCCAGTTCACCGGCCGGCTCGACGGCCCGTTCGTCTACGGCCCCGGCAAGGTCACCGCGATGGAGGCGTTCGCCCGCACCCACGACATCGACCTCGGCACCTCCTACGCCTACTCCGACTCGCTCTCGGACCTGCCGATGCTGCGCGCGGTCGGCAACCCGGTCGCGGTCAACCCGGACCCGCCGCTGGCGGCGATCGCCAAGGAGGAGGACTGGCAGGTGCTTCGCTTCGAGCGGCTCGGCCGGCGCCTGACCGCGGTCGCGGTGACGGTCCTCGCGACGGTCGCGGGCTTCGGCGCCTCGCGGGTCGCCGCCAACCGCCGTCCCCAGCCGCGCCGCCTCCGTCCCCGTCGGCCGCACCGATGAGCCGGCGCGCCTGGAGCGCGTTCGCCGCCGTCTCCGTCCTCTGGGGCATCCCGTACCTCTTCATCAAGATCGCCGACGACGGCGGCATGCCGCCGCTGGTGCTGGCCTGGGGGAGGGTGACGCTCGGCGCCGTCGTCCTGCTCCTGGTCGCCTGGCGAGCCGGCACCCTGGCGAGCCTGCGCGGGCGCGGTCGCTGGCTCCTCGCCTTCGCCGTCCTCGAGATCGCGATCCCCTTCCCGCTGATCGCCCTGGGTGAGACGAAGGTCGCGTCCTCGACCGCGGCGATCGTGATCGCCGCGGTGCCGCTGATCATCACCCTGCTCGTGCTCCGCTTCGAACCGGCCGAACGCGTCACCGGGCGCCGCCTGGCCGGCCTGCTCGTCGGCTTCGCCGGGGTCGCGGCGCTGGTCGGGGTCGACATCTCCGGCGACGGCGGCGAACTGCTCGGCGTCGGCGCCGTCCTGATCGCCGCCTGCGGCTACGCGAGCGCGCCGCTGATCCTCAAACGCCACCTGATCGACCTCGACCCGACCGCGGTGATGGCCGCCTGCCTGACGATCGCCGCCGCGATCCTCACCCCGTTCGCGGTCGTCGACTGGCCGAGCGCGGCGCCGAGCGGCGGCGCCTTCGCCGCGGTCGCCGTCCTCGGCTTCGTCTGCACGGCGCTGGCGCTGGTCCTGATGGCGATCCTGATCGGCGCCGCCGGCCCCGCCCGCGCCTCGGTCATCACCTACATCAACCCGGTGATCGCGCTCGGCCTCGGGATCGCCTTCCTCGGCGAGAGCCCGGGCGCCGGATCGCTGATCGGCCTGGTCCTGATCCTGGTCGGTTCGTGGATCTCGACGAGGGGGTCCTCGCAATCTACGAGGAGTTCCACGCAAACTGGCCAAGCTCCAATAAGCTCCACGCCGTGACCACCACCGCAACCGCCCGCAAGATCCGCGTCGTCGTCGCCAAGCCCGGCCTCGACGGCCACGACCGCGGCGCCAAGATCATCGCCCGCGCCCTGCGCGACGCCGGCATGGAGGTCATCTACACCGGCCTGCACCAGACCCCCGAGCAGATCGCCGAGACGGTGATCCAGGAGGACGCCGACGCGGTCGGCCTCTCGATCCTCTCCGGCGCCCACATGACGCTGGTGCCGAAAGTGGTCGCGCTGCTGAAGGAGCAGGGAGTCGACGACGTGCTGGTCACGGTGGGCGGGACGATTCCCGCCGACGACATCCCCGAGCTGAAGAAGCTGGGCGTCGCCGAAGTGTTCACGCCGGGATCGGGTACCGACGACATTGTCGAGTTCATCCGCGTGGGCGCCGCCGAGCGGCACGCCGCCGGCGCCTGAGCCCGGATACGCGGCGCTCCACCTACTTTCTTCGACACGGATCCGTGCACAGGTCCGCTCGAAGCGGATATAGTCCTTGATTGACTGGTCAGTCAACCGGCTGAATCGATAACATGCCCGGTCGCGACGCCGCCTCGATTGCGCACCTGAGACCGGGCGCTCGCTTACCGAGAACGTTCCCAAGGAGGCTTTGAACTTGAAGATCTGCGTCCTGGTCAAGGAGGTACCGGATGCCGCTGTGCAGAAGCGCATCGATCCGAGCACGATGCGCCTCGACCGCAGCGGTGAGAAAAACCTCAACCCCTTCGACACGCACGCCCTAGAGGCGGCCATGCAGATCAAGGAGGGTGGGGCGATTCCGGTCGAGGAGGTCGTCGCGGTGACCATGGGTCCCGAATCCGCCGTCCGTGCCCTGCACAAGGCCGTCGCGCTCGGCGCCGACCGCTCGGTCCAGCTGACCGACGACGCCCTGGCGGGCTCCGACGTCTGCGCGACCGGCTACTCGCTGGCGAAAGTGCTCGAGTCCGAGAGTCCGGACCTGGTCCTGCTCGGCCAGCAGTCCGACGACGGCGAGTGCTACACGATCGGCGCAGTCGTCGCCGACCACCTGCGGATGCCTTCGCTGACGCAGGTGATCAAGATCGACGTCAACGACGGCAAGCTCCGCTGCGAGCGCCAGGCCGAGTACGGCTACGACACCGTCGAGATCGAGCTCCCGGCCGTGATCAGCGTCGGTGACGCGATCAACGAGCCGCGCTACCCGTCGCTGAAAGCGATCATGGGCGCGAAAAAGAAACCGCTCGACAACAAGTCCACCGGCGACGTCGGCATCGACGCCTCGCAGGTCGGCGAGGCCGGGTCGAAGACCAAGGTGCTCGCCTTGAACCCGCCGCCCGCGAAGCAGGCCGGCGAGATCATCGAGGACGAGGACACGAACGAGACGGTCGAGAAGATCGTCGCCTGGCTGGACGAGAGGAAACTGATCTAGATGGCAGGCATCCTGGTTTACGCCCTCCACGATGACGAGGGCAACTTCAACAAAAACAGCCTCGGGGCCATCTCCGAGGCCGCCAAACTGGCCGGTGAAATCGGCGGCGAGGCCTCGGCTCTGATCGTCGGCGACATCGCCGATGACGCCGCCGCGGGGCTCGGCAAATACGGCGCCGCCAAGGTCTACCGGGCCAAGAGCGTGCCCGAGGGCCTGGCCCAGCCGATCGTCGACGCGATGGCCAAGGTCATCACCGACAACGGCATCAGCTACGCGCTGTTCGGCGGCGGCCTGCTCGGCTTCGAGATCGGGGCCGGCCTGACCGCCCGCCTCGGCGCCGGGGTGACGATGGAGGTCACCGCGGTCAAAGTCGCCGACGGCAAGCTGATCGTCGAGCGGCCGATCCTGCAGGACTCCGAGATCGCCGACGTCGGCTACGTCTCCGAGCCGGGGATCATCATCAGCCGGCTCAACGCGTTCGAGATCAACGAGACCGGTGGCACCGCCACGGTCGAGGACGTCGAGGTCGAGCTCTCGGCCTGGTCGACCAAGGCGACGCTCGTGCAGCGCGGCGAGCAGCGTGGCGCCGACGTGAACATCGAGGACGCCGACATCCTGGTGGGCGGCGGTCGTGGCCTCGGTGCCGCGGACGGCTTCAAGCTGGCCGAGGAACTCGCCGAGTCGATGGGCGGCGCCGTCGCCGCGACCCGCGCGGTCGTCGACGCCGGTTGGTACCCCTACGCGGCGCAGATCGGCCAGACCGGTAAGACGGTGGCGCCGAAGCTGTACCTCGCGGCGGGCATCTCCGGCGCGATCCAGCACAAGGTCGGAATGCAGAACTCGGAGAACATCCTCGCGATCAACAAGGATCCGAACGCTCCGATCTTCGAGTTCTCGGACCTCGGGGTGGTGGGCGATCTGCACAAAATCGTCCCCAAACTGACCGAGGCGATCAAAGCCAAGAAGGGCGGCTGAGCTTCGGCTCAGTCGTCTCCTTCCCCCTTCAGGAGGAACCCCCATGCCGGCAGTGCCACCCAGTGAGTTCCCGCCGCCGTTCGACTCGAACTCGGTGATCGGTCCGCCGACCGACGCACCCGAGGATCGGATCGAGGTTGGCGTCGCGATCGTCGGCGGTGGCCCCGCCGGCCTTGCCTGCGCCAACAAGCTGATGCAGCTGCTCGAGAACGAGCCGGAGCTGACCGAGAAGCTCGGTGAAGTCCCGGTTGCCGTGATCGAGAAGGGCAAAGTGGCGGGGGCCCACCTCCTGTCGGGGGCGAACATGGTGCCGTCGGCGATGGAAGCGCTCTTCCCCGACCTGCCGAAGGAGGAGTGGCCGGTCTACCAGGAGGTCAAGAAGGACGCGGTCTACGTCCTGACCAAGGGGAACCACTTCCCGCTGGTGCCGGTCCCGCCGGGTTTCCGCAACCACGGCAACTACGTCACCTCGGTGGCGAAACTTGGCCGCTTCCTCGCCGACAAGGCCGAAGAAGCCGGCGTCTACATCCTCAGCGAAACGGCCGCGACCAAGCTGTTGGTCGAGGACCGGGTCGTCAAAGGCGTCCGCTCCGGCGACCGCGGCCGTGGCAAAAACGGCGAGGAGCAGGCGAACTTCGAGCCCGGCTCCGACGTGATCGCGAAGGCGACGGTGCTCGCCGAGGGCACGGTCGGCCACCTCACCTACGCCGCCTACGACTACTTCGACATGCACGGGTCCGACCCGATGCGTTGGGAGCTCGGGGTGAAAGAGGTCTGGGAGGTGCAGAAGCCGCTCGACCGCGTGATCCACACGATGGGTTGGCCGCTGCGCCTCGGCGCCCGTTACAACGAGTTCGGCGGCAGCTTCATCTACCCGATGGGCGAGGACAAGATCTGCATCGGCATGGTCGCCGGCCTCGACTACACCGACGCCACCTTCAGCGTCCACGACGCGCTGCAGCAGCTGAAGACGCACCCCTTCATCAAGAAGCTGCTCGAGGGCGGCAAACGGACCGCCTGGGGCGCCAAGACGATCCCGTCGGGCGGCTACTTCGCGATGCCGAAGCGGCTCGCGGTGCCGGGCATGGTGGTCGCCGGCGACGCGGCCAGCATGGTCAACATCCCGACCCTGAAGGGCGTCCATTACGCGATGCACGCGGGCATGATGGCGGCCGAAACGATCGTCGAGTCGCTGAAGGCGGACATCGACTCGGTCAACTTCCAGGCCTACGACGACCGGGTCAGTAAGTCGATGATCGAGAAGGACATCAAAGAGTCGCGCAACATGCGCCAGCCCTTCTCGAAAGGCTTCTTCGTCGGTGGCGCGATCGCCTCGGCGATGACGATCACCAAAGGCAACTTCCCGGGCGGGCACTGGAAGCAGGAGCACGATTCCGAGAACGCGATGTTCATCGGCAAGGCGGGCTCGAAGTACCCGAAGCCCGACAACGAGCTGACCTTCGACAAGCTCGGCTCGGTCTTCCTCTCGGGCAACGCGACCCGCGACGACGCGCCGAACCACGTCCGCATCCAGACCCACGTCCCCCGCGAGGTCGCCCAGACCTGGGTCTCGATGTGCCCGGCGCAGGTCTACGAGATCCCCGACGACCAGCAGGAGAACGGCGAGGCGATGGTCGACGTCCACGTCACCGCCTCCAACTGCGTCCAGTGCGGTGCGATCACCGCCAAGGGCGGCCGCCTCACCCTCCCCGAGGGCGGCGACGGCCCGCTGTACCAAGAAACCTGACGCTCTAGGCACACAAGTTTTGCAATGCGCGCGCCACGCGTGCGCATTTGGCGGGCAGCATCCGAAAGGTGCTGCCCGTCGCGTTTTCCTCCGTCTCCACCCTCACCTCGATCGCCGGCGGGCTCGCCGCCTCGATCGCTGTCGGCGCGTTCATTGGGCAGTCCCTGTCGCTCTTCCGGCCGACGACCGAGCTGGAGCGACGGCGCTATATCGCTCTGGGCGGTTTTCTCGGTATGGCGCTCCTGATCGCACTCTTCCTCTTCTCCGGAAAGTGACGGTAGCTTCGATCTCATGACCGAAAACAAGGCGTTCATCCTCGACTTCGTTGTCGGGATCGTCGTGACCGTTGGCGCGGTAAACCTGCTCGACGCCATCGGCGCCGCTGAAAAGTTTCAGCTCGTCGCGGGCATGCTCGGAATCGTCGTCTTCTCATTTCTGGTCGGCGTGATCGGCGACCACTATCGACGCAAGGCAATAGCCGAAGGCAAGGACCCCGACGACCGCTTCAGGTGACCATCCGGCCGGCTAGGCTCGCCGGATGCTGGCGCTGGGGATCATCTGTGCGATCGGGGCCTCGGCGCTCTACAACACCTCGATCGCGCTGCAGGCACTCGAGGCGCGGGACGTGGGGGAGGAGCACGCGCTGCGGGTGTCGCTGATCGGGCGGCTGATCAAGAACCCGAGGTGGCTGCTGGCGACGGGGATCGGGCTGCTCGGGTGGCCGCTGGAGATTGCGGCGCTGCTGCTGGCGCCGTTGACCGTCGTCCAGCCCTGCCTCGCCTGCGGCCTCGTGCTGTTGCTCTGGCTCGGGGTGACGAGGCTGGGGGAGAAGCCCGGCCGGCGCGAGTACGGCGCCGTCGCGGCGATCCTGGTCGGGGTCGCGGGGCTCGCCTGGGCGGCGCCCGAACGGACGACCGGCCACGCCGGGGCGGGGCCGATCGCGATCGCCCTGGCGCTGGTCACGATCCCCGTCGTCGCTCCGTATGTGGTGCGCGGGCGGGCGAGCGCCGCCGGGACGCTGGCCGTCGTCGCCGCCGGCTTCGGCTACGCCTGGACGGCGATCGCCTCGAAGCTCCTCACCGACCAGCTCTCGGCGGGCTCGATCATCCTCGCCGCGA
>DAIQOT010000341.1:0-2646 GCA_036787695.1 Solirubrobacterales bacterium | reverse complement strand
CGGCCGGTCGTCTGCGTGCTCGGCGAGGGCTCGGCCCAGTACGCGATCACCGCCTTCTGGAGCGCCGTCGCCTACGACGTCCCGGTCACCTTCCTGGTCCTCCGCAACGAGGAGTACGCGATCCTCAAGTGGTTCGCCGAAGTCGAGCAGATCACCGGCGCGCCCGGCCTCGACCTGCCGAAGCTCGAGGTCGCCGCGGTCGCCGAGGGCTACGGCGTCAAGGCTCATCGGGTGAGTGACCGCGACGGTGTGGCCGGCGCTCTCGCCGAGGCGCTCGCCTCCTCGAAGCCGGAGCTGGTCGAAGTCCCGGTCGCCCCCGGCATGTCGCTCTTCTAGGGACGATGGCCGGCCGACCGCATGACCTGGGACCGCGGCAGGACGGCGGCGCGCTGATGCTGCCCGGCGCCGACCGCATGATCTGGGACCGCCGCGGAACGGCGGCGCGCTGATGCCCGGACTCCGCTCACTCCTCGAGCGCGGTCCGGACTCTCTACGACCCGGCACCCGCGACCCGTCGCCCGACCGCGCCCCCGACTCGCTCGCGGCCGGCACCGCCCAGCCGCTGCGCGGCGAACTCGAGGCCCTGCTCGGCGCCGACCGCGTCCTCGCCCGTCCCGGCGACCTCATCAAGTACGCCTCCGACGCCTCGCCCTACCGCAAGCTCCCGCGCGCCGTCGTGATGGCGAAGGAGCCCGACGACATCGCCAAGGTCCTCGCCTTCGGCCGCGAGCGCGGCATCCCGGTCACCTTCCGTGCCGGCGGCACCAGCCTCAACGGCCAGGGGCAGACCGACGGCATCCTCGTCGACGTGCGCCGCCACTTCGGCGGCATCGCGGTGCTCGAGGACGGCGCCGCGGTCCGCGTCGGCACCGGCACGATCCTCGGCCACGTCAACCGCGTGCTCGCCCCGCTCGGCCGCCGCCTCGGCCCCGACCCGGCCAGCACCGACGTCGCCACGGTCGGCGGCGTCGTCGCCAACAACTCGGGCGGGATGCGCTGCGGGATCACCAAGGACTCCTACTCGACCCTGCGCTCGCTGACCTTCGTCCTCCCGTCGGGGACCCGGATCGACACCGCCGCGCCCGGCGCCGCCGCCGAGTTCGCCGCGGCCGAGCCGGAGCTCGCCGCCGGCCTCGCCGCGATCCGTGACGAGATCCGCGCCGACGCCGACCTCACCGCCCGAATCCGGCGCAAGTTCGAGATCAAGAACACGACCGGGTACCGCCTCTGCGCCTTCCTCGATGCCGACGAGCCGTTGGAGATCTTCCGCCGCCTGCTGGTCGGCTCGGAGGGGACGCTCGCCTACATCCCCGAGGTCGTCTTCGAGACCGTCGCGCAGCCGCCGCTGACGACGACCACTTGGGTGCACTTCCCCGACATCGACCGCGCCGTCGCCCCGGTCGGCGACCTCGTCGCGAGCGGCGCCACTGCGGTCGAGCTGATGGTCGCGCCGGCGCTGATCGCGGCGGGCTGGGCGATGGTCGGCGCTCCGCCCGAGTTCAAAGAGCTCGACCCGACCGGCGCCGCGCTGCTGATCGAGTTCGGCGGCGAGACCCCGGAGGAGCTCGACGCGAAAGTCGCCCGCGCCGGCGAGATACTCGCCGACCACGAGCTCCTCGGCGAGCCCGCCTTCACCCGCGACCCCGAGCAGATCGAGGTCGCCTGGCGCGTGCGCGAGGGGCTCCACGGCCTCGCCGGCCGCCTCCGCCCGGCTGGCACGTCGCTGATCACCGAGGACGTCTGCGTCCCGCCCGCCCGGATCGCCGAGGGCGCCCGCGACCTCCAGGCGCTGCTCGGCGAGCACGGGTTCGCGCCCGGCGTCGCCGGCCACGCCTCGGCCGGGAATCTCCACTTCATGCTCACCCCGGATTTCGCCAAACCCGAGGATGTCGAGCGCTACGAGGCCCTGATGGCGGGGCTGGTCGACCTGATCGTCGGCAAGTACGACGGCTCGCTGAAGGCCGAGCACGGGACCGGCGTGAACATGGCGCCTTATGTGGAGCGCGAGTGGGGAACGGTGGCGACCGAGCTGATGTGGCGGGTGAAGCGGCTCGCCGATCCCGACGACGTGCTCAACCCCGGCGTCGTCCTCAACCGCGACCCCGGCGTCCACCTGCGCGACCTGAAAACGACGCCGGCGATCGAGGAGTCGGCGACCGCCTGCGTCGAGTGCGGCTTCTGCGAGCCGGTCTGCCCGAGCCGCAACCTGACGACGACGCCGCGTCAGCGGATCGTCCTGCGGCGGGAGATCGCGCGGCAGCCGAACGGCTCGCCGGTGCAGGAGGCGCTGCTCGAGGAGCTCGGCTACGAGGCGCTCGACACCTGCGCGGCGGACGGCAGCTGTCAGCTCGCCTGCCCGGTCGGGATCGACACCGGGAAGCTGGTGAAGGAACTGCGCGCCGACCGTCACACCGATCGCGCCGAGTCGCTGGCGCTGGCGACGGCGAAGCGCTGGGGCACGGTCGAGTCGGCCTCGCGGGCGGGGCTGCGCGTCGGCGGGTCGGCGGCGCGACGAACCCGCAAAGGCCGGGCGCTCCCGGGCGCGGCCGACGCGAAGCTCCCCGCGACGACCCGCGAGGGCGCCGCCGCGGTCTACGTCCCGTCCTGCACGAACCGGATCTTTGGCGGCGGCCCGATCGACGCGTT
>DAIQOT010000340.1:0-2651 GCA_036787695.1 Solirubrobacterales bacterium | reverse complement strand
CGCCGTACTCGCCGCCGGAGCCGCCGACGTAGACCTTGCCTTCGTAGTAGAGCGGGGCGCTGGTGATCGAGAAGCCCTCACCCGGCTTGACGACGTTGGTCGACCATTTGACTTTGCCGGTCGACTGGTCGAGCGCCACCTCGGCGCCGTTCAGCTGGGAGACGAACACCATCCCGTCGCCGATCGCGACGCCGCGGTTGTCCCAACCACAGCAGACGACTTCGCCGAGCGGGTCGGGCGGCAGGTGCGGTTCGTAGGTCCAGAGGCGATGGCCGTTGCCGGCGTCGATCGCGAACGCGTCGTCGGCGCCGTCGGAGATGAAGATGGTGCCTTCGTACTCGATGGCCTGGCCCTCGGCAGAGAACTTCGCGGCGGTGGCGTTCTGACCGATCTTGGTCATCCATTCGCCTTTGAGTTCTTTGACGTTTTCCGTGTTGATTTCGTCCAACGTGGAGAAGCGGTCGTTGGTCGTACCGCCACCGTTGGTGACCCAGTTGTCACCAGCCGGTGCGAAGAGTTCTTCGGAGGTGAACTGCGGAGCAGCGGCGATGCCGCCTTCTTCCGTCGTTTCTTCCGTTTCGGCCGGTTCTGATTCCGCCGGTTCGGCTTCCGTGGCCGTCGTCGCCGACGTGGTGCCACCACTGCCACCACAAGCCGCCAGCACGAGTGCCGCGACGAGCGCGAGCAGCAGCGTCAGAACCCAGAGCCGGCGCTGGCCTTTCGGCCTACCGATTCCTCTCAACATCTATTTCCACCCTTTCCCAGATATTCGGGGGCGGAAAATGATGCCCCCATCCAGCTCATTGACACGACTTCAGGATGTCGGACGCTATCACTTCCCACCGCATATTCATCAGCGAAATCGCAGTGGCGGCGAGGCATGTCGATGGCGCCGCAGAGGCGCGAACCGACGACGCTTCGCCCGGCTTCCCTCGAGCACGCTCGGGACGTATTTGTCCGGGACCCCGCGAGCACCTCGCCCGCGATGGAGGAGCGTGATTCCGAGCGCGGCGACGACCAGGCCGATCGCCCCCACCAGCAGCGCCGGAATCCCGAGGAGGCCGAGGGCGATGAGCCCGACCAGGAACGCGATCAGGACGGCTGCGTAACGGGTTTCTCCATTGTGCCGAGCGTCC
The DNA here is from genome assembly GCA_036787695.1 of Solirubrobacterales bacterium. Taxonomy (GTDB): domain Bacteria; phylum Actinomycetota; class Thermoleophilia; order Solirubrobacterales; family 70-9; genus VAYN01. Next base: position 1,515 of record DAIQOT010000340.1, on the reverse strand, counting down.
ATGTTCCTGAACGCGAAATTACTCCCGGCGAGTCGGGCTTCCTGCCTGCCTCCGGCGATGCAAGGAAACTGGCGTGTAGGCGCGCGCGGCGCTCAGCGGGCGAGCCGCTCGTAGGCGGCCCAGGCGGGCTTGCCGACGAAGCCCTGGGAGAAGAGCCCGGAGCCGTCGCAGAAGTTGCAGGTGCCGGGAGCGTCGGTGAAGGAGAACCAGTAGAGCCGCTTGACCCGCCAGGTCGCCGCCTTCGCCTTCAGCAGCTTGAAGGCGCCGGTCAGTTCGCGCGCCTGGCCCTGGGGCCCCTTCTCGAACTGGTTGTTGCCGTTCGCCGGTTCCGGCTTGCCGCTGCTCCAGCCCAGCTCGGTGAGCCAGATCGAGCGCCCCGGGTCGCGCTCGCGCTTCAGCGCCGCGCGGACTTCCTCGATTTCCGGCGTCAACTCCTTGTAGTCGTAGGAGTAGGGATGGAGGGAGACGGCGAGGAACTTGCCGCGGACGCCGGGGGTGGTCCGGTACATCCGTTCGAGGAAGTCGGCGGCGAGGTAGGCGCGCTTGATCACGCCCGGCTTCGGCTTGCCTTTGCCGCCCTTGGGGCGGATGAAGAGGCCGCCGAGGACGATTCGCGCGCCGGGGTCGGCGCTCCGCAGGTCGGCGTAGGACTGGACGACGAGCTTGCCGTACTGCGACGGGCTCGGCCGCGCGGCGAAGTATTTGAAGTTCGGCTCGTTCCAGATCTGCCAGATCCGGATCGGCCGCGCGGGCAGCAGCGGGTTTTCGGCCCAGAAGCTGCCGCCGGGGCCGTAGCGAAAGACCGCGAGGCGGAGGAATTCGCGCCAGCCGGCCTTCTGGGTGGCGGTCTGGACCGGCAGGCTGACCGGCGCTTCGGCGCCGAAGCCGACCCCTTCGTAGCCGACCGCCCAGCGCGGCGGCGAGGTGAGGAAGGGGAGGACGGTGAGCCCCGCTTCGGCGGCGGCGCGGACGGTCGGGTCGACCGAGCTCCAGTCGGGCGTCGCGTACTGGCTCGACTGCACCGCCGCCCAGTTGACCGGCGTCCTCAGGCTTTCGACCCCGCCCGCCTTCAGCGTCTGCCCCTCGGCCGGGTTCGGCGCTTCGTTGGCGACGACCCCCCAGAAGCTCTGCGGCAGCGCCGCCGACGCGCCGCCCGGGGCGAGCAGCGCGACCAGCGCGAGGGACAGGGCGAGGATGAGGAGGATCGTTCGCTTCACGGTCCCTCCATAACCAAGCCGCCCCGCCAAGGTTTCGGAGGGGGAGGGACGGGGTCGCGTCGAGCTGCCGCCCGGGGTAAGGGCCGCGGCCGTCCCGAGCTGGCGCCCGGGGAAGGGACGGGCCGGGGTGCGAAGAGGAGCCACGGATCGGCCGGGAAGTCACACGTCCGGCACAAAGATCCCTGGAACGTCACAGGTCTTCCTGTCTTATTCAGACGTTGCAATCACGTGACCAGGGTTTGACCCCCCTATAGGAGGCCAAATCCGTGCAGCGCGTTTCGGGCCCTCCGTCCGGGGC
>DAIQOT010000156.1:0-9210 GCA_036787695.1 Solirubrobacterales bacterium | reverse complement strand
ATCGGCGCTACGGCGAGGTCGCCGGCGACCGCTGGTTCGTCGCCCCCGCCGAGGGCGAGCCGATGTCGGCCTGCCACCTGCTCCGCGACGGCAAAGGCATCGGCCAGGTCGAGGAGGTCGGCACCCTCGCCCCCGCCCGCGAGCGCGGCCTGGCGAAAGCGATCGTCCTCGCCGCGATCGCCGCCGCCCAGGAGGCGGGCGACACCACGATCTTCCTCACCGCCGAGGCCGCCGACTGGCCGCAGCTCTTCTACGCCCGGCTCGGCTTCGAGACCGTCGGTGAGATCACCGTCCTGCGCCGCCGCCCGGCGTAAGTGCCAACTCACACGCGCGCGTCTACATATGGGACACCGCCACGAGGCAAAGACTGTACGGGTGGACAAACCTTGCGTTAATGGCGCCGGAGTAGGCTCGTTTGGCTCTGTCTAGGGAGTTTCGAAAGGAAAACGATCGCGGCCGGACACCGGACGCGCCGCCAAGCGAGGGACACCAGAAGCGATGAGCAGAATCCGCCAGCAGAACGTGACCGCAGCCCAGTGGAGCTCCAATGGTGAGGCCCTGGGCGCGATCGATCTGACCCTTCCCGAGAACGCCGCCTTCGGCGCCAACGTCTTCGACGTCACCGTGCAGAAAGAACGCCTCCCCGAGGACGTGTTCGAGAAGCTTCAGGCCACCCTCGAGCACGGTGACGCGCTCGACCCGAGCCTCGCCGATGCGGTCGCCGAGGCGATGATGGAGTGGGCGCTGGAGATGGGCGCGACCCACTACACGCACATGTTCCAGCCGCTGACCGGCTCGACCGCGGAGAAGCACGACTCGTTCTTCGAGCCCGCGGGCGAAGGCAAGCTGGTCGCCGGCTTCTCCGGCAAGGAGCTGATCCAGGGCGAGCCGGACGCCTCGTCCTTCCCGACCGGCGGCCTCCGCGCGACCTTCGAGGCACGCGGCTACACCGCCTGGGACCCGACCAGCCCGGCCTTCATCCTCGAGAACCCGAACGGGACGCTGCTGGCGATCCCGACCGCCTTCGCCAGCTGGACCGGCGAGGCGCTCGACGGGAAGATCCCGCTGCTGCGCTCGATGGACGCTCTGTCGCAGACCGCGGTGAAAGCGCTGCGGCTGCTCGGCGACGAGGAGACCGATCGGGTTTTCACCACCGTCGGCCCCGAGCAGGAGTACTTCCTGATCGACGAGCAGTACTTCTTCGAGCGGCCCGATCTGATCAGCACCGGCCGCACCCTGTTCGGCGCCAAGCCGCCGAAGGGGCATGAGCTCGACGACCACTACTTCGGCTCGATCCCGGAGCGGGTCCTCGCGTTCATGATGGAGTCGGAACTGGAAATGCGGAAGCTCGGCATCCCGGTCAAAACCCGCCACAACGAGGTGGCCCCGGCCCAGTACGAGATCGCGCCGATCTTCGAGAGCTCGAACGTCGGCTCCGACCACCAGCAGCTGCTGATGCGGACGCTGGAGAACGTCGCCCGCCGCTACGGCCTCGTCTGCCTGCTGCACGAGAAGCCGTTCGCCGGCGTCAACGGGTCGGGCAAGCACAACAACTGGTCGATGGGTACCGACGCGGGCTCCAACCTGCTGAACCCGGGTGACACGCCGCAGGACAACATCCAGTTCCTGTTCTTCTGCACGGCGGTGATCCAGGCGGTCAACAAACACCAGGGACTGCTGCGGGCCTCGGTCGCGAACATCGGCCAGGACCACCGCCTCGGGGCGAACGAGGCGCCGCCGGCGATCATCTCGATCTTCCTCGGCGCCGAACTCGAAAAAGTGTTCGAGGCGATCTCGACCGGGGAAGGCGATCCCAACACGCCGGCCTCGTTCCTCGACCTCGGCACCACCGTGCTGCCCCCCCTGCCGCTCGACGGCGGCGACCGCAACCGGACCTCGCCGTTCGCCTTCACCGGCAACAAATTCGAGTTCCGGGCGCTCGGGTCGAGCATGTCGCTCGCCTTCCCGAACACGGTGCTGAACACGATCGCCGCCGAGGCGATCGACGACCTCGCGGGCAAGCTGAAAGAGAAGCTGGACGGCGGCTCGAGCATGCCGGAGGCCGTGATGGAGATCGTCAAAGACTCCTACCTCGAGAACAAGGTCGTCTGCTTCAACGGCGACGGCTACTCCGAGGAGTGGCACGAGGAGGCCGAGAAACGCGGCCTGAAGAACCTCAAAACCACCCCGGACGCGCTGCCGGAAGTGATCTCCGACAGCACCGTGAAGGCGTTCGAGGAGTACAACGTCCTCTCCAAGCGGGAGCTCGAGTCACGCTACGACGTGTGGCTGGAGCAGTACTCGATCCGGGCGAACATCGAGGCCGAGGAGACGTTCTCGATGGCCCAGACGATGATCCTCCCGGCCGGCCTGCGGCAGCTGACGCTGATCTCCGAGGCGGGCGTCTCGGCGCTCGAGGGTGAGATCCGCGAGCTGGTCGACGACCTGGTCGCCTCGCTCGGCGAGCTGAAAGAGTCGAACGTGGTGCCGGGTGAGCTCGAGGGGCTCGATCTGGCGGTCTACGCCCGCGACAGCCAGCTGGCCTCGATGAGCAAAGTCCGCGAGGCGGCCGACCAGCTGGAGAAGGTCGTCGCCGACGACTTCTGGCCACTGCCGAAGTACGAGGAGATGCTCTTCATCAAGTAGCGCTGGGGAGCGCGATCAGGACAGCGGGCCTTCATGGTCGTCGTCCGAATAGCCCGGGGGCGGCGTGAAGTCGTCCTCGGGCAAGTCTTTGTTGTGCTCGGGCGGATCCTTGACCGCGTAGTAGATCAGCCAGAGGACCGCGGCCACGCCGAACGCCGGGATCAGGGCGCCGAACATCACCGGCTCCCACGCCTCTTCGGCGCGCGGCAGGCGGACGTCGGCGATGAGCCGGGCGCCGGCGGCGATCGTCTCGGGGCCGATCATGCCGGGGCCTTCGGCAGGCCGGGGCCGCCGGCGAGCGGGTTGAGGTCGGCGAGCAGCTCGAGCAGGCGCGGCTGGGGCTCGGCATCGTCGATCACGATCGCCGTCCCCGGCCAGGCGTAGCGGCAGTAGCGCGCGTAGGCCTGGCGCGAGGAGAGGTCGGGCTCGTAGATCCAGCAGCCGCTGTTCCAGTAGCGCATGGCGCCGGTGGTGGCGAGCACGTCGTCGAGCGGCTGGTGGGTATGGGCGAAGACGATCTGGGACGCCTCCTTGTCCCAACCGAGGTTGGCGACGACCTTGGAGAAGGCCTCGAGCGCGCCCTCGGTCGGGCTGGAGCGCGAGAGCACGGTCGGCTCGGGATAGCGCGGGGCCGATTCGGGCCTGCCCGGCAGCGGGGCTTCGCGGGCCTGCCGTGCGGCCTCGTCGCGGATCACGCCTTCGAAGTGCTCGACGCTCGGCAGGGGTTCGGCGTCCTCGGCGCCGGTGCGGGCGCGGACCTCCCCGGCGAATCGCTTGGCGCCGCGCATCGGCGCGCCGGCGGCGGAGGCGATCCGGCCGGCCCTCTGGGCGGCGCGGAGAACGTTCTGTTGGGCGTGGGTACCGTGGGGCATCTGGGCGGCGATGTAGAGCCACTCGGTGAGCAGCGTGATCACCGACTCGTAATCGGCGGCGCACGTCGGTTCCTCGGGGCCGCCCGCGGCGATCCCCCAAAGCGTACGGGTCAGGAGGCGCGAGCCCCGCGATCCGGCCATCCGCGCGTGCGGATCGAGGTAGTGGCCGTGGGTGCAGAGGACGCCGGCGCAGGTGTAGGTCGGGTAGGCGATCTCGACCTCGAGCCCGGGAAGGCGCTTTTCGAGGAACGACTGGAAGAAGGCCGGGCCGGGTGGCTCGGGCGGCGGCACGCCGTCGTCGCGGGGCGCCTCGCCGCGGGCCAGTGCCGCCTCGACCACGCGGCTCTCCTCGTCGCGGTGGACGAGGTGGTGGTCGTGGTTGCCGGCGAGGAAGACGAAGCGCTTGCCGGGCAGCTCCCGCGCGATCAGCGCCAGCAGGCCCGAGGAGGCGTCGACCGATTCGGCGACCGAGCCGAAGAGGAAGTCGAAGAGGTCGCCGAGCAGGATGACCTCGTCGACCCCGTCGAGGGCGGGCGCAAGGCGCTCGAGGAAGAAGTCCTCGCGCAGGAGGTCACGCCCGGTCCAGGCGCCGAAATGCGTGTCGGAGATGACCAGCGCGCGCAAGAGGGCGAGTCTATGCCCGGTGTCTAAGGCGCATCTTCAGACCGTCGCGCGGGGAGAGCGTCGGCATCTGGCGCACGGTCATCGTGCGGCCCGGCAGGGCGTCGGCGCGGAGGCGCTGGAGGAGCATCGTCGTCACCAGCTTCACCTCGATCAGGCCGAACCGTTTGCCGATGCAGACGCGTTTGCCGCCGCCGAAGGGGACGTAGGCGCCGCGGGGCAGCGCGGCTTTGCGCTCGCGGGTGAAGCGCTCGGGGACGAAGGCCTCGGGCTCGGGGAATACCTCGGGCAGTCGGTGGCTGGCCCAGGAGACGTAGTTGACGTAGGCGCCGCGGGGGACCGCGTAGCCGCCGAACTCGAAGTCGCGGACGGCGCGGCGGGGGCCGATCCAGGCGGGCGGATAGAGGCGCAGGACCTCGTCGACGACCATGTCGAGGTAGGGCAGCTCACGCTCCATCTGGTCGATCGTCGGCGGCGCGCCGCCGAGCACGCGGTCCTGCTCCTCGCAGAGCCGGGCGAGCGCGTCGGGGTGGTGGGCGAGCTCGTAGAGAGCGAAGGTGACGGTCGAGGTCGAGGTGTCGTGGCCGGCGAACATCAGCGTCATCACCTGGTCGCGGATCTCGCGGTCGGTGAAGGCCTCGCCGCTGCCGCCGCGGGCGGCGACGAGCAGGCTGAGGATGTCCTCGCGGCCCGAGTCGGGGGCGGCGCGGCGGCGGCCGATCTCCTCGTAGACGATCCGGTCGAGGACGGCGCGTGAGGCCATCAGCTTGCGCCAGGGTGAGCCGGGGCCGCGCAGCAGGCGGAGGGCGAAGTCGATGCCGAAGAAGCCGAGCGCCGACTCGAAGTGGTGCGCGGCGACCGCGCCCTGGCCGCCGTCGTCGGGGTCGAGCCCGAGCAGCGCCCGCATCGCGATCCGCATCGCCAGGGTCCGCATCCAGGCGTAGACGTCGACGACGGTGTCGGGGCGCAGCGTGGCGAGCGCGGCCTCCGCCTCCATCAGCATCGCCGCGGTCGAGGCCTCGACCTGCGCGCGGTGGAAGGCGGGCAGCATGATCGCCCGGGCGCGGTCGTGGTAGCCCTCGTCGATCGTCAGCAGGCCGTCGCCGAGCAGCGGGATCAGGTCGCCGAAGCTCGACTCGCGCCAGTGGAAGTTCTCCGGGTGGCCGACGGTGACGAAGTGGTTGGCCTCCGGGCCGAGCATGAAGACGACCTTGCTGTGGAGCAGCCGCATACTGAAGATCGGGCCGAACTCTTCGTAGGCGTCGAGCAGCAGCGGCAGCGGGTCGTAGGCGGCCTGTTTGGTGCGCGAGAGGCTGAAGTCGCTCGGGCCGGGCGGGTAGGCGCCCCTCCCCCGCCACTCGGCGCGGAGGTCGTTGGCGACGCGGAGAAACGGGTTCGCCGACAGCCGCGGCGGGCGGTCGGCGGTCGGCGCCGTGGAGTCGACCGTGGCCATGGGCGCGAAGCTTATCGGCAAAACTGGCTGGCTGGCCAGTTTGGCCCCGAGCGACGCCGGTGAGTTCGCAGTTATCTACAACTGTCGTGGCTAAGTGCGAACTCGCCGCGGTCTCAGGCGACGGCTTTGGCGGCGAGCTGGCCGCAGGCGGCGTCGATGTCGCGGCCGCGGGTGAGGCGCACGGTGGCGGGGACGCGGTGCTCATGGAGGATCGCGCGGAACTGCTCGATCCGCTCCGGCGAGGAGCCGTCGTAGGCGCCCGTGGGGTTGTAGGGGATCAGGTTGATCTTGTAGATCCGCGGGTCGAGCAGGGCGGCGAGTTCGCGGGCGTGCTCGGGGAGGTCGTTGACGCCGTCGAGCATCACGTACTCGACGAAGACCTTGCGCCGGCGCTTGGCCCGGTAACGGTCGCAGGCGGCGAGCACCTCGCTCAGCGGGAAGCGGTCGTTGACCGGCATCAGCTGCGACCGCAGGGCGTCGTTGGGCGCGTGCAGGGAGAGCGCGAGGGCGATCGGTTTCTCGTACTCGGCGATGCGTTCGATCCCTGGGACCCAACCGACCGTGGAGATCGCCGTGCGGCGATTGGTGACGCCGATGTCGGGCAGGCGCTCGCAGGCGGCGAGCACGTTGTCGATGTTCATCGTCGGCTCCCCCATGCCCATGAAGACGACGTGGTCGACCTCTTCGACGCGGCGGAAGTGGAGCACCTGGTCGAGGATCTCGTCGGCGGTCAGGTTGCGGCCGAACTTCATCTTCCCCGTCGCGCAGAAGGTGCAGGTGAGCGGGCAGCCCGACTGCGAGGACACGCAGACCGACCTCCGCCCATCCCGGTAGCGCATCAGCACCGCCTCGATCGGCCGCCCGTCGCCGGTGTCGAAGAGGGTCTTGACCGTGCCGTCGTCCGAACGCGCCTCGGCCCGCACGTTCAGCGTCGAGATCGGCAGATCCGCCTCGAGCCTCCCCCGCAGCCCAGCCGGCAGATTCGTCATCTCCTCGTAGCTCTCGGCCCCGCGCGCGACCCACTCCCAGACCTGGGAACCCCGGTAGGCCGGCTCCCCCGCCGCGGCGAGAACCTCATTGAGACGCTGCGTATCCATGAGACGAGAGTAGAGGGCCGGAGGATTTGCCCGAGAGACGGGGACCGTCACGGGTCCGTGCGTGTTTCGACGCCTGAATCGCTGGTCGAAGTCGCGCGGTCGACTTTAGGGCCCCTATAGGGGACTCAAAGTCGACCGCGCGATCCCTACGTCCGAAGAAGCCAGGACGAAGAGTGACCTTCTCCCGCCCTTAGTGACGAACGTCGGGCGGCGCCGGTGAAGGTCGAGAGGAATTCGCTCAGCGCGAGGCCCTCGGCGAGGTTTTCGGCCAGTGAGCGACCGGCGTCTTCGCGCAACTGACGGCGGCGCGACTGCTCGTTGTCGTCCCAAACCTTGGCGGCGTCGCGTCGGAATCCCTGCTCATCGACCGTTTCCATGCCGCTAAGGGTAGCTCCGGGAGCCGGGATCAGTGGAGCTTTTCGCCGTGCTCGAGCATGGCGACGAATTTGGCGAGGCGGCGGGCTCGGGTCTCGGGTTTTTTGGCGTCGCCGAGGCGCCAGATGATCGCGTAGCGGTTGGTGGAGTCGAGGTCGGCGAAGAAGGCCGCCGCCTTGGGGTTGGCGTCGAGCTCGGCTTGGAGATCGTCTGGGACCTTGGCGGTGGCGGCGCCCTCGTAGGCGGCCTCCCAGCGGCCGTCATCCTTCGCCGCGGCGACCTCGGCGACGCCGGCGGGACGCAGCGCGCCCGTCTTCTCCAGCGCTTCGACTTTTTCGCGGTTGATCTTCGACCAGCGCCCGCGCGGCCTCCGCGGGGTGAAGCGCTGCAGGAAGTGCGTCTCGTCGAGGCCGCGCTTCTGGCTGTCGATCCAGCCGAAGCAGAGGGCCAGCTCGACCGCCTCGTCGTAGGTGACGCTCGGCTCCGGCGCCCCTTTCTTGGCGATCTTCAGCCAGAGGCCATCGACGTCGCCACCGTTCTCCTCCAGCCAGGCCTCGAAGTCGGCGGGGCCGCCGAAGAGGACGATCTCCAACTCGTCGGCCATCGCGCCGGGACAGCGACCGGCTCAGAGGCCGGCGGCGTCGGCCAGCAGGTCGACCTGGGCGGGGTCGTTAGAGCAGGGGAAGAGGATCAGCTCGTCGCAGCCCGCCCCCTCGAAGGCGCCGATGTAGCCCTTCACCGTCTCCGCGTCCTTGGCGGCGGACCCGGCGATGTAGCCCGCCGTCTCCTCGCCGAGGAAGCCGTAGTAGTCCTTCAGGTAGCGGTTGGCGTCGCCCTCCGGGTCGTCGCCGAGGGCGAAGTAGGCGAGCGCCATGCCGACCGGCTCGCCGTCGCGACCCGCCGCCGCCCAGGCCTCCTTGACCTGGCCGAGCGCTTCGGCGAAGGCGTCGGGCGGGGCGCCGCCGCCGATCCAGCCGGCGCTGCCGTACTTGGCGGCGCGTCGGTAGGAGGCCTGCACGGCGCCGCCGATGATGAGGCGCGGCGGGGCGACGGCGGGGCCGATCGAGTCGTCGGCCCAGACCTCGGTGAGGCGTTTCAGGATCTCTTCCATCTCGACGCCGCGGGTGCCCATGTCGGCGCCGATCGCGGCGTAGTCGTCATCGCGTCCGCCCAGGCCCAGACCGAGCGTGAGGCGCCCGTCGGAGAGCGCGTTGAGGCTCAGGGCCTGCTTGGCGAGGAGGGCTCCGTTGTCCCGCAGCGGGGCCAGCAGGACCGCGGTGACCAGCCCGATCCGCTCGGTGACCGCGGCGGCGGCCGTCAGCGCGACCAGCGGCTCGTAGCTGCCGAAGACGATGCGGTCGATCGTGCCGAGGCTGGAAAAGCCCCGCTCCTCGGCCTTTTCGGCCCACTCGGTCAGCTGCCCGCCGGTGGTTCCCGGCACTGCGTTCGGAAGTCCGATTGCGACTTTCACCCGACAACCTCCCCGGCGTAGTAAGAAAGTGGTTGCCGACGACACTAACCCACGCATCAGGAGGACTCAGATATGGCTGCAATTCCCGACGAGGCAAAGCACCTCTTCGAAAACAAAGACTTCGCCCACGTCGCGACGTTGAACGCGGACGGCTCGCCGCAGAACTCGGCGGTCTGGATCGGCCTCGACGGCGATCTGGTCACCTTCAACACCGCCGAGGGCCGGCTGAAGACGAAGAACGTGGCCCGCGACGGCCGCGTCGCGATCTCGGTCGTCAACCAGGAGAACCCGTACGAGAACCTGATCATCCAGGGCAAGGTGGTCGAGCTGGCCCACGAGGGTGCCGACGACGACATCGACGCCCTCGCCAAGCGCTACCTCGACGCCGACTCCTACCCCTTCCGCCAGGACGGCGAAGTCCGCGTGATCGTGAAGATCGAGCCGGAAAAGGTCAACCACACCAACCCGTAGTCGTCGCGAGGGCGCGGCGGCCGTGCCGAGAAAGCCCGGCCGTCTCGTCCACGGCCCGGGCAGGCTGTGGCCGTGGCCGAGACGGCCGGGAGTGTGGGAAGAGGTCACAGAGACGACCCAAATGTCACGGTTCCACAACGCCCCCGGGACGACTGGTCACTTAGGCCCCCTATAGGCGGCTCAAGTGACCAGTCGTGCTCCCGC
>DAIQOT010000002.1:0-52251 GCA_036787695.1 Solirubrobacterales bacterium | reverse complement strand
CTGAAGAGCGTCCTCGCGTCGATCAAGGGCCCGATCGTGCTCGTCGGCCATTCCTACGGCGGCTTCGTCATCACCGACGCGGCGACCGGCGACAAGCAGGTCAAGGCGCTCGTCTACATCGACGCCTTCGCACCCGAAAAGGGCGAAACCGCGACCGAAGTCGAGGAAATCAACCCCGGCAGCGAGGCCGGCGGCCCGAACCTCGAAACCCGCAAAGCCCCCGGCGGCGTCACCGACATCTACATCGCCCCGAAGGCGTTCCACGAGGTTTTCTGCGCCGACCTCTCGGCCAAGCAGTCGGCGGTGATGGCGGCGACCCAGCGGCCGCTGGCGGCCAACGCGTTCGTCGAACCCTCCAGCGCCCCGGCCTGGAAGACGATTCCGTCCTGGTTTGAGATCGGCAAGCAGGACCACGCGGTCCCGCCGGCGACCCTGCGGTTCGAGGCGCAGCGGATGGGAGCGACGACCGTCGAAGTCAACGCGTCCCACGTCCCGATGATCTCGCAGCCGGGCCCGACGACGAAGCTGATCGAAGCGGCGGCCAACGCCACCACCTGAACAAGGGGAGAGCGCCGCATCGCCGGTCGCGGTGCGGCGCGATCCTTGAGTGATCCTTGTCCGCGTCGTCATGATGCGCGGCCTCATGGATCGGGTATCAGCGCGCGGATGAACGACGAACCGCCTCTGCTCGGGCGAGAAGCGGAGGTCCAGCGGGTCGACGATCTGGTCGACGCGTTGCCTGGCCGGGGCGGGACGCTGCTGATCGGCGGCGAAGCCGGGATCGGCAAGTCGGCCCTGCTGCGGAGGGCGAGGGACCGGGCCGAAGATCGCGGGCTGCGGACGCTGAGCGCGGTCGGCGCCGAATCGGAAGCCGCGCTGGCGTTCGCCGGGCTGCACCAGCTACTGGTCCCCGTCCTCGACCGGATCGAGCGCCTGCCGGAGCCCCAGCAGCAGGCGCTGCGAGCGGCCTTCGGGGAATCCCAGGAGGTCGAGCCGGACCGTTTCCTCGTCGCCGTCGCCGCCTTCGGGCTGATCTGCGAAGCGGCGGTGGCCGGGCCGCTCCTCGTCGTCCTCGACGACGCGCAGTGGCTCGACCCGTCGAGCCTCGCGGCGCTCACCTTCATCGCCCATCGCCTCGAGACCGAGCAGGTGGCGATGATCGCCGCGCTCCGCGAGGGACATTGGACCCCGCTCGGGGACGCGCGCCTGCCGACCCTCGCGCTCGAGCCGCTCGAGATCCGCACGGCGACCGAGCTGCTCCACCGTGCCGCGCCGGACCTGGCGCCGGCGATGCGCCGGCGGGTGCTCGCCGAAGCCGCCGGCAACCCGCTCGCGGTGGTCGAGCTGGCCCGGGTCGTCCCACTCACCGATGCCGCCGGGGAGCGACTCGCCCCGCCGCCGCCGACCCTGACGACGCGCCTCGAGCAGGCCTTCGCGGCCGAGCTCGACCAGGTGCCGCCGGGCGCGCGCCTGCTGATGCTGGCCGCCGCCCTCGACGGGCGGGCGCCGTTGTCGGAGCTGATCGCGGCGACGACGGCGGTCAACTCCGCCCCGGTCACGGTCGCCGATCTCGACCCGGCGGTCGAGGCGCGCCTGCTCGAGGTCGACGGCGGCCGAGTCGTCTTCCGCCACCCGCTGATCCGCTCGGCGGTCCGCCAGGCGGCGCTCCCGGGCCTGGTCCTGGCCCTCTACGCGGCGCTCGCCGAGGTCGTCGCCGACCCCGAGCGACGCCTGTGGAACCGCGCCTCGGCGGCGATCGGCTTCGACGAGGAGATCGCCGCGGACCTCGAAGAGCACGCGCGGATCGCGCTGCGCCGTGGCGCGGTCGCGGTCTCGGCCGCCGCCTACGAACGGGCCGCGGCGCTGACGCCGGACCCGATCCGCCAGGGACGCTGCCTGATCGCCGCCGCCGACGTCGCCTACGACCTCGGCCAGGTCGAGGCGGTCCGTCGCCTGATCCGCCAGGCCGAGTCGATCGAGCTCGGCGACCTCGAGGCGGCCCGGCTGGCCTGGCTGCGCCAGATGATCGACGGCGACGTCTGGGTCCAGGCCGGGGCGACCCGCGCCTTCGTCGAGATCGCCCACCGGATGGCCGACGGCGGCGACAGCGGCGCGGCGCTGCGCTCGCTGGTGCCGATCGCCCACCGCAGCTGGTGGACCCGGACCCGGGACCGCACCCGTCGGTACCTGGTCGAGGCCGCCGAATCGGTCGCCCGTCCCGGCGACGACGCGCTGCGACTGGCGGTGATCGCGCTGGCGAACCCGGAGGGCACCGGCCGCTCGGTCCGCGAGCAGCTCTCCGCCCTGGCCGCCGGCGAGGTCGGCGATCCGCTCGCGGCGATGGACCTCGGTATCGCCGCCGAAAAGGCGGCGGACTTCGTCACCGGCCGTCGCCTCCTCGCGCGGGCGGTCGAGGGGCTGCGCGCGCAGGGACGGCTCGGTCCCCTGACCCGGGCGCTCGTCCACCTCGCCTGGTCGGCTGCGCACTGCGGCGACTGGGAGGGGGCGGCGGCGGCCGGCTCGGAGGCGGCGCGGCTCGCCGCCGACACCCACCAGCCCGAATACGGGCTCACCGGGACCCTCGTCGCGGCATTCGCCACCGCCCACCGCGGCAACCAGCCGCAGCTGGACGCGATGATCGGCAAACCGGAAGCGCCCCTGCTGGCGGCCGGCGGCGGCTCGCTGCTGGCGCCCGCTCACCTCGCCCGCGGCGCCGACGCGATCGGCGACGGGCGCTACGCCGACGCCTTCCGCCACCTCTGGCCGATCTTCGACGACGCCCACCCCGCCTACCACCGCTTCATGCGCTGGACCGCGCTCCTCGACCTGGTCGAGGCGGGCGTCGCGATCGGCAAAGCCCGCCAGGCCTGCCGGGTCGTCGCCGAGCTCGACCAGGTGGCGGTGGAGGGGGGGCAGCCCTACCTCGCCCGCGCGCTCGCCTGCTCGCGGGCGATCCTCGCCGCCGACGAGGACGCCGACGAGCACTATGCGGCGGTGCTCGCCGGCGCGACCGACTATCCATTCCTCCGCGCCCGCGCCCTCTACTCGCAGGGCCGACGGATGCGCCGCGCCCGCCGCAGCGCCGACTCGCGCGAGCCGCTGCGGGAGGCGGTCGACCTGTTCGACGCGATGGGGGCGACGCGCTGGAGCGCCCGCGCGCGGCTCGAACTGCGCGCCACCGGCGAGACGGTGAGCCCGCGCACCCCCGAGGCGCGCGACCGGCTGACGGCGCAGGAGCTCCAGATCGGCAAGCTCGCCGCCGAAGGGCTCTCCAACCGCGAGATCGGCGAGCGCCTGATCCTCTCGCCGCGGACGATCGGCTCGCACCTCTACCGGATCTTTCCCAAGCTCGGGATCTCCTCGCGCTCGGAGCTGCGCGACGCGCTCGCGACGAGCGATCTCGACTGAATGGGACCAGATTCAGTCGACTGACTGAAGCGAAGGCACGGGGGTCGGCCGCAGGATGGCCGCACCCGAATCGTTCAACGAAAGGAACGAGATGTCTTCCGAGAAACCGAGCATCGTCTTCGTCCACGGCCTCTGGGCCGATGGCTCCTGCTTCAACAAGGTCGCCGCCCCGCTGATCGCCGAGGGCTACGAGGTCTTCAGCTCCCAGCACAGCCTCGACACGCTCGAGGGCGACGTCGCGATGGTCACCCAGACCCTGGAGAAAGCCTCCGGCCCGGTGCTGCTGGTCGGCCACTCCTACGGCGGCACCCTGATCACCGCCGCCGGGATCCACGAGAAGGTCGCGGGCCTGGTCTACATCTCGGCGCTGGCGCCGGACGAGGAGGAGACCTCGCAGTCCCAGCAGGAAAAGTTCCCGCAGACGGAGATCTTCCAGCACATCGCCCTCGACGCGGGCCGCCTCTGGATCGCCGACGGCGGGATCAGCTTCTTCTGCGGCGACCTGCCCGAGGACGAGCAGAAGCTGGTCCAGGCGACGCAGCTCTCCGCCGCCGCGAGCCTGTTCAGCGAAAAGATCGACGGCACCGCCTGGCGGACGAAGCCCTCGCACTACATCCTCGCCAAGAACGACCAGACCGTGCACCCGGATCTCGAGCGCTCGGCGGCCGAGCGGATGGGCGCGACCGTCACCGAGCTGGAGTCGAGCCACGTGCCGATGGTCTCCCAGCCCGACGCCGTGCTCGAGGTCGTGAAGACGGCCGCGGCCGCGCTCTAGGCCCCGCTGATCGGGACCGGGCGCCCCTGGCGCGTCCGGTCCCGATCGGGTCGACCCCACCGAGAAGGGAACGAAATGGCCGCGATCATCCAGCGTTTGGGCCTCGCCTCCTACCGCAATCGCCGCCGCGTGCTGGCGATCTGGGTCGGCGTCGTCGTCATCCTCGCCGTCCTCGCGGGCAGCCTCTCGAAGCCGTTCTCGGAAGAATTCAAGATCCCCGGGACCGGCTCGCAGCAGACGATCGACCTGCTGAAGGAAAAGCTTCCCGCGGCGAGCGGCGCGTCGGGACAGGTGGTCTTCGCCGCGCCCGCCGGCGGCGCGGTCGAGGATGATGCCGCCGCGATCGACCGCAGCGTCGCGGCCGCCGCCAAGACGCCGGGCGTGGTCCTGGTCACCGACCCGCTGAAGACGCCCGGCGCGGTCTCCAAAGACGGGCGCTACGCGCTCGCCCAGGTCCAGTTCGCCGAGGAAAAAGACCAGATCAAGGCGAGCCAAAGGGACCGCCTCCAGGCTGCCTTCGCGCCCGCCGAGAATGCCGGTCTCGACGTCGAGTTCGGCGGCGCCGCGGGCGAAGAAAAGGGCAAGGTCGGTGGCGCCCCGGAGCTGATCGGGCTGATCGTCGCGCTGATCGTGCTCACGATCACCTTCGGCTCCCTGTTGACCGCCGGCCTGCCGTTGACCACGGCGGTCACCGGGGTCGGCATCGGCCTGCTCGGGATCGCCGTGGCGACCGCGTTCACCACGCTCAGCTCGACCACGACCTCGCTCGCGGCGATGCTCGGGTTGGCAGTAGGGATCGACTACGCGCTCTTCATCGTCTCCCGCTACCGGACCAGCGTGACCGCCGGGATGGGCGAGGAAGAAGCGATCGGCCATGCCGTCGGGACCTCCGGCAGCGCCGTCGTCTTCGCTGGGTCGACGGTGGCGATCGCGCTCGCGGCGCTGACCGTCTGCGGCATCCCCTTCCTCACCGCGATGGGCCTCGCCGCCGCGGGCACGGTGGTCGTCGCCGTCCTGATCGCGCTGACCCTGGTGCCGGCCCTCCTTGGCTTCGCCGGCCCCCGGGCGCTGCGGGGCAAGGACCTGGAGAAGCCCCGCGGGACCGAGCGGACGCTCGGTTACCGCTGGGTCGGGATCATCACCCGGCACCGCTACGCCGCCGCCGGGATCGGCGCCGCCCTGCTGCTGGTCCTGGCGATCCCGGTGCTCAACCTGAGGCTCGGCCTGCCGGGCGAGGGCACGGCGCCCAAGCACGAGACCAAGCGGCAGGCCTACGACCTGATCGCCGCGGGCTTCGGCGCCGGCTCCAACGGCCGGCTGACGGTCGTCGCCGAGCTGCCGCCGCGCGGCGGGGAAGGCGTCGCCGCCGAGGTGGCCGGCGAGCTCGGCAAGGTCGCCGACGTCGCCGCCGTCGATCCGCCGATCTACGACCCGGCGAAATCGCTCGCGGTGATCGAGGTGACGCCGCGGAGCGGGCCGGAATCGACGGCGACCGAAGACCTGGTCGAAGCGATCCGCGAACGGGCCACCGGGCGCGGTGGCGCGAGCCTCCTCGTCGCCGGCCAGACGGCGTCCAACATCGACGTCTCCAAACAGCTCTCCGATTCGCTGCCGGTCTACCTCCTGGTCGTGGTCGGGCTGGCGCTGGTCCTGCTGACGATCGCGTTCCGGTCGGTCCCGGTCCCGCTGATCGCCGTCGCCGGCTTCCTGTTGACGATCGGCGCCTCTTTCGGGACCGTCGTCGCGGTGTTCCAGGAAGGGACCGCCGCCGGCCTCTTCGGCATCGAAGCGTCGTCCACCATCCTCAGCTTCCTGCCGGTGCTGGCGATCGGGATCCTCTTCGGGCTGGCGATGGACTACCAGGTGTTCCTGGTCTCGCGGATGCGCGAGGAGCACGCCCACGGGGCCGCCCCGCTCGACGCGGTGCGGGTCGGGTTCCGCGCCGGAGCCCGCGTCGTCACCGCGGCCGGGCTGATCATGATCTCGGTCTTCGCCGGGTTCATCCTGCCCGAAGAACCGATCATCAAATCGATCGGCTTCGCGCTCGCCGTCGGCATCCTCTTCGACGCCTTCGTCGTGCGGATGACGATCGTCCCGGCGGTGATGGCGATGCTCGGCGAGCGGGCCTGGTGGCTACCCGGCTGGCTCGATCGGCTGATCCCGAACGTCGACCTCGAGGGGTCGGCTCTCGTCTCAGGTGTCGCCGACGTCGGCGGCGCCGGGGGGCGCGGCGCGGACCATCGTCGAGCCGGCGAGGCGGTTGTCGATCAGGGTCCAGGCGAGCACGGTGCCGAGCCCGGCCATGATCGCGGCGCCGAGGTAGGCGGCGTGGAAGGCCTCTAGCGCGGTGCCGCCGGCGCCGGCGACGATCGTCGTCAGGATCGCCGTGTTGATCGCGATCGCCGACTGGCGCTGGGTGTTGTAGATCGCCGAGGCGTGGCCGGTGTCGGCGCTCGAGATGTTGCCGAACATCGCGGTCTGGATCGACAGGAAGGTGCCCGAGTTGCTGAAGCCGCCGAAGAACATCATCCCGCGCACCACCCAGAGGCTGGTCGAATCGTCGACGAGCAGGAACGCCAGCAGGAAGAGGGTGAGGCCGAAGCCGCCGACCGTGCACATGATCCGCGGGCCGATCCGCGGGTAGAGGCGACCGAGCGTCTGCGACCCGACCGCGACGCCGATCACCTCGACGAAGGTCGTCGTGCCCGACTGGATCGGCGACTGTCCCATCACCTGCTGGAGGAAGATCGGGGTCAGGTAGAGGACGCCGAGGAACACCGCGGTGGTCAGTGCGAAGACGATGTTGGTCGAGCGCAGGAGCGGCTCGCGCAGCAGTTTCAGGTCGAGGATCGGATCCGGGCGGCGCAGCGCCTCGCGGACGAACAGCCAGAGCGCGACGATCCCGGCGAGCCCCGCACCGATGATCGCCGGCGAGGCCCAGCCGAGCACCGACCCCTCGCTGATCGCGTAGAGGAGGGCGCTCAGGCCGAACCCCGAAAGCACCAGCCCGAGGACGTCGAGGCGGCCGGCGGGCGACGGTCGGTGCTCGGCGACGAAGAGGTAGGTGAAAGCGCACATGACGATCCCGACCGGGACGTTGATCAGGAACACCCAGCGCCAGGAGAGCGTCTGGGTCAGCACGCCACCGAGGATCGGGGCGGCGCCGGGCCCGATCAGGATCGGCAGGATCAGGGTGCGGGCGACCCGCGCCCGTTGGTCGGGGGCGTAGGCGCGGTAGAGCATCGAGGTGCCGGTGGGGGTGAGTAGGCCGCCGCCGACGCCTTGCAGGGCGCGCGCCGCGATCAGCTCGGGCAGAGACTGGGCGAGCCCGCACAGCGCCGAGGCGACGGTGAAGAGCGCGAGCGCGAAGACGAAGGTCCGCTTGGTCCCGATCCGGTCGCCGATCCAACCCGAGGCCGGGATCACGATCGCCAGCGTCAGCAGGTAGGCGATGACCGTCCACTGGACGTCGGTCAGCGGCACCCCGAACGCTTCCGACAGCGTCGGCAGCGCGACGTTGACGATCTGCATGTCGATCCCCGTCATGAAGATCGCCGTCACGTAGGCGATCGCGATCGCCCGCTGGGGCGATGGCGCCCACCGCGGCCGCGCCGGGGGACGCTCGGCGGGCGCGAAGGTCACCGAAGAAACCTAGAGGACCGGTTTCCCGGGCCGGGGACCGACGCCGGTCCCCGGCGCTCGGGTCAGGGCTTGAGCACGACCTTGATCGCGCCGTCTTCCTTCTTCTGGAACATCGAGTAGGCCTCCGGCGCTTTGTCGAGCGGCCACTGGTGCGTGGTCAGGTCGTCGACCCCGAGCGGGTCGTCGTCGCCTTCGAGCAGCGGCAGTATCTCGGGGGTCCACTGCTTCACGTGCGCCTGGCCCATGCGCAGCTGCAGGCCCTTGTCGAAGATCTGCATCATCGGCAGCGGGTCGAGCTGGCCGCCGTAGACGCCGGAGATCGAGACGGTGCCGCCGCGGCGGACGCTGTCGATGCAGGAGAGGAGCGCCGTCAGCCGGTCGACCGCGGCTTTTTCGGTGACCTTGGCGGCGAGCGCGTCGGGCAGCAGCCCGGCCGCCTTCTGGGCGAGCTCGGCGAGCGGGGCGCCGGCCCCGTGCGCCTCCATGCCGACCGCGTCGATCGTCGAGTCGGGACCGCGGCCGCCGGTCAGCTCACGCAGCGTGACCGAGATGTCGTCCTGGTCGGAGAACGCGATCGGCTCGACTCCGTTGCGGCGCGCCATCTCGAGCCGCTCGGGCACGTCGTCGACGCCGAAGACCCTGGACGCTCCCTTATATAGAGCGATCCGCGCCGCCATCTGGCCGATCGGGCCGAGGCCGAAGACGGCGACCGTGCCGCCGTCGGGGATCGCCGCGTAGTCGACCGCCTGCCAGGCGGTGGGGAGGACGTCGGAGAGGAAGAGGTAGCGCTCGTCGGGCCCGCCCTCGGGGACCTTGATCGGCCCGAACTGCGCCTGCGGCACCCGCAGGTACTCGGCCTGGCCGCCCGGGACCTGCCCGTACATCTTGGTGTAGCCGAAGAGCGAGGCGCCCTTGTCGTACTCGTGGACCTGGGTCGTCTCGCACTGGGCGAAGTACTTGCGCTCGCACATCCAGCAGTGCCCGCAGGAGATGTTGAAGGGGATGACGACGCGGTCGCCGGCCTTGATCTGGGTGACCTCGGAGCCGACCTCCTCGACGATCCCCATCGGCTCGTGGCCGAGGATGTCGCCCTCGTCGATGAACATGCCGAGCACCGCGTAGAGGTGGAGGTCCGAGCCGCAGATCGCGCTCGAGGTGATGCGGACGATCGCGTCGGTCGGCTCCTGGATCGTGGGGTCCGGGACCTGGTCGACGCGGACGTCTTCCTTACCGTGAAAAGTGAGTGCTTTCATGTCCCATAGGTCCCCCGTGGGCGGGACTCGAATCACCTTCGCCGATCCGGCGGAGCCGCTGGAGCGTCTGGCGCAGCCTCCGCGAGACCTGCATCTGCGAGCAGCCGAGACGCGCGGCGACCTGCGACTGCGGGAGTTCGTCGATGAAGCGGAGCCGCAAGATCTCCCGTTCGCGCGCGTCGAGCCTCGGCAGGACCCGCTCCAGGGTCATCCTGTCCTCGACCAGCTGGTATCCCGGATCCTCCCCGCCGACCCAGTCGGGCGGCGCCGCTTCGCCCCCGTCCTCGGCCAGGACCGGCGCCTCGAGCGACAGCGGGCGGCGGTTGCGCCCCGCCTCGAGCGCCTCCAGGACATCGGGCGGCTCGATCTTCAGATGGCGCGAGAGCTCCTCGACCGAGGGCGGGCGCGACAGTTCCGAGGAAAGCCGCTCGGTCGCCCGCTCGACCCGCGCCATCGTGTCGTGGATGCCGCGGGGCACGCGGATCGTCCAGACCCGGTCGCGGAAGTGGCGCTTCAGCTCGCCGAGGATCGTCGGTTTCGCGAAGCCCGCGAAGGGCGTGCCGCGCGAGGGATCGAAGCGGTCGATCGCTTTCACCAGTCCCAGGCTGGCGACCTGGACGAGGTCGTCGTAGGGCTCGGAGACGCCGGCGTAGCGGCTCGCCATCCGCCGCGCCAACGGCATGTAGGCGTCGACGAGCGCGTCCCTGGCGGCGAGGTCACGCCGCTCGGTGAACCTTCTCCAGAGGCACGCCTCGGTCGGCGGGTGGGAAAGCGAGGCGAGCGGGTGTTCCGGCATCGGAGACCTCCAAGGTGGTCGACGTGTAGCCGGAAGTCATGTCGTGCAGCCGACCCTGGGGCCGACCCCAATGATGCCCTCCTCTTGTCCAGGCTACCAGCGGATTTGGCCCGTGTCGCCCTATTGTGATCCGGCGATGAGCCTCACTCGATTCCTGCCGCACGAAGTGAGGCGCAACGTCGCCGGGGCGATCTACGGCGTCATCCTCGGGTCCTCGATCATCGCCGCGGCCGGCGCTGATCATCCCCGCCAGGCCGGCCTCGTCGAGATCTACCTCTGCGTGACCGCGTTGGTCTTCTACCTCGCGCACGTCTACGCGCGGGTGCTCGGCTCCTGGATCGAAGGCGAGGCGCCGAGCGCCCTTCGGGTCCGCAAGGAACTCGTCCAGGAGTGGCCGATGGTCCGCGCCCAGATGCTCCCCGCCGCGGTCCTGCTCCTCGGTGCCCTCGGAGTGATCTCCAGCCGGTGGGCGATCAGCCTGGCGATGGGCGTGGCCCTCGCCGAGTTGATGACCGGCGTCGTCCTGGCCTGCCGCAAAGCGGGCGCGACCCGATCCCAGGCCACCATCTCGATCTCCGCCGCCGCCCTGTTCGCCCTGATCGTCGTCTTCCTCAAGGTCTTCGTCCACGGCTAGCCGACCGCGGCTCTGTCATCTGTCCGAGTTGCGTCCCGGGCGTCTCGTGACGGCCCGGGCAGGCTGTGGCCGCCACGAGACGCCCGGGACGTGAGGGTTTTGCCGAGAACGTCACAGATCCACATCAGGCGGATGACGTCAGTGCACTTGACCACACCAGGGTGGGCTTAAGTGCACGAACGTTGCGCGGGCGACCCGCGAGGACGCAGGTTCACATCAGGCGAGAGCACGACTGGTCACTTGAGCCGCCTATAGGGGGCCTAAGTGATCAGTCGTCGCGGGGGCGATGTGGAGTGGTGACGTTCCTGGCGTCTGTGTGACCTCTTCCCCACCCTGGGCCGTCTCGTCCACGGCCACAGCCTGCCCGGGCCGTGGACGAGACGGCCTGTCCCTTCCCCGATCTCCTCGACACCGGGGAACCGATCAGCTAGGCCGGTTCGGGAACTGGCGGGGAGCCCGGGGGGCGGGTCGGGATCTGGCCGGTGAGGAAGAGGGCCACCAGGGCGAAGATCGCCAGGACGGCGAGGGCGGTGCGGAGGCCGACCAGGCGGGACGTTTCGTTTTCTTCGACGATCGCCGTGGTCGCGCGGGGCGGCACGTGGGCGTCGTCGAGGGCCGTTTCGATTTCGTCGTCGGAGAGGAACGGGACCCCGCTCGCCAGCTGGGTCTGAGCCTGCGCCTGGATACGGCCGGGCACCGCGCTGTTCGATTCGACGCCGGTGAGGAAGGAGGAGCTGAGGGCGGCGATCACGATCGCGCCGGTCAGCGCGGTGCCGACCGAGATGCCGAGGTTGGTCACCGTGTTCTGCAGCCCGCCGACCTCGCCGCTCTGCTCGTCGGGGACCGAGGAGACGGTGATCGCGCCGAGCTGCGAGGCGAGCGCGCCCATCCCGAGGCCGGCCAGCAGCATCGGCCAGGTCGTGACCCCGGCGCCCGCGCCGTTGTCGAGGCCGGCGATGAGGATGACGAGGCCGGCGAACATCGCGAGGAAACCGAGGCGCACGACGCGGCGCGGCGAGGCCTGGGGGAAGGCTTTCGGGATCCCGGCCGCGGCGAGGATCAGCGTGAAGGAGAGCGGCAGCAGTCGGACGCCCGTTTCGATCGCCGAGAGGCCGAGCGCGATCGAGAGGAAGAGCGGCATCGCGAAGAAGAGCCCGCCCTGGAGGAAGTACTGGAAGAAGAACGAGGTGAGCCCGCCGCGGAGGACTTTGGTCCGCAGGATCCCGGGGTCGACCAGCGGGGCGCCGCCGCGCGCGATCACCCGGTTCTCCCAGGCGGCGAAGAGCCAGATCACCAGGCCGCCGGCGAGGATCAGCCAGATCGTCGGCGAGAGGCCGAGCCATTCCGGGCCTTCCGGCTTCGGCCGGACGAAGCCCCAGGTGCCGGAGCGAAGGATGCCGAAGACGATCAGCCCGAGGCCCGCCGCCGACAGCGCCGTCCCGACCAGGTCGAGGCGAACCTTCTTCTCCGGGACGCCGCCGGAGATCCGGCGGGCGAGGAAGAGGATCGCGACGACGACCAGGACCTCGCCGGCGAAGACGTAGCGCCAGGAGAGGTAGGTGGTGCAGAAGCCGCCGACGATCGGGCCGACGGCGACCGCGACCGCCGCCGCCGCGGCGACCAGCCCGTAGGCGCGCGGCCGCTCGTCGGTGCCGAAGTTGGAGGCGACGAGGGCGACGATCGAGGGCAGGATGAGGGCGGCCCCGAGCCCCTCCAGCCCCGACCAGCCGATCAGCAGGACCCCGAGGTTCGGGGCGAGCGCGGTGACCGCCGACCCCGCCCCGTAGATGACGCAGCCGATCGCGAAGGCGCGACTGCGGCCGACGATCTGGCCGATCTTGCCGCCGGTGATCATGAACGCCGCCATCACCAGCGTGTAGAGGGTGATCGCCGTCTGGATCCCGGTGACGCTGGTGTCGAGGTCCTTGGCCACCGTGGCCATCGAGACGTTCATCACCGAGCTGTCGAGCATCATCAGGAACTGCCCGGCGCACAGCGTCGCGAGGATCAGCCCGACGGCGGCGCTCGTCTTTCGGTCCATCGGCGCTCGTCTCCTTTGCCCAGGCTTCTTCAAGTAACGGTGCTCGCCACCCTCTCATGCCCGTCGGAGATGCGGAAAGGCCCGGCTGTCGGGAGGCGGGCTAGGCGGCGCGCAGCATCGCCAGCGCGCCGTCGAGCGCCGCTTCGAGTGGCTCGATCGATTCGGCGGTGGCGGTGAGGAGGAGGCCGCCCTGGAGCGAGGCGAAGACGGCGAGGGAGAGGGCGCGCGGGTCGGCGTCGGGGGAGAGCTCGCCGGTGTCGCGCAGGCGCGTCACGCCCGCCTCGAGCAGGCCACGCCAGTGGTCCATGTGGGCGGTGACCTCGGCGGCGCGCTCTGGGTCGGTGCCGATCAGCTCGTTGGCGAGTGCCCCGATCGGGCACCCCCAATGGGGCTGCGAGCCGTAGTGGGCGACGACCGCGTCGCGCCATCCGCGCCAGTCGTCCCAGGTGGCGAGGCGGCTCAGGTACGGCTCCTGCGCGGTGAGCACGCGGTCGGCCTGGAAGGAGGCGATCGCCCCGACCAGTTCGCTCTTGCCGCCGGGGAAGTAGTGGAAGAGCTGGCTCTTCGAGGTCTCGGTGTCGGCGCGGATGTCGTCGAGGCTGGTGCCGCCGACGCCGCCGGCGAGGACCTGTTCGGCCGCCGACTCGACGATCCGGGCCCGGGTCGCGGCGCCGCGGGCGGTGAGCTGAGGTGCCATGACCACAGGTTACGGTATTGGACCGTTGGGTCCAGTCGTCTGCTATCTATTGGACCGGTTAGTCCAAAGACGATTTCAGGAGGCTTCGATGGCAGACAGGTTGGCGGGCAAGACGGCGTTGGTGACCGGGGCGACCGGCAGCCTCGGCGGGGCGATCGCGCGGGCGTTCGCGGCCGAGGGCGCGTATGTCGCGGCGAGCGGGCGCGACGCGGAGCGCGGCGCCGCGCTGGTCGCCGAGATCGAGGCGGCGGGCGGTCGGGCGGCCTTCCTCGTCGCTGATCTGGACGGCAGCGCGGCGGCCTCGCGCGACCTGGCGGCGCGGGCGACCGAAGCGCTGGGAGGCCGCGTCGACATCCTCGTCAACAACGCCGGGATCTTCCCCGGCGACAAGACCGCGGCCACCGAGGAGGAGACCTTCGACCGCGTCTTCGCGGTCAACGTCAAGGCGCCGTTCTTCCTCACCGCGGCGATCGCCCCGGCGATGGCCGAGCGCGGCGAGGGCTCGATCGTCAACCTCGGATCCTGGGTGGCGCGGCTCGCGGTCCCGGTCGGCGCGCTCTACGCCTCGAGCAAGGGCGCGCTCGAGACCCTCACCAGGGCCTGGGCGGCGGAGTTCGGGCCGAGTGGGGTGCGGGTCAACACGATCTCGCCGGGCGTGATGAGGCCGATCGCCGAGGAGCCCGCGCCCGCCGAGGTGATGATGGTCGGCCCCCCCGCCGGCGTCGCCGGGCCGGCGAGCGCGGTCGCCGCGGCCGCGGTCTACCTGGCCAGCGACGAGTCCGAATTCGTCCACGCCGCGACCCTCGATGTCGACGGCGGCCGGGTCGGCGCCGCGGTGATCGCCGGAGGCGGCTTCGGCTAGCGGCCCCGGCGGGCTGAAGGGGGTTAGGGAAACGTCATCACCATAAAGTTGATCAGCTTTATCGGGTTTCTATATATTGGCGGCGCTGCAGTTCCCGATCTGCTGCACGCGCTCCCCCACTGGACACCCCGAAAGGAACAACACGACCCCTATGTCCGAGCAAATCACCTCGAAGCCGACGCGGCGTTGGCGACGGCTGGTCGCCACGCTGGCGGCCGGCTCCATCGCGGCGCTCGCCGCCGGCGCGTCCCTCGCGGGCACCGCCTCGGCGGCGACCCCGACCGAACCGCCCCCGGTCCGGATCCTCGTCCACGGCAAAGTCGGCAACGGCGACTTCTTCGTCTCTCCGTTCGGCGACGCCGAAACGTACGCCAACGGCGCCGAGATCCTCGACCAGAACGGCAACGTCGTCTGGTTCCACCAGGTCCCGGCCGGCGAAGAGGCGGCCGACTTCCGCGTGCAGACCTACCAGGGTCAGCCCGTCCTCACCTTCTGGCAGGGCGTCGGCGCGGGCGGTCACGGCGTCGGGGTCGACTACATCTACAACGCCCAGTACCAGCAGATCGGCGAGGTCAAAGCCGGTAACGGCCAGAGCGCCGACGTCCACGAGTTCGACATCACCCCGCAGGGCACCGCGCTGATCCCGGCCTACTACGAAACGACGGCCGACCTCACCTCGATCGGCGGCCCGGCCGACCAGAAGATCCTCAACGAGGTCGTCCAGGAAATCGACATCGCGACCGGCCAGGTCCTGTTCGAATGGAACCCCGAGGACCACGTTCCCTTCAGCCAGTCCGAGCAGCCGCTGCCGGCCTCGGCGACCGAAGCGTGGGACTGGTTCCACATGAACGCGATCAAGCCCGACGGCAACGGCGGCCTGCTGGTCGACGCCCGTGACACCTGGACGTTCTACGACATCGACCACCAGACCGGCGACATCAACTGGCAGGTCGGCGGCAAGGCGAGCACCTTCACCCAGCTCGCGGCGCCGGGGCAGAGCCTCAACAACGCCGACAACCTGTTCGCCTGGCAGCACGACCCCGAGCCGATCGGCAACGACGAATACACGGTCTTCGACGACGAGTCGGCGGGCAAAGCCAACACCGGCATCGAAGCGGTGGAGAACCTCAACACCAGCCGCGCCGAGCGGATCAAGATCGACCCGTGGGACGGGACGTTGACGCTCGAGCAGACCTGGAATCAGCCCGACGGGCTGGTCGCCTCGTCCCAGGGCAGCGCCCAGACGACGGCCGACGGCAACCTCCTCGTCGGCTGGGGCAACCTGCCGTACTTCTCGGAGTTCGATCAGTCGGGTGACCTCCTCTGGAACGCCGAGTTCCCGACCGGAGTGAACTCCTACCGCGCCTACCTGTTCCCCTGGCCGCCGAGCAACACCGGCGGTGGCGGAAATGGCGGTGGCAACGGTGGGGGCCCCGGCAACGGTGGCGGCCCCGGCAACGGCGGCGGCTCGGGCGGTCATCCGACCCCCGTCCACCATCACCATCGTCACCACCACAAGCCCCATCACCACGTGAAGCGGCCCGCTCACCACAGCGGCCACTGACCCGATCCGTACCTGAGGGCGAGCGATAGTCGCTCGCCCTTCGGCCCGGCGGTGCGCGAGACGCACCGCCGGGCCTTTTCTATGACCAGGCTCTATCAGTGGGGTTCCATCTGCCCTCCGTGGTCTCACCCGAAAGCACCGGATCGAGCATGGCGGCCCCCTCTGCGTGTCCTGCATCAAGCCCCGGGGCGATGCCGACCTCAAGCGCGAGGCGCCGGAACGGGATCGTCCACCCGGTAGGCGGCGCGGGCAGCGACAGCGGCGGAGCGTGCGTCCCGCGCAGAGCAAAGATCGTCTTCACCTCACACGTCAGCGCCGCGGCGTCTGGACTCGACAGCTCGGCGATCAGGACGAGATCGACCAGGTCCTTGACCCGGGTGCTCTCGCGCCCACCCTCGTAGATCCGGGTGTACGCGTGGAGCTTTTCGGTCAGCTGGAGCTCCAGAGGCACGGCGTCGACCCGGACTGGATCGATCCCGGCGAACCCGAGGAAATCATCAGTGAGAAGCGGCTCGGATCCGAGCGGGTCGCCGGCGCGGAAGCCGACGTCGAGGAAGAAGGTCTCGAAGGGACGTCCCGCCAACGATGCCGAGATCCGGAATCGGTGACTGCCCCCGAGCCGGTCCTCTGGCGCGCCCGTCCGCTCGATGGTGAAGACGAAGAAGTCACCCGTTTCCTCCGCCGCCGCGTCCAGCAGGGCGTCCATCATTTCCGCCTCGGGGGCGCGCCACTCGATGTCCACGTCTTTGGTGCTGCGCGCCCGCGCGTCGAGGCGTAGGTCCAGGGCGAACCCGCCCTTCAACACCCAGCGTCCCTCGGCGACCATCACGAGGCGGGCCAGCAGTCGGTCGAAGGCGACCCGCTTTCGGTTCCGCGCAAGGGAGGCTCCGTCCGGCGCCCGGTCGCGCAGTCGCTGCTCGAGCGCCATCCGAAATGCCGCGGCGTCTCCGTATCTCATGCCGCCGCCGGCGTTCCGGTGCGCTCGACGAATTGCCGCACTCGCCTGGGGCGTCGGGCGGCCGATCGCCGCAGGCGCGACGAGGTCGTCAGACCGCGCTCGAGGGCCTGGCTGATCGCCAGCTCGATCTGCTCCGGCTGGGCACCGGATTCGAACGAGTCGAGGATCGAGCGCTCGACGCCGGTGACGGGTAGGCCCCCGACCTTGCCGAGCTCCTTGCCGGTCGGCGGGTCCTCGCTGGTGTGTAGTCGGACCCCGGCACGCCGCCTCGTGCCTCGCTCGGAGCGCGGCACCGTCAGGTGGACCGCGTCGGGGATCACGTCGGAGAGATCGTGAAGCTCGAGGGCGCTCTCGTGGGAGACGACGGCCCCGCCGCTTCGCAGCGGCAGCCACGCCGCCATCACGTGCTCGTGCGGGCCGGAAGGGAAGTGGCGCAGGCGGTAGAGCCCACGGCCGACCCGTAGGTAGCGGCCACCGGGACGGGCGTGGTGGCGAAGCGTGCTGCGGTCCATGCCCGCCTCGAGCGCCTGGCCCGCGGTGAAGTAGCCCGCCTGCGACTCGGCTTGTTGGTAGAGAGTGTCGTGATCTACGTCAGACATATAGGTGAGATTATCACCCAAAACGCTGACACCAACGACTGGCCGAGGCTCATCGGCCTTCTGACGCATGAGGTGGATATGCGATCATGACGACTGTCATAGCGCAACGTCATCGACCGACTGGAGCACGCGAATGTCATCCGTCCTGATCACCGGCGCCTCGCAGGGCATCGGCCGCGCCACCGCCGCCGAGCTCTCGCGGCGTGGGCACCGCGTCATCGCCACCGCCCGCAAGCTCGAGGACCTCGACGGACTCGACGTCGCCGCGAAGCTGCGGCTCGACGTCACCGACCAGGACTCCATCGATGCCGCGTTTGCCGAGGCGGGGGAGGTCGACGCGCTGATCTCGAACGCCGGCGTCGCCTTCAGCGCGTCGGTCGAGTCGCTGCCGCCCGAGGATCTCGAGCGGATCTTCGCCGTCAACACCAGCGGCACCCTGCGGGTCACCCAGGCGGTGCTCCCGGCGATGCGGGAGCGGGGCGCGGGACACATCGTCTACGTCTCCAGCCTCCTCGGCCGGGTCGCGCTGCCGATGCGGGTCGGCTACGCGGCGAGCAAGTGGGCGCTCGAGGCGATCGGCGAGACGCTCGCCGCCGAGGCCGCCCAGTTCGGCATCAAGGTCACCCTGGTCGAGCCCGGAGCGGTCGACACCCTCGGCGCCACCGCGGCCCCGTCAGCCGGGCCGCCGCTCGCCGAGGATCCCTACGCCCCGGCGCTGAAAGCGCTCGCCGCGCTCCGCTCGACGCCGATGACCCCGGAGGAGGTCGCGCTGTCGGTCGCCGACGTCATCGAGAACCCCGACGCCCCCTTCCGCGTCCCGGTCGGCAGCTCGGTCCAGGCCCTGATCGAGGCCCACGACTCCACTCCCTACGGCGAGCTCTTCGACATCGCCGCCGCCGCGCGGGGCTGACGGCGCCGGCCGGAGGGCGGGCTCAGTCGGCGGCGCGAAGGATCGCGCTCATGTCGCCGATCGCCTGAATCGTCCCGCGAACGGTGCCGGTGACCTTCGATCGGCCCTGGCGCTCGGCGTAGGGGACGGGGGCGTCGACGACCGACCAGCCCGCGGCGACGGCCTTCACGACCATCTCCAGCGGCCAGCCGCTGCGGCGGTCGCGCAGGTCGAGGTCGAGAAGGGCCTGACGGTGGGCGGCGCGCATCGGCCCGATGTCCTCGAGCGCGATCCCGGTGCGGCGGCGCAGCTCGCGGGCGAGGACCCGGTTGGCGATCCGGGCGTGAACGGGCCAGGCGCCGCGGGCGGCGCGCCGGGCGCCGATAGCGAGGTCGGCGCCCTGGTCGAGCAGGGCGACGACGCCCGGCAGGTCGGCGGGGTCAAGCGAGCCGTCGCAGTCCATGAAGCAGACGACATCGGCCTCGGCCGCGAGCAGGCCGGCGAAGCAGGCGGCGCCGAAGCCGCGGCGCGGTTCGCTGACGACGAGCGCTTCGAACTCGGCCGCGATCGCCGCCGAGGCGTCGGTCGAGCCGTTGTCGACGACGATCGGCCGGTAGCCGTCGGGCATCGCCGCCAGCACCCCCGGGATCGCCGGCGCCTCGTCGAGGACGGGAAGGATCACGTCGGGCATCAGGCCTCCGCCTCCGGACGGGGCGCGGGCGCGTCGTCCTCGTCGCCGCGCGTCGCTCGCCGCAACCGCACCGCGTAGATAACCGCCGAGCCGAGGAAGAGCGCCGCGCAGAGGCCGAGCCAGCGGGTCAGGAAGACGTCACCGGAGAGGCCGGTGTCCTTTTCGTAGTTGGCCGCGTCGAGCCCGAGGATCAGAGGGAAGAACATCAGCAGCGCCAGTCCGGCGAGGAAGGCGGGGATGCGGACGTGGTTGATCAGCGGCACGCGCCGGCGCTCTTCCCAGGCGTCGTCGGGCCCCTCGATCGCCCGGTGGGCGACGAGGTTGAGGGCGGAGTAGAGCGGGAAGGCGATCAGGTCGTGGGCGACCGCGGCGCCGGCGAACCAGACCAGGGTCCCCAGGGCCGAGGGGTTTTCGACGATCCGCAGGAAGGCGTACCCGGCGATCGCGAAGCTGGCGAGCACCGCCAGCAGGTGCAGCGGCGAGTCGCCGTAGGCGGAGCGGAAGCGGGCCATCAGGCTGCCTCGAACTTCATCGTCGCGACCCACTTGGTCTGGTGGACGCCGGGGGCTCCGGGCACCATCACCCGGGCCGGGAAGCCGTGGTCGAGCGAGAGGTCCTCGCCGTTGACCTTCAGCGCCAGCAGGCTGTTCTCGGCGGCGACCTGGCCGGAGCTCAGCGTCACCTCGCGCAGCGCGCCGGCCTTCTGCAGCGATTCGACCTGGAGCTCGGCGTCGCCGTCGACTCCCGCCAGCGCCGCCAGATCGCGCAACCGCACCCCGGTCCAACGCTGGGTCGTCGACCAACCTTCGACACAGGCGATCGGCAGGTCGTAGCTGTATTGGGGCATCGCCAGGAGCTGTTCGCGGGAGAGCTCGCGCTTGGCCGCGCCTTCGATCCGCAGGCGCCAGGCGGCGCCGGTCTGCTCCGGGCCGATGCCGACCGCGGCGGCGGTCTTGTTGATCTGGAAGCCGTTCGGCCCGTGGCTCAGTTGGGTGCTCCGCGGGGTCAGCAGGCCGACCCCGCGGAGCGGGCCGCCGACCGTCTGCGCGAACCCCATGAAGGCGACCCCGAGCGAGGCGGCGCCGACGGTGCCGAGCAGGGCGCGCCGCGAGATCGTCGGCCGCGCCGGTTCGAGCGGCGCCACGTGGCCCTCCTCGTAGGGCTCGGCGACGGTGTCGGCGAGACCGGGGCGCAGCGGTCGCAGGACGCCGCGCTCGCGGAAGGTCCGCAGGGCCACCGGGATTTTGAGGAAGATGTGGAGGCCGAAGGCGGCGAGGAAGACGAAGGCGCCGTAGTAGTGGGCGGTGAGGAAGCGGAACGGCCAGGGATAGAAGACCTGGATGTTCAGCAGGCCGGTGCCGAAGACGAAGACGCTGCCGCCGACGAGCAGCGCCAGCGAGAGCCGTTCGAGCGCGTGGGCGGCGCCGCGGATCGGCGGCCACTCGAACAGCTTCGGCATCACCGACCAGAGCTTCGCCAGCAGGATCGGCGTCGCCGCCAGCCCGCTGATCACGTGCAGGCCCTGGGTGAACGCGTAGAGCCAGGATGGGCTGGTCGGCCAGTGGAAGAAGTAGATGCTGACCCCGATCCCGCCGCCGGGCAGCAGCGAGTTGTGGCCGAGGTTGGGGTTGTAGGCCGCTTGGGAGAGGAAGCCGGTGACCGCGCAGATGAGGATCAGCGGAAGGAGGGCCGAGCCGAGGATCGAGGTCAGCCAGGGGCCGCGCAGGGGGCTGCGCCAGAACGAGGGCCGGGTCGGCCCGGGCGGCGGCTCCTCGGGGAACCTCGGGACGGGCGGTTTCGGGATCCTCGGCAGCCGGACCTTGGACGGGCGCGGCGGCTTCATCGCTTGCCCCCGCGAGGCGCGATCCGCTCGATCCGTCCCTTGTCGCGGCCGGCGACGAGGACCGCGCCGGTCCGCGGATCGACCGCCGCCGAGTTGGGCTGGCGCACGGTTGGGTAGGTGGCGATCCGCCGCGGCAGCTTGCCGCGCAGCGAGTACTCGGCGAGTCGGTCGGTCGCCGTTTCCGTGACCCAGAGCCGATCACGGTGGGCGTCGAGGGCGAGGCCGTAAGGCGTGCCGGGAGCGGCGACCTTGCCGAGCAGTCGCGGCTTCGGCCCGATGTCGAAGACGAGGATCTGGTCACCCTGGGTGTCGGCGACGTAGGCGGTGGTCCCGCGGGCGACGATGTGGCTGGGGCCGACGCCCGCCGGGACCCGGCCGAGCGGCTTCAGCGTCCGGGCGTCATATACCTGGAGCACGCGGGCGGAGACCGCGACGAGCGCGACCCAGCGCCCGTCGACCGCGGCGATGCCGCCGGGCTGGTGGGGAGTTGGGAGGGTCTTGCCGAGATGTGCCTGATGGAGGACCGAGACCTGGTCGGAGTGCTCGTCGGCGACGAAGACGTCGGGCCCGACCGAGGTCGCGTCGTGCGGGTGGGTGCCGACCTTGGTCGCGGTGACGACGCCGCCCGGCCGCACCGCGACCAGCTCGTTCGCCGACTCGGCCGGGACGAGGACGGTCCCCGCGGCGGCGTCGTAGGCGAGGTGGCGTGGCGGCGCGGGCAGCGCCACCCGGCGCATCACCTTGAGGCTCTTCGGATCGACGAAGGCGACCGCGGGCGGTTCGCGCACTCCGACCGCGATCAGGCCGGCGGCGGCGTCCCAGGCCAGGCCCTCGGGTTCCTTGCCGACCGCCGCGGTGCTTCCGGCGGGGGTGGCGCGGAGCGGCGGCGATTCGGCGGGCTCGGCGGCGCGTTTTGGCGCGGCGACGGTCGATGACGAACCGCCACCGCAGCCGGCGAGCAGCGCGCCCAAGGTCGCGAGCAGGAAGGTCGCGAGGGCGACGGCGGCGCTTCTTCGTCTCGATCCGCCAGAGTGCCTCACCGCGGCGTCGCGCCCGTCGGCGCGTAGTCTGCGGCGGGTGGGAGAGCGCGTACTGGTCACCGGCGGGGCGGGGTTCATCGGCTCACACCTGGTCGATCTGCTGATCGCCGAGGGTCGCGAGGTGCGCGTCCTCGACTGCTTCCATCCCTCCGCGCACACGCGCCGCCCCGACTACCTCAACCCCGCCGCTGAGCTGATCGAGGGCGACATCACCGACCCCGCCGTCGCGGCAGCCGCAGTCGAGGGGATCGACGCGGTCAGCCACCAGGCGGCGATGGTCGGGCTCGGCCTCGACTTCACCGAGGTGGGTGACTACGTCGCCGCCAACGACCTCGGCACCGCCCGGCTGCTCGCCGCGCTCGCCCGCACCGACTTCCGCGGCCCGCTTGTGCTGGCGAGCAGCATGGTCGTCTACGGCGAGGGCCGCTACCGCTGCCCGACCCACGGCGACGTCAGGCCCGCGCCGCGCGCGCCGGCCGACCTCGAGGCCGGTCGGTTCGAGCCGCCCTGCCCTGTCTGCGGGTTGCCGCTCGAGCCGGCCTCGATCGACGAGGACGCGCCGACCGAGCCGCGCAGCGTCTACGCCGCGACCAAGCTCCACCAGGAGCACCTCTGCGGACTCTTCGCCCGCGAGCACCCGGAGGTCAGCGTGACGATGCTCCGCTACCACAACGTCTACGGGCCGCGGATGCCACGTGACACTCCCTACGCGGGCGTCGCCAGCATCTTCCGCAGCGCGCTCGCCGGCGGCCGTAGCCCGCGCGTCTTCGAGGACGGCGGCCAGCTGCGCGACTTCATCCACGTCGCCGACATCGCCCGCGCCAACCTCGCCGCGCTCGGCCGGAGCGGCGGCCCCGCCGCGTTCAACGTCGCGACCGGCTCGCCGCGATCGATCCTCGATGTCGCCGAGCTGCTGTGCGAGTCGGCGGGGCCCACGGCGCCGCGTCCCGAGGTGACCGGTGAGTTCCGACTCGGCGACGTGCGCCACGTCTTCGCCGACCCGGGCCGGGCGCGCGAGCAGCTCGGCTTCGCGGCCGAGGTCGACCTCGCCACCGGCATGGCCGAGTTCGCGACCGCGGATCTGCGTTAGCTCCTTCATCCCAAGATCACCACTTGGTGAACAGGAAGATCTCGATCAGGACCGCCTGGGCGGTGGCGCCGACCAGCACCGGGGCGAGCCAGCGCCGCGGCAGCGAGCGGGCGGCGGCGAGGCAGGCGAAGGGGACGAGGAAGATCCAGATCCGCTCGGTCTCGGCCTTGGTGTAGCCGGCGACGACGCTGATCGCGATCACGCCCGCGAGGGCGACGGCGCTCGCCTCCTTCGCCGCCAGCGAGCGCGCCGCGAACCAGGCGATCGGTCCCAGCATCAGGACGAAGGCGGCCGGCGAGCCGAAGAACCAGAAGGCGTAGGGACGCAGGCGGGCGATCCCTTCGCGGTAGCGGTCGTCGGTGGCGCGGATCGCGGCGATCAGGTCGAAGCCGGTGAGGAGGTCGAGCGCGACGAAGCAGGCGACGAGGACGGCGGCGCAGATCGCCGCCAGTCGCAGCGCGGCGCCGAGCCCCTCCCGTCGCCAGCGGACCAGCGCCGCCCAGGCCCCGACCGCGAGCAGCGCGTAGGAGAAGAACGTGGCGAGCGCCAGGGCGGCGGCGCCGAGCACCCGGTTCGCCGGGCGACGTGCGAGCAGGCCGACGGCGGCGAGGACGCCGAGGGTCGCGAAGAGCGCGTCGGCCGAGGTCGCCCCGTAGAGGAGGGAGGTAGGGACGAAGACGAAGAGGAGCGCGGCGGCGCGCGCCTCGGCCTCGGAGGTGAGCTCGCGGGCGAGCAGGTAGAGCAGCGGGGTGGCGAGCGCGCCGACGAGGATCGTCAGCGCGGCGAGCCCTTCGGCGCTGTCGATGCCGAGGTAGTGCATCGTCAGCAGCAGCCCCGGCGGGTGTCCCTGCGCCTGGATCGGCAGCTTGGCGGTGATGTCGGGGAAGTGGTCGAGGAAGTGGCCGACCCCGTGTTCCACCCATGCCAGCGCGGGGAGGAACTCGGTGCGGCCCTCGCCAGCGCGGCCGACGACGAAGGGCTGGTCGAGCGCGCCGGGGCCGCCGCGGAAGACGTTCAGCGCCAGCCGCGTGAGGAGGGTCAGCACGAACGTCGCGGTCGCGAACGGGACCGGCCGGACCGCGATGTCGACGCGCAGGAGCCGGACCGCTCCATATAAAGAGGCACCGAGGACGAGCGCCGCGGGGATCGCCCAGGTCGACAGGGCGGGACGGAGGAAGACGACCAGCGGCTGCGCCGGCGCGCCCCAGTCGGCTCCGAGCGCCTTCGCCGCGAGACCGACCGCGAGCGTCAGCAGCGCGCCGCCGCAGACGAGGATCGGGACGAGGAGGCCGACCCAGGAACGCCTCCACGGAGCACCGGTCGAGGCCGCGCCGACCGCCGCCGACCCGTCCGACGTGTCGGGGCGGGCGACGGTCGGGTCCGAGGCGGCCGGGGCCCGGGTCGCGGTCACTCCGGCGGCCGGCACGCCGCCTCCCCGACCGGTCCCTCCCGAGTGAGTTCGCACTTTCCCGCGCTATCCGCGGGTTTCTGCGAACGCGAACGGCGGAGTTGGGCGAACCAGCGATCGGCCGCCCGCCAGCGGTCGACTACCGCGAAGCCCGCCGCGCCGCCGAGTTGGTCGATCTGGTCGTAGTCGACGAAGTGCCAGGGGATCCAGCTGCTGGCCGCGCGGGCGCCCTCGAGTCGGACCCGCTGCGCGCGCGGCGCGCCGGCCGGTTCGTCGAGCTCGACCAGGACCGCGCCACCCGGCGCCAGCAGGGCGGCGGCGCGGCGCAGCAGGCGGGTCGCGTCGCCGCCGATGCCGATGTTGCCGTCGAGCAGGAGGATCGTCCTCCAGTCCGATGTCGTCGGGTGCTCGAAGGCCGACGCCTCGATCACCTCGGCGCCGCGCTCGCGGGCGATCGCGGCGGCAATCGGAGAGATCTCGACGCCGACCGCGCGGATCCCGCGGCCGCGGAGGGCGACGACGTGGCGGCCGACCCCGCAGCCGATGTCGAGGACCGGCCCGACCGCCCGCCCGAGCACCGTCTCCTCGGCGGCGTCGGGCGTGCCGAGCCAGCGGCCGATCGGCAACGGCCGGCGCGAGCCGTCGTCGCCGACCGCGTGCAGGGCCCCGGCGCCACTCGGCGCGCCGAGCAGCGCGTCGCCGTAGACGGCCAGGGCGTCGATCGTGGTCAGCTCACGCACAGCTCGGACTCCACCTCGTCGAGGGCGCGGGCGAAGCCGCCGCCGGGGGTCATCGCGGCGACGGCGCGGGCGTCACCGATCAGGTCGACGTCGCGCAAGGTCGGCAGCAGCCCGAGCCGCAGGCCGAGCGCGCGCAGCGCCGCTTCCTGACGAGCGCCGGTCTCGGCGACGCTCATCGGCACCCCGGCGAAGGCGCGCGGGTCGGGGCGGCGCAGGCCGATCGCCCAGTAGCCGCCGTCCTCGGCGTGACCGAGGACCGCGTCGATGCCCGGCGCCTCCAACGAGGCGATCGCGCCTTCGAGCAGCCACGGGCCGACCTGGGGGGTGTCCATGCCGATCAGGAGCGTCGGCCCGGCGCAGCGCGAGAAGACGTGGGCGAGCCGCCGGTCGAGCGTCCCCTCGCCTTGGTCGACGATCCGAAAGCCGCTGGGCAGCCAGTCGCCGGGCGGGCCGGAGAGAGCGATAACCCGCTCCTCGCAGGAGGTGGCGGCGACCGCCTCGAGGGTGTCGCGCAGCGAGGCTTCGGCCAGGCGGGCGGCCTGGGGTGGGGCGCAAGGCGGCGTCAGCCGCGTCTTCGAGAGGCCGGGCTGAGGTGACTTGGCGATGACGACGACACGAGTGGACAAGGCGGCGATCCTCCCTTCGAGAAGTGACGATTCCCTTACGGATACGAAGCCGCTGCTGAACCGGACGCCCGCGCGCTCCGTAATCCCACCGTTACGTCTGCCTGCGACCATCGCGCGATGAGCCCGGACCGGTACGTCCTTCGCGCGCGCGGCCTGGCCAAGCAGGTCGGCAGCGGCCGGGCGCGCCGGCAGGTCCTCGACGGGGTCGATCTCGACGTCGTCGCCGGCGAGATGGTCGCCGTCCTCGGCCGCTCGGGGTCGGGCAAGTCGACGCTGCTGAACCTGCTCGGCGGGCTCGACCGTCCCGACAGCGGCCGCATCGCGGTCGCCGGCGAGGAGATCACCGGGGCCGGAGAACGAGCGCTCGATCGCGTCCGCCTGCGGCGGATCGGCTTCGTCTTCCAGTCCTTCCAGCTGATCGAGGAGCTGACCGGGGAGGAGAACGTGCTGCTCGCCGCGCGGCTGCCGGGGGCGCCGTCGGGCGGCAGGCGGCGCGCCGCCGCGCTGATCGACCGCCTCGGCGTCGCCGGCGTCGCCGCCCACCGGCCGCACGAACTCTCCGGCGGCGAGCAGCAGCGCTTCGCGATCGCCCGGGCGCTGGTCAACGACCCGGCGCTGGTGCTCGCCGACGAGGCGACCGGAAACCTCGACGACGCCTCCGCGGCGATGGTGATCGCGACGCTCGGTGAACTCGCCGACGAGGGGCGCGCGGTCGTCCTCGTCACCCACGAGGCCGGCTCGGCGGCGGCCGCCGATCGGGTCCTCCACCTGGTCGACGGCAGGCTGCAGGTCGCCGCCGAGGGCGTCCGCCCCGACCTCGGGCCGTGAGCGGAGCGCTCCGCGAGGCCTGGGCCAACGTCCGCGCGCGGCGCGGGCGCTCGCTTCTCGGCGGGCTCGGGATCGTCCTCGTCGCGACGATGCTCGCGGTCGCGACGACCGTGTCCTACGGCCTGCTCACCGGCTTCGACCGCGGCGCAGCCGAGGCCGACCTGCCCGACGTCCTGGTCAGCTTCGACTCGCAGCCGGCGAGCGCGGTCCGCGAACGGCTCGCCTCCCTGCCCGACCTGGAAGCCTTCTCGCTGCGCGAACAGCTGACCTCGGTGCCGGTCCGCGCGGGCCGCGAATCGGCCGACAACGGCGTCGTCGAAGTCGTCGGCCCCGGTCGCCGCGGCTACGCGATCGTCGCCGGCCACGACGTGTCGCGGCGCGGGGGAGTGGTGATCGAACAGGGCCTCGCCACCGACTGGGGGCTCGGGGTCGGCGACCGGATCAGGGTCTACGACTCGCCGCCGCTGCCGATCGTCGGCCTGGCCCGCGCCCCCGACAACGTCGCCTATCCGCTCGCCGCGCCGCACGTCTACGTCTCGCTCGCGGCCTATCGCGCCGCCACCCGGCAACGCTCGGCCCGCCACGTGAACCTGGCGCAGATCTGGCTCAAGGACCCCTCCCAGCTCGACGCGGTACTGGTCCAGGCGCGGATGAACAGCTACGGGCTGACCGGCCTGTCGCTGATCACCCGCAGCGGCGTGCGCGTGCTGATCGACCAGGCGGCGGGGATCGTGATCGCGCTGCTCGGGGCGCTGTCGCTGATCGCGCTGCTGACCGCGGCGACGATGCTGACCGCGGCGGCCCGCGCCGAGATCCAGCGGCGGCTGCACGCGATAGGCATCTGGCGGGCGATCGGCGCCTCGCGCGGCCACGTCACCCGGGTCGCGGCGCTCGAGGCGCTGCTGGTCGCGATCCCGGCGGCGGCGATCGGCGTCGGCATCGGCGCCCTGCTCGCGGCCGGGCCGAGCGACCGGCTGCTCGGCCTGCTCAACCAGCCCGGCCCGGGAAGCGGGCTGGTGGCGCCGTTGATCGGCTGCTTTGCGCTGACGGTCTTGATCCCGGCGCTCGCCGGCGCCTGGCCGGCCTGGCGCGCCGCGGGCGGGCCGCCGCTGACCCTGCTCCGCGGCGCCGAGATGCGCGGCGCACCGGGCCGGCGCGGGGCGGCCAATGGCGGCGGCGGGCTGCTGCGTCTCGGCGTGCGGCTGGCGACGACGCGGCGGGTGCGACTGTTGGCGACGCTCGCCTCGCTGGCGATCTGCACCTCCTTCATCCTGCTGATGGTGGCGTTGGCAGCGGAGCTGAACACCCTCGCCAACGACCCGAGCTCGCTCGGTCGCCGCTACCAGCTGAGCGCGTCGCTGCCCGCGTCGGCGGCTCCCCGGGTCGAGGCGCTGCCGGGCGTCAGCGCGGTCGGGCCGCGCTGGGAGGTGAGCGCGGTCGACGCGTACTCGCTCGGCGAGATCACCTACCTGATCGCCTTCCGCGGCGACCACACCCAGTTCGAGGACCCGCCGCTGGTCGAAGGCTCGCACCTCCACGGCGACCACGACGCCGAGGTCGGCCGCGGCCTCGCCCAGCTGCTCGGTCTGCGGGTCGGCTCGACCCTCGCGGTCGCCCTCGCCGACGGTCACGAACTGCGCCTGCGGGTCGGCGGCATCGTCTCCTCACTCGAACACGACGGCCGCATCGCCTACGTCCCCGAACGGGCGCTGCTGCGCGGCGAACCCGACGCACCGGAGAAGCTCGCCGTCATCGTCTCTCCGGGGGCGAGCACGAAGACGGTCACCGCGGAGCTCGAACGCATCGGCGCGCAGGTGACGACCTCGACCGGGGTCGCCGGGGGCGGCAAGACGCTGGTCGACGCGCTGCGCGGGCTGCTCTTGACGATCGCCGCTGTCGACGGCCTCGTCTGCCTCTACATGCTGACCCAGGCGCTGGCGCTGACCGCGGGCGAGCGCCGCTCGGCCATCGCGGTGCTGAGGGCCTGCGGCGCCGGCGCCCGCTCGATCCGCGTCCTGCTGGCGGGCGCCGCGCTCGCCGTGCTGGTGCCGGCGGCGGTGATCGCCGTCGCGCTCGAGCGGTTCGTCCTCGGCCCCGCCGTCTCGCGGCTGGCGCAGGGATACGCCTCGCTTTCGCTCGCCGCCGACGCGGCCGAGATCGCGGCCCTTCTCGCCGGCCTCGCCGTGATCGGCGCGCTCGCCGTCTGGTGGGTGGTGCGCCGGGTGACGGCGCGGCCGATCGCCGGAGGCCTCTGATGAGCGGCGGGATGAGTCGGCGCGAGCTGCTCGCGAGCGGGGCGGTCGGAGCCCTTGCCCTGGTGCTGGCCGGCTGTGGCGGCGGGCTCGACGCGGCGAAGAGCGGC
Source organism: Solirubrobacterales bacterium (assembly GCA_036787695.1). Lineage (GTDB taxonomy): Bacteria > Actinomycetota > Thermoleophilia > Solirubrobacterales > 70-9 > VAYN01. The sequence continues at coordinate 23,505 of DAIQOT010000002.1, read as the reverse complement.
TCCAGCCTGGAAGGCACCTGGAAGGGGGAAGGCGGCGAGTTGGAGCCCGGTCCCGGGGCGCCGCTCCTCGAGCGCACCGAGTTGGCGCCCGCGGCTCCCCTCGGCAAGCGGCTGGCGACGCTGGGGCACCTCACCGACGCCCACGTGATGGACGCCGAGTCGCCGGCCCGGGTGCCGTTCCTTTCGCAGCTCGGGCAGCCGTTCAACTCGACCTTCAGGCCGCAGGAGGCGCTTACCGCCCAGGTCATGGACGGTGCCGTGCGGGCGATCGACGCGCTCCGTCCCGACGCGGTGATCCAGGGCGGCGACCTGATCGACAACGCGCAGGAAAACGAGCTGATCCGCGGGCTGGCGCTGCTCGCCGGCGGGTGGGTCGACCCCGGCAGCGGCGGGAGTCGCTACCACGGGGTGCAGGAAGCGCGCGACGCCGACCCCTTCTACTACCGGCCCGACATCGACGCCCCGCGGTACCCGGGCCTACTCGCCGCGGCCACCCGGCGGTTCCACGCCCCCGGGCTGAAGGCACCCTGGTATCCGGTGCTGGGCGACCATGATCTGCTCGTGCAGGGGATCCTCGCGCCGACTTCGTTGACCGACCGCCTCGCCCGCGGCGATCGCGCCGTGTGGAGGCTGCCGACCGGGTTGAAGGCTCCCGCCGGGGCGAACGGCCTGGCGTCCGCGGCGCCCGACGGACTCCCCGACCCGGGCCTCTTCGAACCGCTGATCCGCCAGCTCCTCACCGCGCCGAGTGTCGAGGTCCCGTCCGACGCGAGCCGCCGCGAGCTGGGCGCCGCGACCGTTGTCGCGCAGCTGCGCAAGGCGGCCTCGCTGCCCCGCGGCGGCGCCTTGCTCGACTACACCTTCGACCTCGGCGACAACCTGCGGGTGATCGTCCTCGACCTCGTCCGGCGCGAAGGCGGCTCCGACGGCCTGGTGCACTCCGGCCAGCGCGACTGGCTCACGCGGCAACTCGCCCGCGCCGGGAACCGCTGGGTCCTCGTCGTCACCCACCAGCCGCTGACCAACTCGGTCGGCGGCTCGGCCGTCCTGTCCCTCCTCGATCGCCACCCGCGCGTCGCCGCGGTCCTCTCCGGCCACACCCACAAGAACCGGATCGAGGCGCGCAAGGGCTCTGGCGGCGGCTACTGGTTGATCTCGACCGCCTCGCTGATCGACTACCCCCAGCAGGCCCGCGCCCTGCGCCTCCACGAGACCGCCGGCGGCGGCATCGCGATCCAGACCTGGCTCCTCGACCACGTCCCCGACGAACTAGGCGACATCTCCCGCGAACTCTCCTACCTCGATGCCCAAGGCGGCCGACCCCAAGGCTTCGCCGGCACTCCCCACGACCGCAACGTGACCTTGTTCAAGGCCGCCCCCAAGAGTTCTTAGCCGCGGACGGCGGCGGAGAGGTCCGGCGTCTTCCCGATCACCGGCGGATGCGGCGCCGCGTGGCGGGCCAGATGGGCGCCGAGGCTGAGGAGCAGGGCGCCGGCGATCCAGGCGCAGAGGATGAGCACCGGGCCGAGGACGCCGCCGCCGTCGAAGTAGACGACGCCCCTCAGCGCCTGCAGCGCCGCGTGGCTCGGTAGGACCTGCTCGACCGAGTGGTAGAAGGACGGGACGAATTCCGGGCCGACCGCGCCGCCGCTCGCCGGCAGGCTGAAGAGCATGAAGAAGAGCGTCGAGAGGGAGAGGCCGATCGCTCCGAGCCAGCGCGCGACCGCCGCCGTCGTCAACGAGATCGACGCCGACAGCAGGGCGATGATCCCGGCGACCTGGAAGTAGGAGCCGGCCAGCCCGTCGGCGACCCATTCGGTGTCGGCGGCGAAGACGAGACCGGCGAGGACCGCGAAGCCGCCGATCAACGCCAGGCGCACGCGGATCGGCGCGAAGCCGCCGTGGCCGCCGAGGAAGTAGAGGGCGATGCTGAAGATGAGGCTGCCGATCGTCGTCCCCGCGACGACGAAGAAGGCGGAGATCCCGCGGGCGTCGTGGGTCGGCGCCGGGGCGATGTCCTCGACCGCCAGATGCTTGCCCTGGGCAGCCGCGGCCGCGCCGAACGCGGCTCGCAGGACGTCGTTGACGGAGACGCCGAGCGCCCCGGCGCTGATCAGCTTCGGTCGGGTCGGATCGGCGACGAACGCTCCGTTGACCCTCTGTTCCCGGGCCGCTTCACGGGCGTCCGCGGGGGTCGCGTAGCTGACGAGCTCGATCCCGCCGGGGATCGCCTGGTCGAGCTCGGCCTGAACCTTCGCCTGGACCGGGGCGGGGGCGACGATGCCGACCTTCATCCCGTCCGGCTTCGGGTCGTGCAGCGCGGAGGTGAAGAAGAAGACGAAGGCGAAGCCGATGAAGAGGCCGGCGACGGTCGCCGGCAGCAGGATCTTGAATAGGGCTTTAGACGAATTCAACATTGTTGAATTATACACTGTTGAAATCAGCGGACGCGGCGAAAGAGGTGGACGAGTGAGCAAGGCCGGACGCAGGCCGGGAGAGACGGCAACGCAAGCGGCGATCCTCGACGCGGCCACCCAGCAGTTCGGCTCGCTCGGCTTCGACGCCACGACGATCCGCTCGATCGCCTCCGAGGCGGGCGTCGATCCGGCGCTCGTCATGCACTTCTTCGGCTCGAAGACCGAGCTCTTCGTCGCCGCGATCGACTGGCCCTTCGATCCGGCGGCCGAGGTCCCGCGGGTCGTCGGCGACGATCCGGCGGGCGCGGGGAAGAGGTTGGTCGAGCTCTTCATCTCGACCTGGGACGCCGCGGAAAAGCGCAACACGATCGTCGCGCTTCTCCGCGCCGCGATGAACCAGGAGGCGGCCGCCCGGCAACTGCGGGAGTTCATCGAGCTGGAGATCCTCGAGCCCCTGCTCGCCGCCTTGGGTTCCGACAAGCTCGAGCTGCGCGCCAACCTCGTCGCCTCGCAGCTTCTCGGCCTCGGGATCATCCGCTACGTGCTCGCCTTCGAGCCGATCGCGGGCCTCGACCCCGAGGCCGTCGTCGAGCTCCTCGCACCGTCAGTCCAGGCTTCCCTGACCGGGGACCTCTGAGGAGGGGTTCGAGACCAGGCGGTTCGCCCAGCCGGGCAGCCACCAGTTCGCCTTGCCCAGCAGGCTGACCACCGCCGGTACGACCAGCATCCGCACCACGGTCGCGTCGAGGGCGATCCCCGCCGCGAGGCCGGTCGCGAACACTTTGATTTCGATGCTCGGCCCGGAGGCGAGGGCGACGAAGGCGAGGAACAGGATCATCGCCCCGCTCGTCACCAGCCGCCCGGTCCTGCCGATGCCGCGGATCACGGCCTCGTCGGTGTCGCCGCGGCGGTCGTACTCCTCGCGGACCCGGCTCAGGATGAACACCTCGTAGTCCATCGAGAGTCCGTAGAGGAAGGCGAATATCGCCAACGGCACCCAGTTGACGATCGCCCCAGTCGCGGGGACACCACCGATCAGATCGGACCCGACGCCCTTCTGCCAGATCAGGACGACGATCCCGAACGCGGCGCCGATCGACAGAACGTTGAGCAGGATCGCCTTGATCGGCAGGACGATCGAACGCTGCGAGCGCGCCAGCAGGCCGAAGGTGACCAGGGCGATGATCGCGACCATCAGCGGGAACGAGGAGTAGATCGCTTCGGTGAGGTCACGGTCCTGCGCCGCCGGGCCGCCGACCTTGGCGTCGCCCGGGAGGTCGCCTTCGAGGTCGCGGACCCGTTCCAGGGTGTCGCGGCCCGACGAGGATCCCGAGTCGCTCCCCGGCACGACCGCCAGTACCGCGGTGCCGTTCCGCTCCCACTGCGGTCCCGTCGGCGCCAGAATCCCTTCGACGCCTTCGACCTTCGCCAGCCGCGCCGCGTCGGCGCCGGCCGTCGACTTCGCCGTGAGGATTTCGATCGGGGTGAGGACGCCGGTCCCGACGCCCGCGTCTTCGAGGCTCGTGAGCGCCGTCTTGGCTTCGCCGCCCGAGGAGAGCGAGTCGACCGACGGCTGGCCGGGGTTGAGGCCGAGCGCGACGACCGCCAGCGCGGCGAGGATGCCGACCCCGGCGATCGCGGCCGGCCGGCGTCGCCGCACGACCCAGGTCGACCAACGGGTCCAGAAGGCGCCCGCCTGAGCGTCGCGCTCGACGTTGTGGCGTCGGTCGAGGCGCTCGCCGATGCTCGCCAGGAGGATCGGCAGCAGGGTGAGGGCGGCGAGGACGGAGACGATCGGGATCATCAGGCCGCCGAAGCCGATCGAGCGGATGAACGGGACCGGTACGACGACCATCGCGAGGAGGCCGATCCCGACGGTGAAGCCGCTGACCGCGACCGCGTGGCCGGCGGTCTTCATCGCCTCGACCACGGCCGCCTCACCGGTCTCGCCCTTGGCCCGTTGCTCGCGCCAGCGGAAGACGACGAGGAGCGAGTAGTCGATCGCGACGCCGAGCCCGATCAGGCCGACGAGGAACTGGACGACGAAGGAGACCTGGGTTATCTCGGCGAGCAGCCGGAGCATCGCGAAGGTGGTCAGGATCGAGGCTCCGGCGATGATCAGCGGCACGATCGCGAGCCAGGAGCCGAACACGAGGGCCAACACGATCAGCGCTCCCAGCGCGCCGATCAGCGTCTCGAACAGGAGGCCCGCACCGCCGCCACCGGAGTCTTCGCTGAGGGCCTCGACGCCGGTCACGCGCAGGGGCGTTCCGCCGATCGAGTGCCGCGCGGCCGCCTTCTGCACGGCGCTGAGCGCGCCTTCGTTCTTTTCCGGCGCTTCCGGGCCCGGTGGCGGATAGACGAAGGCGTAGCCGACCTTGCCGTCCCTGGACTCGAAGTCCTTCGCCGGCCCGCCGGCGCCGAGTCCGGCGAGGCGGGAGCCCGGCACGGCGGCGGCGACTTCCTTCGCCGCCTTGGTGAAGGCCGCATCGTTGCCGCCTTCGGAGAGCGTGCCGTCCTTCGGTGCGGCGACGAGGACGAACGGCGAGATCAGGCCGCCGTTGCCGTAGGTCTTGACGATTTCCTTGTTCGCCTCGAACGCCGGCCTGCCGGGCGCGTCGAAGGACTGGGAGAGATGGTCGTTGATCGAGCTCGCGGCCCAGGCTCCGACTACGGCAAGAAGGATCCAGACGGAGACGATCAGCTTGCGGTGCCGAAGCACCCGGACGCTGTAAGGTTCCTTATGGTTGCTCATGGGGAGCACCGTAGCAGACCGTAAGGAGCCTGATGGTTGAACGTGAAGATTTCGATGCCGACGAGTCCTTGCCTTACCTGATCGTGCGGCTCGGGCATCAGCTCTCGCAGTCGTTCGGCGACCTGATGGGGAGCGTCGGGCTCAGCGCCCGCCAGTTCGGGATGCTGGGCCAGGTGATGAAGGAGGACGGGGTCGGCTCGGCGGAGCTCGCCCGCCGGATCGGCGTGACCCCGCAGAGCGCCGGCGAGCAGGTGGAGATCCTGGTCGAGCGCGGGCTGCTGAAACGCGACAAACCTGGCTCCGGCCGCAAGGCGGGCATCCACCTGACCGCCAAAGGCAAGAAATCCTTTGGCAAGGCGGTGGCCCTCGCCGACGACTACAACGGGCAGCTCACCGGACACATGGGGTCGAAAGGCCTCGCCCGGACGAAGGCGGACCTCGAAGAGCTGGGTCGCCGGATTTGACCCAAGGGGGTGGCCAGCCCGTCGCCCGCGATGTCGTCTGCCTCCATGGCCTGGGGCGCTCGCCGTCGGACTGGGACGGGGTGCGCGGCGGCATCGAACGGTTCGGGAGGGTCGCTACCCCTAGCCTGCCGCGCTCGCCCGGTCAGGCGCTCGAGGCCGTCGACGCCGCGGTACCGCCGGGGGCGATCCTGATCGGCCACTCGATCGGCGGCGTCCTCGCGCTTCGCCTCGCCCGCGAGCGTCCCCGACCGCTCGCCGCCCTCGTCCTCACCGATTGCTTCTTCCCCCCGGCGCGCAACGGCCGAAGCATGCCGGCGACGATCCGCGACTACGCCGCCCATCGAGTGGCCTATGTGCGATCCCTCCGAGGCCGATCAGGCGCTCCGGTCGAGTCGACCTCGCGATCCGGTGGCCTCTCCGCGCTCGCCGCCCTGGCCCGGCTGGGCCTCCACCGCGCCGCCTTCGACGCCGACGCCGACGCCATCTCGTCCCCGGTCATGGTCGTCCACGCCCGCGACGACCACCACGTGCCGATCGACTTCGCCCTCGCCGCCGCCGCCCGCCATCCCGGCTGGGAGATCAGGACCCTCGACCGCGGCGGCCACCACGCCCACGTCACCGAGCCAGGCCTGTGGCTGGACACGGTCACACCGTGGCTTGGCGGGACCGGCTAGACCCAGGCGCCGCGCTCAGGGTCCCAGCGCCCCTCCGCCTCACCCGCCAGTAACGGGTCGAGGAACGGACGGACGATCGCCAAGGCGTCGTCGAGCGTCTGCGCGATGTCGAGCAGCGAGCGTCCGGCCTCCGCGCCGTAGCCGCGCTCCCAGGACTCGCGGTCGGGGACCTCGAAGTGGCTCGGCAGAGAGACGCCGCGCCGCTCGGCCTCGGAGGCGAGCGCGGTGATCTGCGGCGCCGCCTCGACCGATGCTCCGGTCGCGATCGCGATCAGGTCGACGAGATCCTTGTAGCGGGTCGAGGGCAGGGCCGCACTGCCGTAGCGGTCGAAGATCGCCACCACCTTGTCGGCGACATGGTCGACCAGCGGATAGGCGCGGTAGCCGGGCTGCTCGATGTCGGGCATGCCGACTCGGGCGAGGGCCGGGACGTCGTCGGGGTCGCCGGTCATCGCCACCTCCGAGCCGACCAGGTCGACGTGGAAGGAGGCCCAGACGGTCGGCCCGATCAACGCGTGGATCGGCGCGCGAACCGCCGCCGTGCCATCACTCACCGCCCGGGCGGCGCCGAGCTCGAAGGTGAACCAGTCGCCAAGATCGGAGGCCGCGGCCTCGCGTAGTTCGCGCAGGGAGACGTCGACGTCCGCGTCGCGGTAGAGATCTATGTCGATCGTGCCGCGCACCCCCAGTTCGCGGGCGAGGAGCGCCGTCGCCCCCTTCACGATCCAGCCGCGGTCGGTCAGGTAAAGGCGCGCGAGCAGGCGGTCGTAGGCGATCTGTCGTTGCAGTTGGGGCAATTCCCACCTGCCCTCGCGAGCGACCGCGCCGAGCTTGTCGGTAAGCGCCCGCCGGAACGCTTTCGGGCTCCCGTATCGACTCTCAGTGGCCATCGCGTTTCACGCTCTTGTTGGCATCCTCGAGCCAGCGCCGGCCCTCCTCTTCGGCGCCGGCCAGTTCGATCATCCAGCGCAGCACCGCGAGGCCGTCACTCGAGCGGAAGCCGAGGCGGGCGGCGACGGGGGAGAGGGCTTCGGCGAAGGTCGCGGGGGAGTCGTAGGCCTCGCGGAGCGCGTCGACCACGATCTGTGCCACCCCCCCGGGGTCTTCGCGTTCTCTCAGTAGGTCGGCTGCGATCCGCGAGGGCCGGGTGACCGGCAGGCCGCGCAGGGTGATCCACTCGCGGTCGGCCAGCGGCCGCCGATGCAGGCGCACGTCCTTGCGTCGCGTCTGCCTACGGGCGGGCAGCGTGAAGTCGTGGTGGTCGGCCGGCAGGTGGCCGATCCCGTACAGGGCAGCCGCCGAGCGGTGGGATACCACTCCTTGCTCTGGGTCGCGCTCCCAGGCGACGGTGTCGGGGTCGAGGGCCAGCCACGCGGCACGGAGGTCGGCATGGTCGGAGAGCGGGGCCCCGGCCAGGTGGTAGACGCCGTGCGCCATCCGCTCGAGCACCCCGCCCGGAGCGCTCAGGCGCTGCAGCGTCGCCGTCGAGATGCCCGCCGCCTCGGCCTGGCGGCGGGTCAGGAGGCCCCACTGGTCCTCGGCCAGCGTGGCCAGCGCGGATGCCGTTCTCATCTGGGTCATACTTCATTCTAGCTCAAAAATGAGTGGTAACGAAGCACTGCTTATGGACTTGTCCTGCAAAGTAAATCAATAACGATCTACTTTGCAGCATCGGCGGGCCAAGGGATGCGGCTCAGTTCGAGCCGGCGCTCCGTCTCCACTTACATAGTCGGCACCGCGAAGATGGTCAATCCACCGGGATGTCAGGGGGTGGGCCCGCGCTTAGAACGGCGGGGACGGTTCACCAACCCCCACGCAAGGAGACATCATGGAGACGACCATCGAGGCGACGCGCGGCACTTTTGAAGGTGACGCGGAGCCGATCAGCGGGGAGCGCGGGGCGTCGATCCTCGGCCCTCGCAATCCCGCGCTCGAGGCGGAGAACCCGAGTCTGCTGCTGCCGCCGGAGACCGACGCCGGGACGATCCCGAACCTGAAGTTCGGCTACGCGCAGGCCCGCAACCGGGTGTTGTCCGGCGGCTGGGGCAGGGAGATCACCACGCGGGAGCTGCCGATCGCCAAGGAGCTGGCCGGCGTGAACATGCGACTGAAGCCGGGCGGCATCCGCGAGATGCACTGGCACAAGGAGGCCGAGTGGGCCTACATGATCGCCGGCCGCGCTCGGGTCACGGTGGTCGACGCCGAGGGTGGCAACGTGGTCGAGGACGTCGGCGTCGGCGACCTCTGGCTGTTCCCGGCCGGCCTCCCGCACTCGATCCAGGGGCTGGAGGAGGGCTGCGAGTTCCTCCTCGTCTTCGACAGCGGCGACTTCTCCGAGAACGAGACCTTCCTGATCACCGACTGGTTCGCCCACACGCCGCGCGACGTCCTCGCCCAGAACTTCGGGCTGCCGGAGGAGGCCTTCGCGAACCTGCCCACCGACCTCGACAACGAGCGCTACATCTTCGCCGGCGACGTTCCTCCGACCCGCGACGACGACGTGGTCGCCGGCCCGGTCGGCGGCTCGCGCCAGCGGTTCACGCACCGGATGCACGCCCAGGAGCCGATCGAGGCGCCCGGCGGTCGCGTGCGGGTGACCGATTCGCGCAACTTCCCCGCCGCGACCACGATCGCCTCGGCCCTGGTCGAAGTCGAGCCCGGCGGGATGCGGGAGCTGCACTGGCACCCGAACGCCGACGAGTGGCAGTACTACCTCGGCGGCAAGGGCCGGATGACCGTGTTCGCCTCGAGCGGCAAGGCGAGGACCTTCGACTTCCAGGCCGGCGACGTCGGCTACGTCCCGTTCGCGATGGGGCACTACGTACAGAACACCGGCACCGAGACGCTCACCTTCCTCGAGCTGTTCAAGAGCGACCACTACGCCGACATCTCGCTGCAGCAGTGGATGGCGCTGACGCCGCCGGAGCTGGTCGCCGCCCACCTCAACCTCGACCCCGCCACCGTCGCCGCCCTGCGCGCCGACAAGCAGCTGATCGTGGGCGCCCCCTGATGGGCAGGCTCGACCGCACCCACCTGCGCGACCTGATGCTCGTCCTGTTGACCGCCTCGATCGGCTCGATCGACGCGGTCAGCTGGCTCGGGCTGGGCAAGGTGTACTCGGCCTTCCAGACCGGCAACCTGGTCGTGCTCGGCTTCGGCACGGCCGGGGCGCCGGGCCCGCCGGTGATGCGGGCGGCCGTGTCGTTCGCTGCCTTCGGCTGCGGGGCGCTGGCGGCCAGTCGATTCGTCGCCACCGACCCGCCGCGCGGCTTCTGGCCGCCGCGGGTGACCGGGGTGCTGGGCGTCGTGGCGCTGGCGCAGGCCGCCTTCCTCGCCCTCTGGATCGGCGTCGGCGGGGAGCCGGCGAACGGCAGCGCCGACGTCCTGATCGGGATCAGCGCCCTGGCGGCCGGGCTGCAGACCGGGGCGATCTTCTCGGTCGGGATCCGCGCCGTCTTCACCACCGCCGCGACCGCGACCTGGACCGCGCTGATGTCGGACCTGGCCGGCGGCCCGAGGGTGCCGCGCGACCTCTGGCGGCTGGCGGCGATCGTCGCCGCAGCCTTCGCCGGCGCCGTCCTCGGCGGCGTGTTGATGGTCGACGCCCGCGACGTCGCTCCGCTGGCGGCTCCGCTGCTGACGACGACCGTGATCGGCACCGCCTGGGTGGCCTTCGGCCGGGCGCCGGAGGCTCGACGCCCGGCGCCCACGGCCGGCCCGATGGTCGGAGCGTCCCCCTAGGCGACGGCGAGGGAATGCCAAACTCGCCGCGATGGCTGACTGGCCGAAAAGCGGTTGGGAGTTCGTCGGCCGCGCCGCCGAGCTGTCCGTACTCGAGGGCGCCTGGCGGGCGGCGGCGTCCGCGAGCGCGCCGGTCGTCGTCGTCCACGGCGAACCAGGGATCGGCAAGACCCGGATGGTCGCCGAGCTGGCGCGACGGGCGCGCGCCGAGGACGCCGAGGTCCTCTGGGGGACGTTCTACGAGGGCGGCGCGACCAGCCCGTACGGCGCTTGGAACGAGGCGACCGAGCGCTTCGTCACCCGGGCCCGCCAGGCGGGATCCGGGATCGGCGCCGACGGCCGCTGGCTCGCCCCGCTGGCTCCGGCGTCGTCCGACGGGGGCGCGGCACCGGAGGCGGTTCCGGCGCAGGTCGCGCGGCTGCGGATGGCCGAGGCGCTGGCGCGGCTGTTCGACTGGCAGCCCCTTCCTCCCGTGGTCGTCCTCGACGACGCCCAGTGGGCGCACCCCGACGCGCTCGAGCTGCTGCATCACGTCGCCCGGCTGGCTCGCGAGACCCTGATCGTGGTGATCTTCCGCGGCGGCGCCCTCGCGCTCGGCCATCCGCTCGCCCGCTGCCTCGCCGAGATCGGCCGCCAGCGTTCTTGCGAGTACGTGCTGCTCGACGGCCTCGCGGCGCGCGAGGGAGCCGACCTGCTCGGGCAGGCCGCGGGCGAGGCCCTCGACGCCGCCGCGGTCGCCGGCCTCTACCGCCAGAGCGGCGGCAATCCTTACTTCCTGGTCGAGCTCGGCCGCTTCCTCCTCGGCCGCGACGAGATGACCCTCGAGCCCGCCGCCCGCAAGCTGCTGCCGGAGTCGATCCGGGCGGCGGTCGGGCTGCGGGTCGCGGCGCTCGCCCCGGAGGCCCGCCAGATGCTCCAGCTCGCCTCGGTCTTCACCGCCGGCTTCGACTTCGCCGAGCTCGGCGCCCTCACCGATCTCGAGGAAGGCCCGCTGCTCGACTGCCTCGACGGGGCGCTGGCCGCCGAGCTGGTGCGGCCGGTCGGCGAGGACCGCTACGACTTCTCCCACGCCCTGGTCCGCCAGACGCTCTACGAGCTCTCCAGCCCGAGCCGGCGCGTGCGCCTGCACCGGCGCCTGGCCGAGACCTTGGAGCGTCTGCACGCCGATGACCTGACGCCGGTCGCCGGCGAACTGGTCCGCCAGTACCACGCCTCGGCGGGCCTCGCCGGGGCCGAGAGGGGGGCCGCGTTCGCCTCGACCGCCGCCGCGAGCGCCCGTGCCGCCCAGGCGCCGGCGGACGCCGTGATTGCCCTGCGCCTCGGCCTCGAGCTGCTCGTCGGCGACGACGGCGAGAGGCGGGCGGCCCTGACCGCCGAGTTGGCCCTGGCCGAGGCCGAGGCCGGTCTGGTCGAGGACGCGGCGGCGACCCTGGCCGCCGCCGTCGACCTGCTCGAGGGCGGTGGCGGTTCGGCTGACGAGGTCGCGGCGCTCGTCTACGCGGTCGCCGAAGCGTTCTGGGTCGCGCCTTCGGGAGTGGTCGAGCTGAAACCGCTGATCGGGCGGGCGCTGGCCGGCCTCGGGGACGCCCACACCCTCGCCTGGGCGCGGCTCACCCTGCTCGACCACTTCGTCGCCCCGGAAGCATTCGGGCCGATCCCGGTGCTCGGCTGGCTTCCCTTCGACCCCGAGGCGGTGCGGATCGCCCGCGAAGAGGGGACCGAGGCCGATTACTACCTGACCCTCGACGGTTGGCTGCCCGGATTCGGCGCCGAACTCGAGGACCTCGTCGCGCGGGTCGACGGCTGGCGCGACCCGGTCGCGCGCCTGCGCGCCCTGGTCCCGATCGTCGGCTACCTGGCCCTGCTCGAGCCGGGCGGCTCGGCCGACGCGGATCGGCTCGCCGCCGAGTTCGTCGCCGTGGCGGCGGAGCTCGGCCTCGCCCCGCACCGGGTGATCGCCCGGGTGTTCGTCGCCGCCCTGGCCGGCGGTCGGGGTGAATTCGAGGCCGCCGCGGCGGCGATCGGCGAAGCCGAGGACCTCAGCGCCGGCGAGGCCCCGGGCCCCTCGACCGAGGCGCTGATGACACTGGTGCGGGAGCTGACCGCCCAGAATCGCGGCGCCGACTGGCCGGCGCTGGCGCGGTCGATGTGGGACCTGTCGCGCAGCGCCGAGCACTTCTCCGGCTGGCTCGGCCTGGCCTGCGCCGCCTTCGCCGCGAAAGCCTTCGCGCTGGCCGGGGAGGGCGAGCGGGCGCGGGAGGTCCTCGGCCACCTGCTGCCCGCGGTCCGCGTCGACGAGCCGACCGCCTCGACCACCGCCAACGCGGTGGGCCTCGCCGGCGCGGCGATCTGGGAGCTCGGCGACGCCGACCTGGCAGCGACGCTGCTGCCGACGGCCGAGCTGCTCGCCGCCGACCGGCGCGACTTCTACATGACCGACGCGAACCTGACCGTGGCCCGGCTGAACGCGCTCGGCGGCGACCCGGACCGGGCGCGGGAGTTCTTCGACCGCGCGCGGGCCTCGCTGGAGCGCCGCCGCCAGTGGCCGCTGCGGGCGATCGTCGACCACGACGAGGCGCGGATGCGGGTCGAGCGCGGCGAAGTCGGCGCCGCGCCGCTGCTGGCCTCGGCGTCGGCGCGCTTCGAGGAGCTCGGGATGGGGGAGTGGAGCCGCCGCGTCGCCGTCCTCGCCGCCGCCTACCGAGTGCTCCCCGACCAGTTGACCCCTCGCGAGGCCGAGGTGCTGCGCCTGGTCGCCGCCCGTCGCAGCAACAAGGAGATCGCCGCCGAGCTGGTGGTCAGCGTCCACACGGTCGAGCGCCACGTGCAGAACGCCTATCGCAAGATCGGCGCGACCAATCGCGCCGCCGCCGGCGATTACGTCGCCCGCGTCTCCCTCTGAGCGGCGCCGCGCCTACATAGTCGCCGGCCGAAGATGGTCAATCGTCCGGGATGGCAGGACGGGACGCGGCCCGTAGAACCGTGGCATGGACGGAAGCTCCCCCTGGTCGCACGCCGCGTCGGTCGACGAGATCGCCGACGTGCTGCGCGAACGCATCCTCAGCGGCCGCATCGCGCCCGGCGCGGCGCTCTCCCAGAGCGCCCTGGCCGAGGACCTCAGCTTCGGCCGCGCCGGGGTCGGCGAGGCGTTGCGGATCCTCGGCCGCGAGGGGCTGGTCGAGGAGGCCGGCCCGGGTGCCGCCGCCCGCGTCGCCGCCAACGGCTCCGACGTCCTCTTCGCCGCCTTCGAGGTCCGTGAGGTCCTCGACGGACTGGCGGCCCGGCTCGCCGCCACCCACCGTGGCCCGGCGCTCGGCCGCCGCTGCCGCGCCGCGCTGGAACGCCAGCAGGCGGCGGTCGAGGCGGGCGATCGCGACGCCTACCTGCAGGCCGACGTCGCCTTCCACCTCGCCCTGGTCGAGGGCTCGGCGAACCCGGTCCTGCGCACGCAGCTCTCGACCCTGCGGTCGACCTCGCGCAGCGCCACGGTGCTCGGCCTCGAGCACCTGCGGCGGGCGATCGACCAGCACGAGCTGATCCTCGCCGCCATCTGCTGCGCCCAGCCCGACCGCGCCGAGGCCGCCGCCCGCGCCCACGTCCGCACCACGATCGACGCCCTTCGTCCCCACATCGAATCCCAACCGGAGGTACTGCCATGACCCGCTTGGCCCGTTTCTGCTTCAACCATCGAGGGAAGGTCGTCAGCGCCTGGCTGGTCGCGCTCGTCGTCGTCCTCGTCGCCGGGCACGCCGTCGGCGGTGAATTCAACTCCGACTTCAATCTCCCGGGGACGGATTCCCAGGCCGCCGTCAGCCTGCTCACCGCGGGCTTCCCCAGCGCCTCGGGCGAGGGCGACCAGATCGTCGTCCAGGCCGAGGGCGGCGCCGGGGTGCGATCGCCCGCGGTCCGCAAGGCGTTCGGCGAAGCGCTGACGCGGGTGGCCAAGGTGCCCGGGGTGGAGGCGGTCGGCAGCCCCTACGCGAAGGGCGGCGCCGCCCAGATCAGCCGTGACGGCAAGGTCGCCTTCGCGACCGTGAACTGGAAGATGGTCCCGTCGGAAGTCACCGAAAGCGACGGCAAGGAACTGATCGAAGCGGCCCAGTCGGGGGACGGCGCGGCGCTCCACATCTCGCTCGAGGGCCAGTCGATCTCGAAGGCCGAGAGCGCCAGTCCCGGGCTCTCGGTCCTGGTCGGCGTGATCGCCGCCTTCCTGATCCTGATGGTCGTCTTCGGCGGCGCCCTGATGCCCTCGCTGATGCCGTTGATCACCGCCGGCCTGGCGCTCCTGATCGGCACCTCGGTGATCGACCTGCTCACCCACACGATGGACGTCGCCAGCGTCTCCACCGACCTGGCGGTGCTGATCGGCCTCGGGGTCGGCGTCGACTACGGGCTCTTCATCATCAGCCGCCACCGCAGCGCGATCAAGAACGGGGCGAGCTACGAGGACGCCGCCGCCGAGGCGGTCAACACCTCGGGGCGAACCGTCCTCTTCGCCGGGCTGACCGTCTGCATCGCCCTGCTCGGCCAGTTCGCGCTCGGCGTCAACTACCTCTACGGCCTGTCGCTTTCCTCGGCGGTCGCGGTGGCGCTGACGATGGCGACCTCGCTGACCTTCCTGCCGGCGATGCTCGGCTTCCTCGGGCCGAAGGTGCTCTCGCGACGCGAGCGCGCGGCGCTCGCCGCGGGCACGCTCGTGACGAGTGATTCGAGCCCCTTCTGGCACCGCTGGGCGAAGTTCGTCGAGCGCCGGCACGCCCGCGTCGCGGCTGCCTCGCTGCTGGTGATCGCGCTGCTCGCGGCGCCGATCCTCGGCCTGCGGCTGGGCTCCTCCGACGCCGCCACCGAACCGGCGAGCAACACCACCCACCAGGCCTACGACGCGCTGTCGGAAGGGTTCGGGCCGGGCTCCAACGGCCCCTTGGAGCTGGCGGCGCACACTCCGACCGCCGCCGCGAGCGGCGCCTTCTCCCGCTTCCTCGGGACGGTGTCGGGAGCGTCCGGCGTCGCCGCGGTGACCGCGCCGATGGCGTCCCCGGACGGCAAGGTCGCGGTGGCGACGCTGTTCCCGTCCACCAGCCCGCAGGCCCAGGCGACCGTGAGCCTGGTCGAACGGCTGCGCGACGAATTGATCCCGCGGGCTGCGCGGGGCACCGGGCTGGTCGTCCACGTCGGCGGCGAGACGGCAACCGACATCGACTTCTCCAACGTCCTCAGCGAAAAGCTGCCGATCTTCATCGCGGTGGTCGTGTTGCTGGCCTTCGTCCTCCTGATGGCGGTCTTCCGCAGCCTGCTGATCCCGCTGGTCGCCTCGATCATGAACCTGCTCTCGATCGGCGCCGGCCTCGGTGCGCTGAACGCCGTCTTCAACTGGGGCTGGGGGTCCTCGCTGCTGGGGCTGACCGGCACCTCGCCGATCGACGCCTTCATCCCGGTGCTGATGTTCTCGGTGCTGTTCGGCCTCTCGACCGACTACGAGATCTACCTCGTCTCGCGGATCCAGGAGGAGTGGCGGCGGGCCGACGGCGACAACGGCCGCGCGATCGTCGACGGGCAGGCGAAGAGCGGGCGGATCATCGCCGGGGCGGCGATGATCATGGTCCTCGTCTTCGGCTCCTTCCTGCTGAGCGGCGAGCGGCTGCTGCAGGAGTTCGGCTTCGGCCTGGCGTTCGCGGTCCTCGCCGACGCGTTGATCATCCGCGGCCTCCTGGTGCCGTCGATCATGCACCTGATCGGCCCGGCCAACTGGTACCTCCCGAGATGGCTGGACCGGGTGCTGCCCAACCTCTCGATCGAGGCGGGCGAACGCGCGCCCCGTCCGAGCTCGGCGGCGCCCCAGGGGGAGCCGGTGGTGGTGTCGTCGGGGGACGCTCGATGAGCGCCCTCAGCGTCCTCCTCTACGTCGCGCTGATCGTCTACGTCCTCGGTCGGAAAGTTCAGGGACAGGCGGTCGCCGAGGTGAGGAAGCTGTTCGTCCTGCCGGTGATCGTCACCGTGATCGGCTACGGCGACCTGAGTCACGCCGGGCTCGGCGGGGCCGACCTCGTGGTGACCGTGGTTGGCTCCCTCGTCGCGCTCGCGCTCGGCATCCAGCGCGGCCGCGTCGACAAGGTCTCGGCTCGCGACGGCGCCCCGTTCATCCAGTGGGGCGTCGCCTCCCTCGTCCTCTTCGGCGTCAACATCCTCGCCAAGATCGTGATCGACCTGATCGGCCTCGCCGCGGGGGCGACCCTCGCCGGAGCCGAGCACTCCCTTGTCCTCACCCTCGGTCTGACCCTCGTCGGAGAGGCCCTGGTCCTCTGGTTCCGCGTCGAATCGGCAGCCGCGAACCCCCGCCCCCTCAGCTCTCCAGCAACTCCAGGCAGCGACGCGAGCGGGAGCTGATCAGGTCGACGAGCCTGGCCGGCAGGTCGCTCCCGAAGGCCTTGATCTCGGGAGTGGCGGCGGCTGCGGAGAAGGCGTCGGGGGCGGCCTCGGCGAGCTCTCGGACCCGGGCGTGGAGCGCTTCGGCGTCGAGATCGAGAGCCTCGGCGGCGGCGGGCCAGTCATCGTGGCGGGGGTAGACGCCGTAGCTGTCGCCGACCTTCATCGCGAGCCGCAGCTTGTGCTCGTCGACCCCGTAGGGGAGTGCCGAGGCGACGTCGTAGAGCGGAGCGAGTCGGACCTGGCCCGCGGAGAGCAGCAGCGAGTAGTTCTTCGCGTGGGCGTCGGTGCCGCCGATCAGCCAGTTCCAGGCGAGCGCGTCGGCGAAGCGCCAGACCGCCTCCTCCGCCACCGAGGGAGGCATGGCGTTGCGCAACAGGCGGGCGATCCGATCGGGGGTGGGCCCGCCGTCGCGCTGGTACTTGCGATCCGGAGGCAGGCCGAGCGCCTGGCAGAGGTCCTCCTGGTGGACGCGCACGATCCGGTCGCCGACCCTGAGTCGGTCACAGCGCTCGACGACGATCGCGCCGAGCTCGGCAAAGCGCTCGATCCGGGTGCGCGAGACGACCAGGCCGGCCCGCCGCGCGGCGTCGAGGCAGAGGTGCTCGTCCAGATCCTGGTCGGCCAGTCCCTGGACGCCGGGCTTGAGGATGTGGGTGGTCGGGATCGAGCCGGTCGGCACGCCCCAGCGGTCCCCCTCGAGGAGCAGCGCGGTCTTGGCCTGGGCGCCGGCGAGGCTGAACTGCCCGGTGAACGTGTCACCGAGCCAGGCGGTCGAGTCCTCGCGCAGCTCACGCAGGCGCTCGGCGACCCCGTCCTCGTCGAGCCAGGCGACCTCCCCGGAGCGGCCGAGCGCTTCCTCGGCACGGTCGGGGGCGACGAATCTCACCGCCCCCGCGCAGTCCTCGCCGACCGGGGTCGACAGCAACGAGAAGGGGGAGGACGCGGAGGCCTGGAGCTCGCGCGCCCAGCGACGCAGCACCGCCTCGTTGTCGGGCAGGAGTCCCCAGAGCCAGGGCGTCACGACCCGGTCGGGATGCGAGGCGATCCGGACGGGCATCGAAAGCGACAGCGGCGTCGGCGCCTCCGACTCGCGGTAGTCGCGGTCGTAATCGAAGCGGAGCTGCCCACCGGTCAGCCTGGTGAGCGTGCCGGCCACCTGGTCGCCGAGGAGGACGACGAGCTCGTCGCTCATCCGCCTCGCTCGTCCTCAGTCTTGGCTTCCTTGTGATCTTCGAGCAGGGCATCGAGGTCGACCGCGTCGGACGGCGCCTTGCCGCCGCCCTGCGCGTCGTCGAGCGGATCGACGGAGAGCCGCAGCTCGAGCGCCTCGAGCAGTCGGAGGATCAGCCGAAGCTCCGATCCGGGCCGACCCGACTCGAAGGCGCTGATCCACTGCCTGGAGACGTTGGCCCGCGCCGCCAGCTCCGCCTGGCTCAACCCCAGGGCCTGCCGACGGCCACGGACGAGCGAGGAAAGATCGAGGATGGAGTTGATCGCTGCCACGTACAGCGACAAAGATAGCATGTCAGCGTACGTGGCAAGTACGGATTGTCTACGTACGTGGCAGGAAGATTCCTTAAGGGGGCTGGTCGATCGAGCCGATCAGGCGATGCCGGTGATCCGATGGCCCGCGGCCCGTAGTTGCGCGATCGCCTCGTCGAACCGGCTGTTCTGCACGAGCAGGTGGTCGGTGTCGAAGGTGGCGAGGATGAAGATCGGGACTCCGATTTCGGTGAGTGGCGCGGCGAGGGCGGCGGTGACGCCGGTCACCTCGAGGTCGTGTGCCTGGGCGACGCGTAAGACCCTCCAACCTGAATCGACTGTCGCGCCCTCCGGCTCGGCCCCTTCGGGCACGACGAGCGAGAGCTCCGTCGCGGTTCGCACGGCCGCCCACATCGGCGCGCCGGCCGGCATCTCCGGGAGCGGGGCGTCTGGACCCAGCCGACAGATGGACACCAAGCCGGCGAGCGGCTGCAACTCCAACATTGACCCCCCTTCGTCGAATGGCTCCTCTCTCAGGGCTCGATCAGGGTACTCACCGATGGTGCGCCGGGCAGGCGGCTCGCAGACTCGTCGCATGGATATTTCTCTCGATCTCGGCATTCTCTTCGCGCTGCTTTGCGCGTTCGTCACCAACCTCGCGTTCCTCTTCAAGCACCGTGGCGCGAGCGCCGCGCCGGCGGTCGACATGCGGCATCCACTCGCGTCGGCCGCCGCGCTGTTTCGGTCGCGGTGGTTCGCGATCGGCTGGCTCGTCGCGGCGGGCGCGTGGGTCTTCCACGTGCTCGCGCTTGCGCTCGCGCCGATCTCCGACGTGCAGGTCGTGCTCGCCGGCGGCCTCGTGCTGCTGGCGGTGACGGCGGACCGCCTGTTCGGCTTCGCCGTCGGCAGGCGCCAGTGGGCGGGGCTGATCGTGATGGCGGTGGGCATGGGGCTGATCGCGATCACCCAGCCGGTCGTGCACGGGTCGCACTCCTCCTACTCGGTGGCCGCGATGGCCGGCTTCGAGGGCGGGCTGCTGGTCCTCAGCGCGCTGTTGATCGTCGCTCCGCGCCTGGTCGGCGCACGCGCCAAGGGGCAGGGACAGGCGCTCGGCGCCGCCTCGGGACTCTTGTTCGGCGTCTCGGACGTCGCGATCAAGGCGCTCACCGGCCTGCTCGGTACCCACGGTCTCCTCGGCCTCGCCTCGCCTTGGTTGCTGGTCGCGGGCCTCGCCTCGGTCGGCTCGTTCTACGCCTCGGCACGCTCTCTGCAGGACGGTGAGGCGGTGCCGGTCATCGCGATCACCGGGACCGCGGCGAACGTCGTCGGCATCGCCGGTGGCATCGTCGTCTTCGGTGACCCGCTGCCGGGAGACACCCTCGGCATCGTCGCGCAGGCGGTCGGCTTCCTCCTCATCGTCGTGGCCGCCGCGCTCGCGCCGGCCCCGGTCCGCGCCGCGCGCGTCGAGGCCGCTCCCCGGCACCGGCCGGTCGCCTCACCCGAGCAGGGCCCGTCACGGCCGGCAGGCTCGCCCGGTCAGGGCATCGGCCGGCGATCCGCGCCCCGTGGTGGCTACATTCGGCCCGTGCGTGGGATCGACACCAGCGGCCGGCCGGTCGAGGCGCGGGGGTGAGGCTCCCCGACCTTCGACGGCCCGCGGAGGACCGCCTCGCCTTCGGCGTCTGCGCCGGCCTCGCTCGCGCCCTCGGCACGAACGTGCTCCTCGTCCGCCTGGTCGCCGCCGCGTTCCTCGTGGTCACCGGCGGGGTCGGGGTGATCGCCTACGGCGCGCTCGTCCTGCTGATGCCCGCCGAGCCGGGGCCGGTCGCGCCGTGGTCGTCGCGCTCGATCCCCACCCTCGTCCTGCTGCTCGCGCTCGGCGCGGTGATGTACGCCTTCGGGCTCCAGGTCGTCACCCCGCCGCTCGGCGTCCTGATCCCGGCGGCGCTGCTGACCGCCGGCGTCGTGCTGGTCTGGCACGAGGTGTTGAGCGCCCGGGACGCCGACGGTCGACCGCGGCCCGCCGAGCTCCTGCGAATCGTCGCGGGCCTGGCGCTGCTGGTCGGCGGCGCGATCTCGTTCCTGACCGACGACAACAAGTTGGCTGAGCTGTCGAGTGCGCTGATCGCGGCCGCAGTCGTCGCCGCCGGGCTGGGACTGCTCGTCGGCCCACGGCTGGCGCAGGCCCGGGCGGAAGCCGACGAGGAACGGCGCCGGCGCATCCTCGCCGACGAGCGGGCCGACGTCGCCGCGCGGTTGCACGACTCGGTCCTGCAGACGCTGGTGCTGATCCAGCGCGAAGACGACCCGCGCCGCGCCCAGGCGCTGGCGCGCCGCCAGGAACGCGAGCTGCGCGGCTGGCTCTACCGAGGAGAGGCGCCGGGCGAGGCGGCGACCCTGGGCAGCGCCCTGCGGGCGGCGACCGCCGAGGTCGAGGAGCACTATGGCATCGAGGTCGACCTCGTGCAGCCGTCCGACGGCGCGCTCGACGGGGGCCTGGCCGCGCTCGCCGCCGCCGCGCGGGAGGCGATGACGAACGCCGGGCGCCATGCCGGCGTGGCGAAGATCTCGGTCCTCGCCCGCGTTGCCGACGACGAGGCCTCGGTCTTCGTCCGCGACTCCGGCGCCGGCTTCGACCCGGCCCGGGTCGCGGAGGACCGCCGCGGCGTGCGGGAGTCGATCGTCGGCCGCATGGAGCGCTCCGGCGGGCGGGCCACCGTCGTCAGCGCCGTCGGCGCCGGCACCGAGGTGGAGCTGGTGTTGCCGCGGATGGGAAGCTGACCGCATGGCCTACCCGCTGCGCAAGGTCGTCATCGTCGACGACCACACGATCTTCCGCGCCGGCCTGCGCGCCGGCCTCGGCCCGACGATCCAGGTCGTCGGCGAGGCCGGCACGGTCGAGGAGGCCGTCCCGCTGATCCGCGAAAAGGACCCCGACGTCGTCCTGCTCGACGTGCACCTGCCCGACGGCGGCGGCGACGCGGTGATCGCGCCCGTCCACGCCGAACGCCCGGGCGTGCGCTTCCTCGCGCTCTCGGTCTCCGACTCGCCCGAGGACGTCCTCGCGACGATCCGCGCCGGCGCCCGCGGCTACGTGACCAAGTCGATCACCCCCGAGGAGCTGGTCGAGTCGATCCACCGGGTGGCCGACGGCGACGCGGTCTTCTCGCCCTGGCTGGCCGGCTTCGTCCTCGACGCCTTCAGCGGCCGCTCCGACTCCGCCGAGCCGCCCACGCGGATCGACCCCGAGCTCGACTCACTCACCGCGCGCGAGCACGAGGTCCTGCTGCTGATCGCCCGCGGCTACACCTATAAGGAGATCGCCGCGCGCCTGCACCTCTCGGTGAAGACGATCGAGACCCACGTCTCGAGCGTCCTCCGCAAGCTCCAGCTCACCAACCGCAACGAGCTCACCCGCTGGGCGGCTCAGCGGCGCATGATCTGACCAGGTCTCTCAGGGTCAGACCAGGGGGATCACCGATGGTGGGAAGCGCCGTCCGGGCGCAAGCTGGATCCCATGCCGATCTTCTCTCCCCAGCCGGCCGCGTGAGCTACCAGACCGCGTTCGTTCGCAGGTGGCTCTGGAGGATGCTGCGGGCGCGGCGTTCGCGCCGCCCTCGGCTACGGTTCCGCCCGTGAATTCGCAACGGGGCATCGGTGCCGGGTCGGGGGAGTTTCTGCTCTTCGCGGTCACGCCGCCGCGACTGACGACGAGCTCGGAGGAGGCGGCGGAGATCGGGCGGGTCACTCTGGAGCGGCTGCGCTCGCCCATGATCGACGGGCTCGTCCTCTACGACATCGACGACGAAAGCGACCGCAACCCCGACGAGCGCCCCTTCCCCTTCCTGCCGACGATGGACCCCGCCGACTATCTCGCCCGCGATCTCGCCGCGTTGGAGGTCCCCGCGATCGTCTACCGGGCGGTGGGCAAGTACCGCGAGGAGCAGTTCCGCTCCTGGCTGGAGGAGCAGGACCCGTCCAAGGCGCGCGCGGTGTTCGTCGGGTCCTCCTCGCGTGAGAAGGCGGTCCACACCTCGCTCGCCCGTGCGTATGAGCTGCGCGACGAGGTGCAGCCCGACCTGCCGCTCGGTGGGGTCGCGATCGCCGAGCGACATGCCCGCACCGGCGACGAGCACCTCCGCCTGATCGCGAAGCAGGCCGCGGGCTGCTCCTTCTTCATCACCCAGATCGTCTACGACGTCAACGCCGCCAAGAACCTGATCTCCGACTACCACCACGAGTGCGCCGCGCGGAACCTCGAGCCGGTGCCGATCATCTTCAGCTTCTCGGTCTGCGGCTCACTCAAGACCCTGGAGTTCCTCCGCTGGCTCGGGGTGGCGGTCCCGCGCTGGATCGAGAACGAGCTCCGCTACGCCGACGACACCCTCGAGGCCTCCTACGAGCAGGCGGCCGCGACGGCCCTCGACCTGATCGCGTTCTGCCGGAGGTTGGGGGTCCCGTTCGGCCTCAACGTCGAGAGCGTCTCGATCCGCAAGGTCGAGATCGAGGCCTCGGTGCGCCTTGCCGCCCGGCTGGGAGCCGAGCTGCGCCGCTGACCGCGCTCCTCAGCGGCCCGTCGGCTAGGTATCTCGGCCGGCGATCGCCGTGGCCATCGTCTGGACCCAAGCGTCGACCAGGTTCTCGTCGTCGACCGGGACGCTCACGCCGATGACGTCGCGCAACAGGCGTGAGGACAGCAGCGATCCAAGGCCGAACATCGCGAGCGCCGTCGCCTCCTCGGCCGGCATCTCGCGCTCGGCCTCCGCGGCGATCCAGCCGGCGAAGCCGGTCAGGGCCGAGCCGACCAGCTGCTCGGCCGCGGCGGTGAGCACCTGGGGCCGGTTGCGGACATCGGAGGCGAGGATCCGCAGGAGTTCGGACTCCTCGTCGAGCTCGGCGAGGAAGTAGCGGGCAGTCAGCTTGAGTTCCGCCCGGAGGTCTCCCAGCGAACCGAGCACCCCGCGGATCCGACGCAGCGCCCCGAGCCGCTCGAGATGGCGCTCGATCCCGGCGGCGAGGACGGCTTCCTTGCTCTTGAAGTGGTGGTAGAGGCCGCCCGCCCCGGGGGTGAGCCCGGCGGCATCCTCGATCTTGGCGACGCTGGTCGCGGTGTAGCCGTTCTGGCTGAACAGGCGCATCGCCTCGTCGACGATCCGTTCGCGGGTGGAGACCGGATTCGCGGCTGGCATCGGTCCTAAGTGTACACTTAGCTCAGGTCAGTGACTCCAGAGCCTAGAAACGGGGACGGCATCCGGCGCGGACGCGTGCGGCGCACCGCGCCGCTGGCGGCCCTGACCGCGCGCACCGCGGGCGAGGCCGTCGTCGTCGGCCTGCGGAAGAAGCTCACCGGCGCCGAGAGCACCGAGTTCCAGGTCCGCACCGCCGAGCGCTACGCCGAGCTGCTCGGCTCCTCCAAAGGCGCCCTGATGAAGGCCGGCCAGATGCTCTCGTTCGTCTCTCTCGGCTCGGCGGTCGACGGTGAGTTCCAGGCGATCTTCCAGGGGGCGATGACGCGGTTGCGAAACGACGCGCCGCCGATGGCGCCG